>NZ_KV814371.1:316679-419698 GCF_001813895.1 Rothia sp. HMSC071C12
GCGGACGGCTGGGAGATCGTGGAGATGCGGGGAATCGAACCCCGGTCCGATGTGGCGTCAACGGGGCTTCTCCGTGCGCAGTTTATGCGAACGCTACTTTTCGGCTCCGGTACTTGCATAAACACATATACCGACGAACCTAGTCACGTAAAAGTCCCGCTAACCCCCGCAACAAGGGCTAGCAGCAGTGGCCTTTTAAGTCGATGCCGGTAACTGAGCCAAAGGCATGCTCAGGCCGACAGACGGCAACTCGCGCTTAGGCAGCGAGTGCGAAGTCAGTGCGCTTAGATTCTGCACTTAATTTTTTGCAGAGGGCGTTAACGAGATAACCCTGCATCCTCGGCACGCTTCACCCATCTCAACTCACATCGTCGAAACCGATCATCCCCCTATGCTTTTATCAAAAAGCCCACCGTCTTCTGAAAGTTTTCCTCGACATACCTTGACGCCGCGGTGCCATTCAAACACGGTAGAGATTCAGTATATCTAAGATGTTTAACGGCGTGCAAGTCACCCACCCCGCACACGCAGGGTTCGCTCACTGACAGAGAACACCAGCCAAGAACAGACGCAGAGGGTACAGCGAGCGCGCTTCCAGCACACACCCGAATCAACGGCGGACGCAGAAAATCGGTGCAGAAAATCACGGGCACAGCAAACGGGGTGAGGCGCCCCAGAATATCTAGGAGCCCCACCCCGTTCGCGTACCGCACTGGGTAGCCAAAATTAGGCAGTCAAAATTAGGCGGTCAAACCTTAGTGGCGCGCAGAAACAGTCATGCGGTTGTTCGGGTTGTCACCAATCTGGCAGACCACGTTACCGTGACCGTCCTCGGTACCAACCTCAAGGCATTTCTCAGTGGTCTGATAGAAAGAAATGAATACGAAAAGCATACAAATCGAAATCAGGACAGACACCGCACCGGTGATAATACCGGTCAGTGCGAATGCCTTACCCGCGCCAACTTCCTTAGTCTTCTTCAGGGACAGGGCGCCCAGAATAATCGCAGCGATACCCAGCAGGGCACCGAACACGAAGAAACCGGTCAGCACAGCCGCAATACCGAGAATCATCGCCGCCAGCGCCATGCCGGGAGCCTTCTTCGTCACGGGAGCCGCATACGGGTAACCCGCGGGCTGACCGTAACCGTAAGCGTCCTGCTGAGGCTGCTGCTGGTAAGAGTTCTGCTGGTAGTTGTAGTCAGCGGGCTGCGCCTGGTAGGAGGCGTCCTGGCCGTAACCGTACTGATTCTGCTGAGCGGGCTGCGCCTGGTAGGAAGCGTCCTGACCGTAGCCGTACTGCTGCTGGCCGTAGGTGTTCTGAGCCGAAGCACCCTGAGCCGCAACGCCCTGGGCAGAGGTACCCTGAGCAACGTTCTGGCCGTAAGCATTCTGCGAAGAAGACTGCGCACCGAACTGACCGTACTGGTTCTGCTGGGTCGAGTTCTGCGGAGTAGCGTTCTGCTGCTGAGCCTGACCGTAGGTGTTCTGAGCGGATGCGCTCTGACCGTAATCCTGGCCGTAGGTATTCTGTGCCGAAGGAGCCTGGCCGTAATCCTGACCGTACGAGCTCTGGGCGGAAGAATTAGGCTGCTGAGCAGCGTAGGGGTTCTGTGCGTTCCCCTGGTTGTTTCCGTAGTTATTCTCAGACATCCGTCGTTCTTTCCTTCACAGTTGCAGCGAACAATTTATACTCGCCCAACGCACCATTGCGCGCTGAGTTCGGTTCCATTATATAAATAAGCTGTCATTTGGGTCATCTGTGAAGTTCAAGATTTCAGATTCAGCGCCCAGAATCCACCAATCGGGCAGATTCAGCGCCGAGAAAGAACAAGGGACCGAATAGTTCAACACTATTCGGTCCCTCAACGCTTCAAAGACTCAATGCGATTTAACGGCGGTACATCTTGTACTCATCGGGGCTCATCGTCATGGTTTCACCGTGAATGGTGCACACATAGTTACCGCTCGAATCCTGCACCGCATTCTCAGCGCACTCGCTGAGCATGCCAATGCCAATCAAGCCCAGAACCAGCACAACAACAGCAACAATCATGCCCAGCGCACCGGTGACAATACCACCAATCGCCATGCCCTTACCGGATGCGGTACCGTTCTTTACCTTCACCAGGGCAACAATACCCAGAATCACGCCGACCAGACCCAGCACGCCACCGAAAATCAGCCAGCCAGAGAGCAGACCAATAATACCCAGGATCAGCGAAGCAATCGCCAGAGCCGAGCTCGGGGTCGGCTGGTAGCCGGGGTAGCCGCCCTGCATGTTGTATGCGGGTGCCTGCTGCGGTGCGGGAATGAACTCGCCCGGGTTCTGCTGGTAGTTCGGGTTCTCAGACATGTGTCTCCTCAAAAACGTATGGTGCTCGCGGTACACCGCGAATTTTCAACCATTATACGCGAGGAACCGCGCCCCGCCCCTACAGGCAGTCACCGAACCAGCGGTGCATCCCGCCGTTGCCTCAGCCCTAGCCGAGGTTGCGGTAACGCATCGCGCGGCGCGCCTCCAGGTCATCCTGACGCTCACGCAAAGCCTGACGCTTATCGTACTCACGCTTACCGGTCGCCAAAGCAATCTCAACCTTCGCACGACCATTCGAGAAGTACAGCTTCAACGGAACCACCGTGTAACCGGTCTCCTTCAGCTTCTGCGCCAACTTATTAATCTCAGAACGATGCAGCAGCAACTTACGGCGACGACGAGCCGCATGGTTCGTCCACGTACCGTAACCGTACTCCGCAATATGAATACCCTCGAGCCACAACTCGTTATCGGTCACCTGGCAGAAACCATCCACAATGGACGCCCCACCATCACGCAGAGACTTCACCTCAGTACCCAGCAGAACAATGCCCGCCTCATAGGTATCCACAATGTTGTAGTTGTGGCGAGCCTTCTTATTCTGGGCAATAATCGCGTTATTCGGGTCCTTCTTCGCGTCTTTCTTCTTTTTCTGAGCCATCACTCAATCCTTATACGTCTTAGCTCTCTTCAGCCGCGCGCCCCGAAGCGCGCCAGCGAATACCAGCATCAATAAAGGCGTTCAAACCGCCATCCAAAACATTAGAGGCATTACCCTCCTCATAGCCGGTACGCAGATCCTTCACCATCTGGTACGGATGCAGAACATAGGAGCGCATCTGATCGCCCCAGCTTGCCTTAATGTCACCGGCAAGCTCCTTCTTCTTCGCATCCTCCTGCTCCTTACGCAGCAGCAACAGGCGAGACTGCAGCACGCGCAAAGCCGCCGCACGGTTCTGCAACTGCGACTTCTCATTCTGCATCGACACCACAATACCGGTCGGCAAGTGAGTCATACGTACCGCCGAATCCGTCGTATTCACCGACTGACCACCCGGGCCCGACGAGCGGAACACATCCACCTTAATCTCAGACTCGGGAATCTCAATAGCATCCGTCTGCTCAATCAGAGGAATCACCTCAACCGCCGCGAACGAGGTCTGGCGGCGGCCCTGATTATCGAACGGCGAAATACGCACCAGGCGGTGAGTACCCGCCTCCACCGACAGGCGACCAAAAGCGTACGGCGCGTTCACCTCGAAGGTCACCGACTTCAGGCCCGCCTCCTCAGCGTAGGAGGTGTCCAGAACCTTCGTCGGGTAGCCGTTCTTCTCCGCCCAACGCAGGTACATGCGCAGCAGCATCTCCGCGAAATCAGCAGCATCCACGCCACCAGCGCCCGAACGGATCGTCACCACAGCCTCACGCTGATCGTACTCACCCGACAGCAGCACCAGCACCTCAAGCTCTTCCAGCTTGGCGCGGATTTCAGCGCACTCGCGTTCAGCATCAGCGAGCAGCTCGGCGGCAGTCTCCTCATCCTCCGCTTCGGCAAGCTCCACCATCACCTCAACATCATCAATGCGAGAAGACAGCGAGCGCAGACGATTCAGCTCCGACTGCTTATACGACAGTGCGCTCGTCACCTTCTGCGCATTCTCCACGTCATCCCACAAATCGGGTGCGGCAGCCCGCGCAGACAGGTCCTCAATGGCGCGCTCAATCCCCTCAATATCGCTCACAGCAGCAATAGAGGTGAAAATCGCGCGAAGCTCTTTAATCTCAGCAGAAAAGTCGAAGGATGCCATAGCTTTTAACACTATCGCGAAACTGCCAGAAAGTCCCGCCGTTACAGCCCGCAACAGCCCACAGCGCAGAAGGACAGGGTGGTTAGAGGGCAGAAGCCGCGGAACGAAGATGTAAAAGAATGCAAAACGAGGGCGCATCCGCTAGCCGTTACACTACCTTGCGGATGCACCCTCGCAGTCTATGGGGCTCACAACGCACCAATAAGAGAGTGAGCCGATACGCCCGTGCGCCGTTATGCCCGTGCGCCGTTGATGGACGCACTAATCGGTGGACGGGCCCTGGCTCGTCTTCAAACGCGACGAACCATGAGCGGTCACCTCAATACCATCAGGCACCAGAATCGACAGCAGCGGCGGACGAATACGAGCCGACAGGTACACGTGCACGCTCTGATCAGAATCCACGGACACATTCTCCAGACGCAACGCCTGAAAATCCTGCCCCGGCTGAACCTCAGCCAAGTACGCACTCGCATACTCCCACGCCGCCGAACCACTCGCCTCATCCGGAGTGCGCATCGTGCGGGTAATCGAGTTCGCCTGAGCGTCCGCCACATCCTGCAGATGCTGAGTCTGCAGATACGCGCCCGTAATCGCCACAGTCACCGAACCGATGAGCAACAGCAACGCCAGCATGCCCACAATCAGCGGGGCAATGCTGCCCTCTTCCGGGTTTGAGGCGACCGGGTCAGCGGCGAGGCGGCCTGAGGCGAGCGCCCGGCTCTGCGCACGGGCACGAATCTTCATGTTGGCACGAGCCAGCAAACCATTAGGAATCAGCATGACCAGACCCCCAACTCGTCGCATGAGAACTCACCGGAATCACGCCGCCACCCATAAACGAAGGCAGCAGCGGCAAACGCGCCTGAACCGTCACCGTGGCGTACGCCTTCGTACCCGAGACGCACTCCCCCGACGCACAGCTCAACGACACGCTCACATCGGAGGGCTCAACCCCGTAATCGGCGGCAGCATGCACCGCCAGACGCTGAGCCAAATCCGGGCCAACCGACGAGTCCTGCGGCTGCTCCTGCACATACAGCACCACCTGGGCGCTCGCCGCATGAGCCGCCATTACCGAAGACTGCAAGCTAAAAATCGTCAGAATGCCGTAGAGTACCGGGATGAGCAGAGTAATACCCAAACCCAGGAACTCCACAATGGTGCTGCCCTCTTCAGGATTGTGCCGATCAGAGCGGCTCTTCAGGCGTTCCTTCACCCGCTGCCGAAGCGAAAAGTCACTAATCACCGGAACGATGCTCCGCATAAATCGCATGCCCCTTCACCTCAATAGAATCCGGAAAACCCCACGGGCCCAGCACCGGTAACGGAGACTTCACCGTCACCTCCAAAGTGCGCACACCCGTAGAATCACTACTCTGACGGTACGAAATATTCTCAGCATACGAAGACGGAAGAACCCCCTCAATCATCTGACGGGTACGCTCCATGCCCTCCTGCGGAGTGCGGTCACGCATCGTACCGTAACGTGCCCCAGCCGCCGCAGCATCCACCAACATGGTTCGTGCATACAGGGCGAAAGAAACCTGCAGAATCGCCATAGTCAGCAACACCAACAGCGCACCGACCATGACGAATTCCGTGCTGGCATCACCGCGCTCGCTCTCCTCCACAGAATATTCCGCGGAGGATAGCTCAGCGGCAGTCAGCTCAGAAGCGATGCGGGGCTTACGCATTACTGGTGAACCAGAGCAATCGCATCGTTGAACATCTTGGTCAGAGCGGGCTGAGCAATCGCCAAGATAGCGGCAACCAGCACGGCGCTCATCATGGTGATCATGACCCAGCCGGGCACGTCACCGCGCTCGGGGTCATCCTGCTTGTTCTTCAGGCGCAGAGCCAGCACGGATGCGATAGCCAGGGCGATCAGCACGGTGAGGGCGGTGCGGAAACGACGGAACATGATTTTCTCCTTCTATCAAAGGGTGTAGTGTGTGGTTGGTGCGGCGCGCCGGGCAATCAGCCCAGCCCACCGCGGTGCAGCCGGTACGGTGTGTACCCGCCGCAAAATCTAAAAGTTCAAACGCATGAGCGACAAGCCCGGGAAGACCGCAAAAATCACCGTCAGCGGCAGGATAAAAAACACCACCGGGGCGAGCATCGCAATCTCCTTCTTACCGGCTGTTTCCATCAGCTCACGCTTAGCGTTATCGCGCACATCCTGAGCCTGCGCACGCAACACATCAGCCAGAGGGGTACCGCGCTCAATCGCAACAGCAATACCCTCAACGAAGCGGCTCAACGCCGGAACGCGAGTACGCTCCGCAAACTCCTGCAGCGCGCTCAGCAGCGAAACACCGGTGCGGGTCTGCGCCAAAATCTCAGAAAACTCACGAGCCAACTCGCCGCGAGAGGTCAAACAGATACGCTCCAGGGCCGCCAGCGCCGACTCGCCCGCTGTCACCGACAGAGCCATCATCTCCGCCAGCGCCGGGAACTCAGCAACCAGCTGCTTCTCACGCTTAGTCACCGCCTCACCCAGCCACCAGTCACGCGCCAGAAAGCCGCTCAAACCGCTCACCAGCACCAGCACAAGAGCCACCAGAATGGAGAAACGCTCCTGCACCACACCAATGACGGTCAGCGCACTCATGACGGTCACACCGGCAAGAGCCCACAGCAGCTGCTCAGCACGAAACGCGCTCACACTCTGCGAAGAGCCAGCACGACGCAGACGCTCCTGCACCGAACTATCGCTCAGCGACGAGCCACTCAACGACGAAGACAGCGAACGCAGAAGCGGCGCGCAGAACGCCGAAATCGCCTCCAGCAGGCTCGGCTCCCGGCGCTCCTGCTCCTTCAACAGCGACTCACGCAGAGTCTCACCGCGCAGCTGCGACGCCACACGATCAGAAAACGAAATACTGCGAGTATTCAGCACCGACGAAAGAATCAGACCCACGCCGGTCGCCAACAGCAGACCAAAAATCAGAGGCAGGTTCACCCGAAAACCCTCCGTTCACGCGGCAACTCACCAATACGCAGCATCAGACGGTACGCCGCCAAAGAAATAGCGGCACCGGCAATCATCAGCATTGCACCGGCAAACGAGTTATAAACCATGCGCGCGGCAGGCTGAGTCGCCATCAGACACAGCACAAACCAGGGCGCAACACAGGAGAGACGAGCCGCATTCACAGTCCACGACTGACGCGCCAGAAGCTCCGAACGGGTACGCGCATTATCACGCAGAAAATCACTCAGCGTGCCCAGCAGCTTACCCAGGTCCGAACCGCCCACCTCGCGGGCAATCTTCAACGCCTCAATGATGGTGTCCGCCACCGGGTCAGAGAGATACTCCTTCAAACGGTTCAGCGACGGCACAAACTCACCCGACGCACGGTAATCACGCGAGAAATGGGCGAAGGCATCACGCAGCTCTTCCGGGCCACGGTACGAGAGCTGAATCAGCGCCTCCGGCAAGGACAAACCTGCACGAATCGCCGAACGCAGGTGGTCCACCGCATCCGGCCACAGCTGCCAAATACGGGCATCCGCCGCGCGGGCACGATGATTCACAATCACGCGAGGCGCCGCAAAACCACCAATCAGGCCCAGCAGACCCAGCGGCAAAAGCTGAGTGAGCATCAGCAGCAGAACCGACGCGCTCACGCCGCTAGCGACGCTCACCCACATGAACGTGCGAGGAGTCAGCGAGTGCATACCCGCCTTACGCAACGCCACGACCAGCGCCGGGTCGTTACTCGGCTTCGGCGGCTTGCCGTTATCAGGAAAGCAGGAAAGGTAAATCAGGCAGACGCCCAACCCCAAAATCAGGCTCAGAAACAGAGGCATTACTGACCCGCCTTCGCCGCAGCCAGCACCTGCTCGGGGCGGTGACCGGCACGAATCCAACGGTCCGGGTTCGGCAGCTCCAACGCCACACACATCATCTGACCGTCACGGCGCACAAACAGCGGGGACATCTCAATCACGCCGTCCTCAACGCGGCCGCCCAGCATGCTGATCTCTTCGACCTGGCGCTGACCGCGCGAATCGCGGCCGCAATGCACCACAATGTCAAAGCAGGACGCCACGGTCGGCACCACGAACGCCGAGGAAATATTCTCGCCCGCCAGCAGCGGCAGGGTACAAATCTTGGTCACCGCGTCACGCGCTGAATTCGCGTGAATCGTGCACATACCCGGCAGACCCGCGTTGAGCGCAATGAGCATATCCAGGGACTCCGCCTCACGCACCTCACCGATAAGGATGCGGTCCGGGCGCATACGCAGAGCCTCCTTGACCAGGCGGCGCAACTCAATCGCGCCGGTGCCCTCGAGGTTCGGCTGGCGGCATTGCAGACCCACCACATCGCGTAGCGGAACCGCGAGCTCAAAGATTTCTTCGCACGTAATCACGCGCTCACGCGGAGGAATGGATGCCGACAGGCAGTTCAGCATCGTGGTCTTACCCGCCTGGGTTGCGCCCGAAACGAGGATGTTCATGCCGCTCTCCACCGCCGCGTGCAGTAGGGACGCCGCGCCGGCACTCAGCGAGTTCATGCGCACAAGGTCGGGCAGGCGGCGGGCACGCACCACGAACTTACGGATATTGATGCTCGTGTGCCTGCGAGTAATATCCGGAATCACCGCGTGCAAGCGGGATCCATCCGGCAGGGATGCATCAACAAACGGGGAAGAAAGGTCCACACGACGACCCGAAGGCTTGAGCATGCGCTCCAGCAGGCTATTGATCGCCTCGGCGCTCAGGTGCAGACCGGTTAGTTCACTTTCGCCGTTGCGGGCGATAAAAATTTCGTCGGGAGAGTTGATCCAGATTTCTTCAACGCTCTCATCATCAAGGAACGGCTGAATTACGCCGAAGCCGCAGATTTCATCGTGCAGGCGTTGAATCACGGATTCGCGGTCGCCCAAATCGGGCAAGGAGATGCGGGTACGCCGCTGCTCGTAATCGCTCAGGTGCTCGTCAATGAGCCCACGCACCGCGTGCTGATCCTCGTGCGGGTCCAGGCTGCGGTGGCGCATTGCCTCACGGATATTCTCCTCGAGCAGAGTTAGATGCTCCGCCCGGGTATCCAGTACGGTGTTCTCCATTGAAATGATCCGATGCTGTGTGGTGTGGTTGTGTGGAATACGGTGAAGCATTGATACATCAATGCCACCATCACCCTACCCTCAGCGCATCAAATTTATCAAAATGTAATAAAACACCCCTTAATATTTACGAGTATAGTATTTGGGCATTTTTGATGCCTGGAATTGCGCATATCGTTACCCAACGTGCACTAAAATTCAAAACGCCTAGTCAGCTGTGACTTGCAGAACAGTTGCAGGTACACCCCTCGAACCGCTCACCGTTAATCACTGCCATATTGCACTCGGTGTACACGTAACATTTCGTCTTAAAAGCCGCAGCCTCCCCTAGTAAAACGCAAGAACCCTACCCAGCAGCAGCACCTTCCCGGGCACAGCTTTCGGGCGCTCCTTCCCGTGCGCAACTTTCGGGCGCTCCTTCCCAGGCACAGCAAAGGGGCGTGCACTCCCCCAACGGGAATACACGCCCCATCACAAGCAATCACCTAGCGGTTAGTCGCCGCCACGAATCACCTTCACAGCTTCCTTAATCGGACCGTCAAAACGCAGGTTACCGTGCTCCAGCACCACGCCGCGGTCACAAATCTTAGACACCAAATCCAGGTCATGGCTCACCACGGCAAGAGTCTTACCGGCAGAGCACAGCTCCTGAATCTTCGCAATACACTTCTTCTGGAACGGCTCATCGCCCACCGCAAGAATCTCATCCACCAGGAAGATATCCGGGTTCGTATGAACCGCAACCGAGAATGCCAGACGCAGGTACATACCCGAAGAGTAGAACTTCACCTCGGTATCGATAAAGTCGTGAATCTCAGCGAAATCCACAATCGAATCGAAGGAAGCCTCAATCTCATCCTTGGTCATACCCAAAATCGCGCCGTTGAGGTACACGTTATCGCGACCGGTCAGATCCGGGTGGAAACCAGCGCCCACCTCAATCAGACCCGCAATATTGCCGCGCGTGAGAACCTCACCCTCATCGGCGCGCATCACACCAGAAATCATCTTCAGCAGCGTGGACTTACCCGAGCCGTTCAGACCCAGAAGAGCCACACGCTCGCCCTGACGAATATCCAGGCTCACGCCGTTGAGTGCATTGAACTTCTCCGAAAGATCACCCTTGCGGCCCTTAATCAGCCACACAAAAGCTTCCTTCATCGAACGGGTGTGGCGCAGAACGAAGCGCTTCACCAAATTCTCCACGTGAATCACCACGGGAGCGTCCGGGCTCACCGGCGGGAACTCAAGCTTCTTAATATCCACAGAATCAGAGCTCCTGGGCGAAGTTGCCCTCAAACTTACGGAAGAGCAAATCACCAATCAAAACGGTCAGCAGAGAAATACCAATGGCAATTGGAGTCCAGAAGCTGAAGAGATGCGGAACCACCTGCGAAGCAGGAAGCGCCAAATCCTCAGGACGGAGCGTCGGATGCCAGAAGCCATAGTGGAACAGCTCCACCGCAACGGTCAGCGGGTTAATCATGAACACGTTGAACACCCACGGGTACAGGGTGTCACGCACCATGGTCCAGGAGTACAGCACCGGCGAGAACCAGGTAGCCACCATCAGCAGCATGTCCACGATGTTCTCCGAATCTCGGAAGAACACGTTAGCCACACCGAAAATCAGACCCAGACCATAGGACAGCAGCATCACGATGAGCATGCCCGCCAGAATCGACTCAAAAGCCAACAAGGACGGATGCCAGCCCACCGCAAAGCACGCCAGGAGCATGACCACAATCTGCGGCACAAAATGCACCAGAGCCACCCACACCGTAGACAGCGAGAACAGCTCACGCGGCAGGTAAATCTTGCGAATCAGAGCACTGTTAACCACCATGGCGCGAGCACCATTGCCGAACCCCTCCGAGAAGAAGTTAATAGCAATCATGCCCGAGAAAAGATACACAGCGTAGTTGTGCATACCGCGTTCCAAGCCAAGGAACATACCCATGGCAATGTAGAACACCAGGAACTGCACACCCGGCTTAATGTACGACCACAAAATGCCCAGCACCGAGCCGCGGTAGCGGACCTGGATTTCCTTATCGACCAGCAGTCGAAGCAGGTAGCGGTTCTTCACCGCATCCAGGATGCCGCGCCCACGGCCGGGCGCCTTCAGGGGAACAGACTTCAGATCGTTCATCGGGTCAGCTCAGAATCCGTATGCTCGGCGAAGGTCTTAGCCCACGCATCGTAGGAGGCAACCTCAGCAGCCTTCGAACGGTACTGCTCACGCAGCTTATCCCAACCGGTCACCAGCTGAACGTGCAGCTTAGCAGCCTGAGCCAGCTTCGACTTGAGCTGCTCGGGGTCGCGGCGGTACCAGAACAGGCCGGTACCCTCAGCGTTAGTCGCCAGAGCCGAATCGAACTTCGACAGGGTCCACCAGTTGGTCTCACCGTAGTTCAGCTGAATCTGCGGGTGAGCCTTCGCCTCTTCGCTCACCGGCTTGAACAGCTGACGAGCAACAGTCTTCGCGGTCCAGGAAGCAAGCTTCTTGTAACCGGGGGACGCGAAGGAACGGCGGCCACGGAACGGAGGCTTCTTCGTCTGAATAGCCGGGAAGTCATCCACGTTCGGCTTCACCTGAGACTCCGGGTACTCCTTAGCCATCGCACGAATCACCGGCAGACGCTGCGAGAGCGAGGGGTGCAGGTGATCGGGGCCGGAGAGCAGATCCTCCAGCGCCATCAGGCGGCCGGCCTCGGTGTAGTACTGCATGGACAGGGTGTGCTTGACGTCCAAGAACAGGGACTCCAGCAGCACGCGGCCACCCTTATCGAAGGGCGAATGCAGCAGCGCCGTAATGAGGCGGTTGCGCTCGTGGTAGTACGCCTGCCAGCCGACCGAGTCATCCTTATCAGTCCAGGACACGTGCCACACACCCGCACCGGGGAAGGACACGGTAGCGAAGCCCGCGGCCTTAGCGCGCAGACCGTACTCAGCGTCATCCCACTTCAGGAACAGGGGCAGAGACAGACCGATTTCCTTGATGACGGTGGTCGGGATGAGGCACATCCACCAGCCGTTGTAGTCCACGTCCACGCGGCGGTGCAGCCAGGGGGTGTTACGCAGGTTGTGGTGACCCAGGTTGTGGCCCATCGCCATGTCATCGTGCGGCTTAGCGTAGAAGTTACGCCACGGGTCAACAACCTCACCGAACGCGTGCAGAACCGAACGGTCGAACATGTCGAACATGTGCGCACCCACGATGGTGGGTTCCTTGCAGTAGTTCGCGAAGGTCACCATACGCAGGATTGACTCGGGCTCAACGATAACGTCGTCATCGAGTAGCAGCACGTAATCGGAACCGTTGTTGACAGCCTCGAACATGCCGCGCGAGAAGCCACCGGAACCACCCAGGTTGCCCTGGTTGATGATGCGGAACTTACCGGAGAGGGGCTTAACGACCTCTTCGAAGTCCTCGTGGTCCTGCACCTTCTGGGTGCCCTGATCCACAATCAGGAACTCGTGCACAGCATCAAAAATCTCGGGGCTCTCACCCAGAGCACGAATGTTGTTGATGCAGTACTCCACCTTGTTCATGGTGGTAATCTGCACGGTCGCCTGACCAGCCTTCACGTCTGCGCGGGGCTCAATGTCGCCCAGCCAGTTCGCTTCAATCAGCTCAAGGTCGGTGGTGCCAGCCAGGTCGAACCAGTACCAGCCGCCGTCACCGAACGGCGCCAGGGGCAGAGTGAAGGTGTTGGTCTCCTCGCCGGAGAGCAGCTTCGCATCCACGCGCTGAATCACGCCACGGCCATTGGACTTGTACACGATGACCATGCCCTCGCCGCGAGTCTGAACGCTCAGCACGACCTTCTGCAGGTCAGTCCAGCGACGCCAGTACGAAGCGGGGAACGCATTGAAGTACGTACCGAAAGACAGGCTCTGGCCCGCGTTCACGGTGATGGATCGGCGGCTGTTCAGGCTGTTCGCGGCATCACGGTTCGCGCTAGCGTTCGACACAGACTGACCGGAGGTGTTCATCGCCTCCGCAATGGAGGTCGAAGCGTCACCGTCAATACGGGTGGGCAGCTGAACGCCGGTTGCGACACTCGCGTCCACGTACAGGGGCACGACGTCAGTCTCAACCGCGCTCGGGAAAATAACCCGCTGCAGGTTCTTCAAAGTCTTATCAGCCATAGTTAAGCGTCAACACCACCGGACTCGATCTTCGCACCGTTAGCGAAGTGCGGGCGGATCTTGTTGTCGAACATGGACAGTGCAGCGCCGATAGCCATGTGCATATCCAGGTACTTGTAGGTACCCAGGCGGCCACCGAACAGCACGTTGTTCTCACCCTTAGCCAGGTCGCGGTACGCCAGCAGCTTCTCACGGTCCACGGAGGTGTTGACCGGGTAGTACGGCTCGTCGCCCTTGTTCGCGAAGCGAGAGTACTCGCGCATGATGACGGTTGCGTCCTTGGTGTAGTCACGCTCGGGGTGGAAGTGACGGAACTCGTGGATGCGGGTGAAGGGAACATCAGCATCGGGGTAGTTCATCACGGAGCAACCCTGGAAGTCCTCAATCGGCAGGACTTCTTCTTCCAGGTCGATGGTACGCCAGGACAGGTCGCCCTCAGCGTAGTCGAAGTAGCGGTCAACCGGGCCGGTGTAGACCACGGGAATCTGACCCAGGACGTTCTCGCGAGAGTACTGGTGACCGGGCTCGAAGAAGTCAGTGTTCAGGTGCACCTCAATGTTCGGGTGCGCCGCCATACGCTCCAGCCATGCTGCGTAGCCGTCAACGGGCAGACCCTCGTACTTGTCGTTGAAGTAGCGGTTGTCGTAGTTGTAGCGAACCGGCAGGCGGGAAATGATGGATGCGGGCAGCTCTTCCGGCGGGGTCTGCCACTGCTTAGCGGTGTAGTGCTTGATGAACGCCTCGTACAGGGGGCGACCAATCAGGGAGATACCCTTATCGTTCAGGTTCTGCGGGTCGGTACCAGCCAGCTCGCCAGCCTGCTCAGCGATGAGCGCCTTTGCCTCTGCGGGAGAGTAAGCTGCGTTGAAGAACTGGTTGATGGTACCCAGGTTAATCGGCATGGGGTACACGATGCCGTTGTGGCGGGTGTACACGCGGTGTACGTAGTTGGTGAACTCGGTGAAACGGTTCACGTACTCCCAGACACGCTCGTTGGAGGTGTGGAACAGGTGCGCACCGTAGCGGTGCACCTCAATACCGGTCTGCTTCTCCTTCTCGCTGTATGCGTTACCACCGATGTGGGAACGGCGGTCCAGCAGGGCAACCTTCAGGCCCAGCTCAGTGGCAGCCTGTTCTGCGATGGTCAGACCAAAGAGGCCCGAACCGACTACTACGAGGTCAGCGGTCAATGTTTTCTCCTGTATTATCACGGCGCACCGCCGCTTCTGCGAGGGCGGTATTCACCTACCAGATTGGACACATCCGAGGGTTCTCAGTCGCGCCGCAATCCGCACGGGTGGGCACAAAAAGCCCCTCCCGTGATGGATATAGTCATAATCTAAGATACCTGTTTATCAAGCACTACGCATACTTATGACGTGCTTTTAGGGGCTTTTGGACTATTGTTCGCACGCTCTTTCCCCGAGTGAATATTCTTCGCGAGCCCCGAGGTCACGCCGGTCTGAGACAGTTCTTTCTTCTGCGTATTTTTACGGTCTACTCATGGTGAAGGAATTTTATTTACGGGTAAATATTCACCCTGTCCTAGTTGCGGCGGTAATTACCCGCCACCTAGAGCTGTAGGCGCAGGGGGGTGGTTCGAGGGTGGCGTTTCATGGCTCTCACGCGCTACAAGGAAGCACCCCTGCGGCATATTTGGGGATGCGCGCTGGTGCACGCGAGAGGTGATTGAGGTGGTTTATCCACAATTTTTTGAAAAATAGGGCGAAAAATTCAAAAAATACGAACATATTAGTTTACCTACAGATAATTTATTGAGCTTTAATGCTTTTTAATGTTTTCTGAGGGTATGACTCTCTTCTTTCTCGACCACCACAACACAACCAACGCGCTCCCCTACCCCCGAGTACTCCGACTCGACGGCGAGGCGGCACCCACCGGAATACAGCTGCGCCCCGGTAGCGTACACCAGCAGGCTCTAGATCAGGCACTCAACCAAGCTCTACAGCACCCTGCACCCGGCGCGCACGCTCAGGCACAGGAAACGACGTTCCAGCTACGCCCCGCACACGATAAGGATCCCGCCGGCGCCTCGATTGCGCCAAACAGCCACATTCCGAACGAATCTCAAACTCCGGGCGCGCCCGCCGTCAGCCTCCTGCACATTCTGCGCGGACCCGACGCGGGCGCAACTTTCCCCATCAGCCGCGGCCGCACCAGCCTCGGCAGGGCGGCACTACCTGCCCCTGGAGGAGAACAGCCGCACCACATTCACCTGCAAGACCCCTTCCTCAAGCCGGTGCACGGCAACTTCTACGCCGATAGCTCCGGCATCCGCTGGATCGAAAAGCACCCCGCCGCGAGCGAGGGCAGCGAGAAGGCCCAGGGAGCTAAGAACGCACAGGGCAGTAAGAAGGTGCAGAGCGCCGAGCCGCGCATCCTGCGCTGGGACGAGCCTTTCCGCCTCGGCTCCTCACTCTGCATGCTCACCTCCCCCAGCGCCGACGGCGAACACACCGCCACGAAGGCGAGCGTCACCGCTACCCCCGGTTCTTCCTCTGGCGAGCTCGCGCAGACGCTTGCTCCCCTGGGCGACGCCGGCAACCCCTTCGAGCCAGTAGTCGTAAATCCTCCCGCGCCGCGTAAGCTCAAGCAGATTCTGCTGAGCGTGTGCCTGCCGATTGTGGTGGGTCTGATCATTGCGCTGGTGACCGGCATGTGGTTCCTTCTGCTGATGTCAGCGGCGTCTTCACTGCTGATGCTTCTGCATTTCTTTGGCGGTCGGGCGGAGAACCGTGCCGCATCGCAGCAAACTCATCAGGCGGCTGAGCAGGAAAAGGAACGTGCCCTCGCCCTGCCGACCGCAGGCGACCTGGCGATTTCGGGCACCTCTGCCCTGCATGATGCCGCCTACCCGGCTATTGTGCTCGGGTGCGGTCCCCGCCAGCCCTACCTGCGCGGCCGCAACCTCCCGCTGGGCACTCTGGAGAAACAGGATGCACCCCACTATCTGCCGCTACCCACCCCGACTCTCGGGCACTACCTGAAGCTGGAGGAGGCACATCTGCGCGCCTACCTGGTGCAGCTGGTGGCGGGCTATCCGGGTGCGGTGCACGTTCTGCTGGCGGGTGCTGAAAGCGCTGATCAGCAGCGCACCAATAGTCTCTTGCAGACTCTGGCTGTGGTGCCGGGCGTGAGCGTGCATTGCCTGCCGGGCGTGCAGCATGAGAAGTATCTGCAGGCCCTGCAGAGTAGCTTGCAGTCGGAGCTTTCCGCATCTGTTCCGCCGCTGATTCTCATGCCCCTGCAGGCGAGCGCTATCTACGCTCCCCTGCTGACCGCGCTGAACTCTGGGGCGGTCGCGGAGTCTTCGCCGTCCCGCGCGTTCGCCTCCCCGCGTGAGCAGAAGATGAACGCCCCGGCGCTCTGCGTGCTGGGCAGTGCTGAGGGTGATAGTTCCGCCCATGCACCCGGTGCGCTTTTTGGTGCCGCCTGGGTTGAGTGTGCAAGTGAGGGTAGCCACCGTCAGAGCATCCGTTACCGTACACAGGGTTACGCGGCGCCGCCGGTGCAGCCCACCGAGGGTGTCTACCAGGTGCACCCTCTGGCGTGTGAGGGTCTGTGCCAGCACGCCGATGGGCTCAGCGTTGAGGCATTCTGTGCCGCTCTTGAGAACCTGTACCGCGCCGGGTGCGAGCAGGAGCAGGGCGCGCTTAGTGAGGCTCAGGTGCACCAGTCGGCGCATCTATTCTCTTCCCTGCAGGCGCAGAGCGCGCGGCAGAAGAATCGCACCGATGACATGGCGGTGGAGTCCGTTCTGCAACGCTGGTCCGCTCAGCGTTACGCCTCCGATATTCGCTGCTACCTGGGTGTTTCTTCGGGTGGCTCGCTGAATATTGGTCTGTCTGAGCACGGCCCACACTGGCTGCTCGGTGGCACGACTGGTGCCGGCAAATCGCAGCTGTTGCGTTCGCTGGTGCTCAGCGCTGCGCTACGTTACCCGCCCGAGCGCCTCGGCCTGATTCTGGTGGACTTCAAGGGCTCGGCTGGTTTGGGTCCTCTGGCTCAGCTACCGCATGCGCTCAGCGTGTTGAGCAATTTTGATGTGTCCGCGGTGGAGCGTGCCCTCGAATTTTTGCGCGCAGATATTCACCGCCGCGAGGTGGATCTGCAGGCGCTCGGCGTGAACTCCTACCGCGACTACCTGGCGTCCTGCCAGGCGGCGGGTACCACTCCGCGCTATCCCGAGCTGCTGATCGTGGTGGACGAGTTCCGCATGCTCATCGATTCCATGCCGGACGCTATGGCTGAGCTGATGCGCATCGCCACGATTGGTCGCTCGCTGGGTCTGCACCTGGTGTTGGCGACTCAACGTCCGCAGGGTGCTATTTCGCAGGATATTCGCGCCAATATTGCCACGAGCATTTGCTTGCGTGTGGCGAGCGCGCAGGATTCCTATAACCTGCTGGAGCATGAGTCTGCGGCGTATATTTCGGCGGCGCATCCGGGGGCCGGGTATGTGCGTCTGCCGGATGGTCGTTCCCTGCCGTTCCGCGCCCCGCTGGTGGATGCGGTCCCGTCGAGTAGCGATGCCCGTCCGGTGCAGGTGCTGGGTCTTGAGGAGGGTGGCTGGCGTGAGCTGACTGCTACTTCTGTTGTTCAGAAGGCTGGCGGGAATGAGGATGAGCTGCTGATTCGTTCGGCGCAGCAGATTCGTGCGCTCTATGAACGCGAGTACGCGCCGAGGGGTCTTCGGAAGAATGCGGCAGTTGAGGATGAATACTGCCCGATTCCGCCGGAGCTTCCCGAGAACACCCCGCTGCCAGTGGTGCAGGCGCCGGTGAGCGAACTGGTAGCGTACGGCATTGATCCGGCGGCTACCTCTCAGGTTGTAGATTCTCAGGAACCCGCCAATTCTGGCACCGCTTCCGCAGGGTACCTACTGGGTGAGTTGGAGATTGCCCGCTACGGCGTGCGCCGCCCGATCAGCTGGTCGGGTCAGCAGGCGCTGGCACTGCTGGCTCAGAGCGCCGAACGTGCCCCGATGCTTTACGGTCTTTTAGCTCAGGCATTCGCCGCCCGCACGCCGGTTGTTCTGCTGACCTCTGACGGTGCACTCTACCGCGACCTGGAACCCTACGCCGGTGCCTTTGAGACGCTCGTGGGTGCGCAGGAGCTTTCGCATCTGCGTTTCTGCCTGGAGGAGCTGCGCGTCCCGAACCTGTGGGGCACCGAGGCTTCCGCCCGCCCGCTCATTGTCGTGGACGGTCTGGACAGTTGGCTGGAGGCGCTGGTCCGCCAACCCGATACGGAGAACCTGCTCTACGATCTACTCTCGCAGGGGTGCCGTCGCGGCTATTCGGTGGTGTTCACCTCCGCGTTGAACCCGCGCGGTCGTTTCGCCGCTGCGGCGCATTCCACGCTGTTGAGCCGCCGCTTCCTGGACGCCGACCTGATGCGTTCAACGAGCAAGGACTACCCGACCCCGGCGCAGAGCCACTACTGCGTGGAAGGTGCCATCAATGAGGAGCTCATCGGTGATCAGCCGCTGAGCGCGTCGATTCTTTCGCCCTGCGTTGCGGGTTTCCAGGAGCTGGTTCAGGTTCTGCGGGGTAACACCGCGAGCGCTTCTAACGGGTCGAGCACTCGCCCCGGCACTCTTCTGAGGCAGTTCCCCGAGTACTATCGCATGCCCTCGGCCGAGTACGTGACCGCCGCCCATGCCGCGTGCAATCCGCAGGGCTCTAAGCTTCTCGTCGCATTTGACCGCCGGCAGATGCCGGTATGGTTGAGCGCCCCGGCTGGCGCTGTAATTCCCGTGCAGGGTTCCCGGTCGGCGGGTAAAAGCACCCTGTTGGAAAGCATTGCTCAGCTCAACCCGCAGCTGGATACCCTCGTCTTTGAGGGGTCTGGCGGTGCTACAGGTGAGCCGCCGAGCGTGGAGCGTACCCGTGCGCTCCTGGACTCGGTGACAAACCCCGCGCGCACGCTCGTGCTCATTGATGATTTGCAGTACCTGCAGCCCGCCGTTCAGCAGCTACTTCTGGAGCGTCGCGGTGAGTTCCGCGCCATGCTGGTCGCCTACACGCCCTGGCCGAGGCGTGCCTCCTCACCCCTGCTGGCTGCGCTCATGGGATGCTCGCGTGCGCTTCTGCTCGCACCCGCATCCCTGGCGGATGCCGACATGTGCACGGTGACCGCGCTACCTCTGGATCGATTCACGCAGGGTGAGCAGCCCGCCGGCCGTCTTGTAGTGGTGGATGGCGCCTCCGTGTGCGCGGCGCAGGTTCCCCTGGCGCTGACCACGGCAGCACAGGCTGCAGCAGCCGTGCAGAAGGTGCCGGCCGGGGTCTAAAGTTGAGCGGTCTAGAGCTGAGCACTCTAGAGCCAAGCCGGCTAGGGTTTAGCGGCGCTAGGGGTTTACGCGCTAGGGGTTTAGCGGCGTCGGCGGCTGTACTTCTCCGCTTCTTCGCCCGATGCTTCGGTGACCGCCTCAATATAGCGGCGGCTACTGGGCATGAGCACAAAGACGAAGGCAGCCGCCGCACCAATAACACCCGCAATCGTGATGACCTGGCCAATGTTCAGGCCGTAAGCGCTCACGTTCATGACGAGGGTGCTTGCGGTGACCCACAGGGCGCAGAGGGTAATCAGGATCATGGGCAGGCGCGAACCGAAGCGGCCGCGGTAGAAACGCAGGCCAAAGTAGGTCATGCCCGCGGCAATGAGCACCTGGAGCACACCGCCCACAATCGCCTGAGCGGTAGACATTCCGCTGACGATAAAGGGGTAGAGGATGCCGCGAATCAGAATGTATGCTGCGAAGGTTTCGGTCAGGGCGAATGCATAGATGACGTTGAACGGGCGTGACGTCATGGTGGGCTCCTCATGGGTAGTGTCGGCGGCAGACCGGGGTGTACTCGGTCCGATGTGCTGGTCGATGCGTTGGTGCGTTAGCGGGTGGGCGCTCCCCCGTCTCGGGTTCACCGCCTCGTCGTCGGTGCGGCATTTCAGGGGTAGGTACCGCTTTATATTATGCCTGAGGTGCCACTCACCCAGCCGCCCGAGTCTCGCCCATGAGACGCGACGCAGAATCTGTGTGTCAGCATGCGATTCCTCATCCTCTCAATTAGACAAAGGTTAGCCTAAGTGATAGATGCCTCAGCGTAATACTGAAGTTTTTAGAGAAAAGTACTTGTCACATCCGCTCCAACATGCGAAAGTTGATAAGTCAATTTTCACCCTAACGCTGGGTGAGCGTCCCATCATCGGATGTATTTGACACGCACACAGGAAAATAGATGTGTCTTGCCACCGCGTGAGACCGTAAATCATGAAGGAGGTCCACCGTGGATTGGCGTAGTCGTGCAGCTTGTTTGGACAAGGATCCGGAGCTGTTCTTCCCCGTAGGAAACACCGGACCTGCCCTGTTGCAAATTGAAGAGGCCAAGACTGTCTGCCGCTCTTGCGAGGTTGTAGACGTCTGCCTGAAGTGGGCCATCGAGACCGGCCAGGACTCCGGCGTATGGGGTGGCACCAGTGAAGACGAGCGTCGTGCGATGAAGCGTCGCGCAGCTCGTGCCCGCCGTGCATCCTAACTTCCGGAGTATTCAATAGGGCATCAAAAGCGTGGTGCAGTGATATAAAGTCACTGCACCACGCTTTTGTCATATACAGAACCTATCTAGACAGCAAACTGCCACCACCCCGTACTCGGGGCGGCGGCAGTTCTATATGTCATACGAGAAGGGGCTTAGACGAGCACCGCGGTGATGACCACGCGGGTACCGGTCGGTTCGTTAGCCTCCCAGCGGATTGAGCCGTTCAGCTCGCTTGCCACCAGGGTACGCACAATCTGCATGCCCAGGCCTTCCTTACCGGTCACCGGGCGGTAGGCGTTCGGGCCGGACTCTTCAATCTTCTTATCGCCCATGCCCTTACCGTCATCAGTAATCACGACGGTGAGGATGTTCTCCCCCTCATCGTTGGTACCGCGAATACCCTCGAGGGTCACAGTGCCGGTCTCACCGTCCAGGCCGTGCTCCACAGCGTTCGCGACAACCTCGTTGATAACCAGCGCCAGAGGGGTAGCGAACTGGCTCGGCAAAGATCCAAAGGAACCAATCAGCTTGGTAGACACGTGCTGGCCGGGGGAAGCAAGCTCAGCGGCAAGGTGGAACTGACGCTCAATCAGCTCGTCAAAGTCGACGTTCTGAGTCAGACCCTGCGAAAGCGCCTCGTGCACGGTAGCGATTGTTGCCACGCGACGCATCGCCTGCTCCAGGCCCTGACGTGCCTCATCCGTGGTCATACGACGCGACTGCAGGCGCAGCAGAGCGGACACGGTCTGCAGGTTGTTCTTCACGCGGTGGTGAATTTCGCGGATGGTCGCGTCCTTGGTCATAAGCTCCAGCTCGCGGCGGCGCAACTCGGTCACGTCACGGCAAAGAATCACGGCGCCTTCACGCTCGATACGGGCGCGCCTCTGTGCCAGCAGCGGGATGGAGCGCATGGTCACGCGGGCACGAGCAATAACCAATTCGGTGCGCAGGTCACTACGGCCCGCCAGGACGAGCTGCAGGGTTTCATCCGCCTGTTCACCGGCAGGAAGCATCGCACGGGTGACGTCGGCAAGGTTTTGCTTTTCGAGGTAGCCGGTCATGCCCATGCGGTTGTACATGGAGTTCGCGTTCGGGGAAGCGACGACCACACGACCGGAGGGGTCAAGCACAATAATGCCGTCGATCACGCGGGGGTTGCCCTGAGTGTTATTTCCCTGGGCGAGGGGGTCGGGCCACAGGCCGGAGTGCACCATGGAGAGCATGGTATCAGCAGTATATTCGTAGACCTCGTCGCTGATGGAGGGGTAGCCACTGGGTGTGGCAATCTTGTGGCTGGTCAGCAACGCAATGGTGCGGTTGTTGCGCACGATGGGCACGAAGGTTACGTGTACGCGCGGGCGGGCACCAACGCCTTCACCGCTTCCTTCGTCGGTGTAGGTGCTGATGTTCTGGTCAATCCAGACGCGGTATGCTTCGTCGCGGATTCCGTCTTCCATGTCGTGATCGATGATGTCGTGGTGGAAGAGGGTTCGGACGTTAGAGGGGCGCACGTGCGCGAAGGCACGGAAAGTACTGGTTTCGCTGGGGCCGGAGACGGCATCCGGGGAACTGCCGTCGGCAACAACGTAGTCGGTGGGGAACCATAGAACCAGGTCACTCTGGGCGATGTCAGAGATGACCTGCCATTCGCCCATGATGAGGTGAACGCGTTCAGTGTCGCCGGGACCGAAGTCGCAGGCGCTCATAATTCCTTCTGCAAAAGACATATGTTTGTGTGCTTCCCTAAGTTCGGGTGTGTTCAACCATTTTACGGTTTGTTCGCCGCAAATCCCATTCAAACGACAATACGTGGAATAGTTTACAGAGCATTTCTTGGAGCGCGCTTTTTAATCGCAAATATGACGCCCTGAGATGAGATGAACCCCTCAACTTTGAGGTGAAATATTCGCGCTACTGCCCTGCATTATTGTCACCTTCCCCGATTCAAAACCCCGGCCCAAAACCCTACGTAAAACCCGGCGTAAAGACACAGAAAACCCGGCATATCGGCGCTCTGCAGTTCCTAGAAGAAACCGAGAAAAACACCGATACGCCGGGGTTTCGTTCGCCCGCCTCTGGCGGGCATTAGTTGTAGCTGACGGACCTGTACGCCGGGGCTGAAGTTAAGCGCCGGGGCGTACCGCGTACATACCCTCGAGCATAGCCTCCAGGGACTGCACGACCGCGTGGCGGGGTGCGACCTCCAGCAGCGCTTCACCGTTGCGGCGCAAACGGTCCATGACCTTCCGTTCGTACGGAATCACGCCGGCGAGCGGAACCGACAGGTAGCGCGCCCAGTTATCGCGCATCTTCGCCTCGGGATTGAACCCGGCGGCTTCGCGGCGGCTGCGGTTGAGCCAGTACTGCACATCCGTTTCGGGGGCGAAAAGATCCGGGCGTGCCTGCACCTCGCGGGCGAGGTTAATCAGGCGCGGCAGGCCGATGACGTCCGCTTCGCCGAGCGCAATCACACGGTCGGCACAGGCGAGCGCGGTGAGGGTCGCGGCGTTACGGCGCGGTGCCAGGCCGTCAAAGGTCAGTTCCTCATCGACCTCGATGGGGGCGGCAACATCGCAGATGACCAGGTCGTAGCGGTGCTTGAGCCATTCGAGTACCTCGGCGAAAGCGCGGGCGCGCACCTCGGGCCAACGCGAGGAGGAGGTGATGCCGCTCAAGAAGTCGAAGGTGCCGTTTTTGAGGGGCACTCGCTCCATGATGGCGCCCGCCTTTTTCTCGTCGAGCTGGGCACGGTCGGCATCCGAGCAGAGAATTGCCAGGCCGGAGCCGGTATCCTCGAGCGCCATGAGCGCATCCAGGCTGGGCGCGTAGGTGTCTGCGTCGATGAGGCAGACCTGCTGACCCTGCTGCGCCGCGAGAGCGGCGAGATTGAATGCGATGGTGCTTCGGCCGGGCGCGCCGTGAGTGCCCCAGACGGTCACGATCTTGCCGAGGCGGTGGCCGGGCTGGTAGCGGGAGGGCGCGGCGGGGTCCTGGTTGATGTCGGGGTGTTGCGGCAGGGTACCGTCGTTGTTCTCGTTCTGCATGTGCAGGGCGTAGTCGCTACCGGGTGCGAAAGAGTCGACGATGGCGGCGGCCTGGCTGAGCACGGATTCCTCGTTGCTGGGCACAACGGAGGAGGCTTCCGCCGGGTCATGCGCGCCGGGTGCGCCGGGTGCGTTTCCGGCGGGGGCTGCGGGGTCGATTCCGTAACTTCCGTAGTCGGCACCGTAGGGCGCGCCGGCGTTTACGGCAGTACCCGCGGCGGGGTCGTAGCCGTAGCCGCCCGCCCCATGGCCAGCAGCTCCGTTATCGTAACCGTAACCGTAACCGCTGTCGTAGCCGTAGCCTGCGTCGTAGCCGTAACCGGCGTCCTGACCGTAGACGCCCTCCGGTCGGTGGGCAACAGGCTGAACGGGCGGCTGAGCCGGAATCTGCGCGGGAATACCGTAACCTGCGGCGGGTCGGGCGAGCGCCGCATCCACAGCCTGTTCGAGCGAGCCCAGGATCTCTTCGAGGGCCGCTTCGGGGCGAATGCGGTGCGCATGCGTGGGCAGCGGCAGGTTGTCCGGGGCGATAACCGCCAGGAGCACTTCGGAGGCGGCGAGCGCATCCACGGTGGAGGCGCTCATTTCTGCGGGCATGTGGACGCAGAGCAGCACGCGGGCAATGCCTGTGTGCGCCATGCCGACGGCTTCACTGAAGTCCTGCACGGTACGCGCTACGGAAACGCGGCCGCGCTGGGATTCGATGCGGGTCAGGAGCGAGCCGTCATCGCCGTAGAGAATGACGGGGATGTTCACTGGCCCTCCCCGTAGGTGCCGGGGATGAGGCTGATCTTGGAGTCGCTGTTGCTTTCCTTCACGAGGTCGGTGAGGGCTTCTTCCTTGACCCACAGCTGCACGGTTGCTTTGCCGTTGGCGCCGAGCACGCCCTCATCGACCGTTACGGCAACGATTTCGGCATTGGTGACGATGGCGCGGGCACCGTTTTCGGTGCGGTTATCGCTCTTGGTGTCGGGGTTGCGCGGGCCGGAAGTCCACACGTCCACGCGCTCGCCTGCCTTCAGTGCGGAGGCGGCGGTGCGGTCAATGCTGACGGTGGCGAGGCGGCGCCCCGGGGAGGTTTCAGTGCCTACCGATTCTTTGCTGATGAGGTTGCCGGCGGGGATGCGCTGGGTAGCGATTTTGCCGTTCATCTGTGCGGCTTCGGCGCGGGTGAAGTACTTGTCTTTGGCGGAGTCTATGTTCGCTTCGACTCGGGCGAGTTTGTCTTCGGTAATCTTCTCGCCGAGGCGGATTTCACTTTTGGCGGTGTAGTACTCGGTTTTGCTGTTATTGGCTTGCACGTAGAGCTGCACGCCGGTGATGGAGACGAGCACGAGAAGTACACCGAGGATGAATCGCCAATCCTTGACGGTGGGCCTTTTGAGGCGCTTGGCGTGGGGCTCGGTGAGGGTGGAACGCTTCGTCGCGTTCTGTCGTATGCGCATGATGTGGTTGTGCCTTTCGGTGCGGAAGCCGGCGGTGATTCCGGTGTTGTTCAACTGACCGATGAGCGAGTGGTGTGTTTTCGATAGTGCTTTGGTTGGTTCTGACACTAACCCTAACAGCATATTTCATTTAGTACTCTCTCTCAACAAGAGTCGTGTTTATGAAATATTTTTGAGTCTTGCCCCTTTTGAAGGGGTGATTAGATAACTTTTCAGCTCATATAAGGCTTTTTGTGAGCAAATTTCACGGTGATGGCATATACTGAAAGTACTCAATAGATGTTCTGTATGGACTCTATGTAAAAGGCCACTAACGGTGGCTAAGGGGCCCAGGATTTCACTCACGGAAAGGAACAATTCGATGACTGCACCTCGTTTCCTCACTCTGAGCGACGTTGCCGAGGAGCTGCAGGTTTCGCTTTCGCAGGTGCGCGCTCTGGTGCGTAGCGGCGAACTTCCCGCCATTCAGATTGGTGGACGTAACCAGTGGCGTATTGAACGCTCTCGCTTTGAAGAGTACATTACCGAGCGCCACGAGCAGACTCTGGAGGCGATTGCTTCCGGCAAGCTCACTGCAAAGGCTAAGGTCGATTAGTATTTCGACGTACACCTCGCGGGCGTAATGCTCGAGTGTTTTAGAAAGGTCCGCTCCTCTCGCATGAGAGGGGCGGACCTTTTTGTATGTATTTATGCTTTGATGCGGGTGTTTATGCTTGTCGGGTAGGACATTACACTAAGGCCCTTTCCGACGGCATCACCCGCTATTTGTCGCATATTTTTAGCGTGAAATGCGGGCAATCACCGCGCTGACGCGAGCCAGCGGAATGGTGCGCACGCCGGCGCCGCGAGGTGCACGGGAGTAGCCGGAGGCACCCTGACCGTAACCAGCCTGCCCATAACCACCCTGACCATAGGTTCCCTGCGCGCTGTAGGCTGCACGCGCGTACTGGTCGCGTTCATAGATGCGCGGGTACTGGCCGCCGTTGAGCAGGCGCAGTTCAAGGAAGTCGGCACCGACTCGCTCGATCACGCCGTCGTAGCTGACGGTGCCACCCTCGAGGGAGAGGCGGACGGGTTCGCGCGCCATGGCGAGGGAGCGGAGGGCGAGCTGAATTTTCATGCGGTAGCGTTCGGGGCGAATATCGGCGCGCCCAGGCGCGATGCCACCTTCCCACCAGAGCATTCCGCGCAGGGGGATGATGATGTTCTCGCCGCGCGCTTCGATGCTGACCCATTCTTCGCCAACCATTTCGAGTTTGCCTTCGTAGGTTTGCATGTCGGTGGCGCAGATGCGGATGGGGCCGCCGACCTGCGCGAGGAGGCGGTCGTCGAGGGTGATGGTGGAGTACTGGACGCGGGCGACTTGGCGGGCGTCCTGTTCCATATCCCAGGCGCGTTCGGAGGCGAGGCGCGCCTCAATGTCTCGTAGGAACTTTTCCATTCTCATGCTATGACCCTACCTGAGGATGGGGGCGGATACGAACCGGGACATTTTCTGGTCAGATGATGATTCTCAAACCTGATTTTTATACCAAATTCCACCAAATTATATGTTTTTCATGCATTTTGATGCTTTTTGCTTCATTTTTAGCGTGACTTCCTGTATAAATGAAGCAACACCAAAACACATCAAACACACCATTTGGAGGTCATTGTGGACCATCTTTCCACGCCGGGTCAGGCGCCCGCAGCCTTCGCTTCGCATCCCCTTGCATCCGTTGCTTCTCTGGCATCCGGCGCTGACGCAGGTCACGAAACCAGCACCAAAGCTAGCTACCAGGATGCTCTGCTCTTCATCGCCCCTCCCCTACTTTCCGCCGCGGTCTTGGGCGCGTTAAGCGTGAATCTGCACCGCATCCCCTCGGCACACCCGCTGGCAGATGCTTCGTTGCTCTGCGCTGGCGCGGTAGCAATCCTCATTACCGCCTGGTGGTTCATCAGTTTTATCTACGCGCTCTTCTACGCTTGGTCTTTGCGCGTTTCGAGCCACAACGCTGACCGCGCGGTGCTGAAGGTTCCGGCAATTTTCCGTCCGCGTTTTATGCGCCGCATCGTTCTGACACTTGGCGGCACGGCTCTTGGAGTGGGGGCGGTCTTGGCTCCCGCGCAAGCTACGGTGGTTACGCCCAGCAACACCGGGGTAAACGGCACGGAGGGCATGCCGCAAACGACTATTTCGGCGGTCATGACCACAGACTCAATGGGCGCTGCAGCTTCAATGGGCACCGCGACGGCAGATGCCAGCCCGGGCTCCAACGCAGATGCGGCTCTCTCCGATACGGCCCCGGATCAGTCCGCTACTCCTCTGGCACTCTCTGCTGAGGTTCCCGATATTCCCCTGGCTCCTCAGCCTTCGGAGGCGGCAGGCTCGCTGCAGGATCGCAGCCCGTTCTTCTCCCCACCCCGCGCTGAGGCGGGCACCTACTCCTACACGGTCCAGGCGGGCGATACGCTCTGGTCAATTGCCGCCGAGCAGCTGGGTGAAGGCACCGACGCCTCCACCATTTACGACTACACTCTCGATATTTACGAGGCGAATAAGGACGCTCTGGGTCAGAACGCCGAGCTGCTCTACGAGGGGCAGGTTCTACAGATCCCCGAACAGCCCGTTCACTAACCTCACCCGCGTCTTCCACCCCATTCCGCCTCATCCCAACAGTCTTTCGTTCGCTCGACTCACCTCACATACCCCTGCACCGAAAGGAGCCGTCATGAGCTTCTCCAACCTTCTCCCCCGTTCCCCGTGGACCCCGCCGCATCAGCCTGCCTCCCGCGACAACCAGCCTGCCAGCCCGTATTCAAAGCGTCAGGCGGCTCGCACCTCCCAGCCGGTGGCTCAGTCGGTGCCCCAGCCCGCGAGTGCCGAGCAGGTCGCTCCGCTACCGGAGCAGGGGCAGGGCACGATGGCTCTGGTGCAGAGGCGGAACAGCGCGTCGGTCTATTCGCTGTTGCCGCTGCCGCGTTATGAGCAGCATTCGGCGCAACGCCCGAAGGTAGTGAAGAGGGGCCGCCCGCTGCGTCCTGCGGATGCATTGGCTCGCCAGTTGGAGGGTCGTTGCGCGGGTGTGGCGATTGCTTACCTGGAGATCATGTCGGCTCGTCGTTCGCGTCAGCAGCTGGCGCAGTGGGTGTCAGCAGATTGTTTCCACCGTCTGCTACCGTTCTTCCCCAAAAATCCGCGTCAGGTGCGCAAGGAGATGCTGTTGACTCTTCCGCCGGTTCTGCTGCGGGTGCGAGCGCAGAAGGTGCACGAGGAGCTTTACGAGGCGGTGGCGCTATTGCGTTGTGCGGATAAGGTTCGCGTGGTGACCATGCAGATGCGGCTGATTCACGGCATGTGGCTGATTACCTCCATCGAGCAGCCGCAGAGCCGCTTGGACGAAGACTAAGGCTTCCCCGGCTTCCCCTACAAAACACACAGACAAACAGAGAGGGTGCGAATCCGGTATTGGATTCGCACCCTCTCTGTTGCGTCTATAGCGTTTTCGGGTTTACGCCGGGTTTACACCGAGGCTAGCTCTCCTTGGTGCGCTCAACGTGAACCTGCTCGTGACCGTCCTCATCGGGGGCGGAGTACTGCAGGAACTTCGGGCGCGAAGGCTCAGCCAGGCGCACAGCAGAAGCCTGAGTACGCTGCTTGGACAGGTCCAGGTTGAACAGGTAGGTCACGGTCTCTTCACGGACCGCACCGAGCATCGACTGGTACATGTCGTAGCCTTCACGCTGGTACTCGACCAGCGGGTCACGCTGAGCCATTGCACGCAGACCGATACCTTCCTTGAGGTATTCCATCTCGTACAGGTGCTCGGGCCAGCGCTCACCAATGACGGACAGCATGACGCGGCGTTCAATTTCGCGCATGCTCTCTTCGCCGACGCTCTTTTCACGCTCCTCGTAGATGAGGTGTGCGTCCGCCAAAACTTCCTTCACGATCTGGTCGCGAGTGATCTTGGTGCGGTCGCCGGCGTCCTCTGCCAGGTCGTCCACGGTGATGGAGATGGGGTACACCTGCTTGAGGGCGCTCCAGAGCTCGTCGAAGTCCCAGTCCTCGGCGTGGCCTTCAGAGACGCGGGCGTCAATGATGGTGGTCAGCACCTCGTCCACGAAGCCGGAAATCTGTTCCTTCAGGTCGTCACCGTGCAGGATGCGACCGCGGTCCTTGTAAATCGCTTCACGCTGGCGGTTGAGCACGTCGTCATACTTGAGCACGTTCTTACGCTGCTCAGCGTTACGGCCCTCAACGTTTGCCTGTGCGGTAGCGATAGCGCGGCTAACGATCTTGGAGTCCAGTGCGGAGTCCTCGGGGGCTGCCGCCATGAGGCGGGTCGCCATGCCGGTGTTGAACAGGCGCATCAGTTCGTCGGTCAGCGACAGGTAGAAGCGGGACTCGCCCGGGTCACCCTGGCGGCCGGAACGACCGCGCAGCTGGTTGTCGATACGGCGGGACTCGTGACGCTCAGTGCCGAGCACGTACAGGCCACCGAGCTTGGTGACTTCATCATGCTCTTCTTTAGCGGCGTCTTCGCAGGCCTTCAGAACCTCGGGCCAGCGTGCCTCGTACTCTTCGGAGTTGGTGTTCGGGTCCAGGCCGAGCTCACGCATCTTCTCGACGGCCTCAAATTCGGGGTTACCGCCGAGCATGATGTCGGTACCGCGACCAGCCATGTTGGTTGCCACGGTGACGGCACCCTTACGGCCCGCCTGCGCAACAATAGCAGCCTCACGCTCGTTGTTCTTTGCGTTCAGCACCTCGTGGCGCACGCCTGCCTTCGCCAGCTGGCGAGAAAGGTATTCGGAGTTCTCCACGCTTGCGGTACCCACCAGGATCGGCTGGCCCTTTTCGTGGCGTTCCTTAATGTCCTTGACGACCGCCTTGAACTTGGCGATTTCGTCGCGGTACACCTTATCGGGGTTGTCGATGCGCTGCACACCCTTGTTGGTGGGGATGGGCACCACGCCGAGCTCGTAGGTGTTCATGAACTCTGCCGCTTCGGTTTCCGCGGTACCGGTCATACCGGACAGCTTGTCGTACATGCGGAAGTAGTTCTGCAGGGTCACAGTCGCCATGGTCTGGTTCTCAGGCTTGATTTCGACGCCTTCCTTCGCCTCAATCGCCTGGTGGATGCCGTCGTTGTAGCGGCGGCCCGGCAGAATACGACCGGTGTGCTCGTCAACAATCAGGACCTCGCCGTCGATGACCACGTAGTCCTTGTTGTTGGTGAACAGCTCCTTCGCCTTAATGGAGTTGTTCAGGAAGCCAATGAGCGGGGTGTTCTTGGATTCGTAGAGGTTCTTCACACCCAGGTGGTCTTCCACCTTGTCAATGCCGGATTCGAGGATGCCGACGGTGCGCTTCTTCTCGTCTACTTCGTAGTCTTCACCGCGCTTGAGCAGGGTCGCGGCAATGCGCGCGAACTCTGCGTACCAGCGGTTCGCCTCACCGGCTGCGGGGCCGGAAATGATCAGAGGGGTACGCGCCTCATCGATCAGGATGGAGTCCACCTCATCAATAATGGCGAAGTTGTGGCCGCGCTGAACCTGCTCCTCCACGGTCCACGCCATGTTGTCGCGCAGGTAATCGAAGCCGAACTCGTTGTTCGTACCGTAGGTGATGTCTGCGGCGTACTGCTTACGACGCTCATCAGGTTCCATGGAGGAGAGAATCACGCCGCACTCCATGCCGAGGAAACGGAACACACGACCCATGAGGTTCGCCTGGTACTCAGCCAGGTAGTCGTTCACGGTCACAATGTGCACGCCCTTGCCGCTCAGCGCGTTCAGGTACGCGGGCAGGGTCGCGACGAGGGTCTTACCCTCACCGGTCTTCATTTCGGCAATGTTGCCCAGGTGTAGCGCTGCACCACCCATAAGCTGCACGTCGTAGTGGCGCTTGCCCAGGGTGCGCTTGGATGCTTCACGGACCACCGCAAAGGCCTCCGGCAGCATAATGTCGAGGGATTCGCCGTCCTTGACGCGCTCGCGGAACTTGTCGGTCTCTGCTCGCAGTTCCTCATCGGTCATAGATGCGAAGCTGTCCTCGAGCGAGTTCACCGCCTTGGTGTACGCTTCGAGCTGTCGCAGAACCCTCTTATCGCCGGTTCGGAGGATTTTCTCCAAGAAAGATGCCACTGAGCTTCTACTCCTTGCTTGTTTCGGTACCCTCACCAAGGGCGCGCGAGAGTGCGCGCGGTGAGGCCTTCCTACATATTGTATGGCAGAGCCGCCTAATTCGCCCGTCCGAGCTATTTTTTACGCTGTACGCCCACGAGGTGACATTTGGTGACGTTGCGCGTCGTTCATCCTCTGGCTGAGGTGGAGGGAGCACCGGGTTCCGGGGGCGGGCGCATCCCCGCGCTGAGAATCCGAGTCGAGAACCTCAGCTGTAGAAGGCAGAGAAAAACCCGGGGGCCTGGAGATTCACAGTGCGTGTTTCCAGACCGCCCGGGTCTTTAGCCTGCTCGCTGGGCATGCCGCTTCAGCTACCAGCAGGTACGTTGGGTTTTACTCGTTATCCAGAGTAATGATGCCGTAGCTCCAGCCCTTACGGCGGTATGCCGCAGCCGGTGCGCCGGTCTCGCTGTCAATGTACAGGTAGAAGTCGTGGCCGACCAGTTCCATACGGTCAACAGCTTCTGCGGGAGTCAGACGCTCACCCTTGAAGCTCTTGTGGCGAATCTCGATGGGAGATGCTGCCTCGTCGGCGAGGGTGACCTCGCTGTTATCGAATGCTGCTTCTTCCACCGGAATATCCGGCAGCAGAATCTCGGTAATTGCTTCGGTAACCACAGGAATTGAGCCGGTAGCGTCCGCCACGGAGACGGGGTGCTTGCCACCGCGCTTGTGCAGCTTGCGGCGGTCACGTGCACGGCGCAGACGCTCCAGGAGCTTGCCGTAGGTTTCATCGAAGACCGCGAACTTGTCGTGACCCTGGGCTTCGGAACGGAGGACAGGACCAGTACCAACAACGGTAATCTCAACGCGGATGGACTCGCCACCCAGATGACCGTCCTTGCTGAACTTGACGTCGATGTCCTTCACGTTATCGCCGAGCTGAGCGAACTTCTGAACCTTGTCGCTCACGTATTCTTCCAGGCGTTCGGTGACCTTGATATTGCGGCCGTAGATGTTGACTTCCACGATCATTCCCTCCAGGTTGGGGGCTTATACCGCGTCCGGTTGGACCCGGTACGGGGGTTCGACTTCAATGCCGTTCCCTTGTATATATTTTAGTACGAAACATGTTTCATATCACTAGATATGACAAATATTTAGCCTAAATAATAGCTATTCGTCCGTCTGCGAACTTTATTCGCTAAAAATCGTGTACCTCTTGCAACTAACTACAAGAAACGCTATGTCTGAGCCTTTTTCGGTACCGCCGCCACAGCACACACGCCCAGCACCCGCGAACCGGATTCCTGTAGCACACGCACCATCTCAGAGGCGGTCGCACCGGTGGTCACCACATCATCACAAATAATGCTCACCCGATCCGCGCACAGGGCAGGCTCCATAACGCGCAAGGCACCGTGCATCCGCTCGGCACGACCCACAGCGCCCAGGCTCTTCTGCTCGTTCTTTGTCTCAGAAGCACCGAGGAGAGAAGCGCCCACACGAGAAGATAAGGAGGCGCCGCTCCCCCGCCGGCTGCGAGGCGCATACCCGATGACATCCACGGCACGCACTCGCACCGAGGCAGGCAGACGCTGATTGAGCTGCCGAGCCGCCTCCTGCACCAAAAGATTCGCTGGCGCATAGCCGCGGCGGCGCACACTCTGCGCAGAGGACGGTGCCGGAACCAGCAGAACCTCAACTGGTGCGGCGGAGGTGCCCACAGAAGAGATAGAAGACCCCGGCCCGCTCTGAAGCTCAATCCGATGCGCCCGAAGAAGCTCGTACACGCTACGCGCCAAACCCTCACCCAGCAGGGGCAACAAATCGGTGCGACCAGCGTTCTTCAACGCCAACAGTGCACGCGGCATCATCCCTTCATACCGGGATGCCGCACGCACTTCAGGAACCACCGCGCCATCAAGAGGTTGCAGAACCTGCACTCGCTCCACACGCGCCAACGCCGAATGCAGCTGCGGCAGGCAGCTTTCACACAGCGGTGAGCCGGCACCGTACGCCACCGGCACCGCACAGCACGGGCAGGTACGCGGCATCAGCACCTCACCCAAAGACCCGCCGGCGCTTTTGAGAGCGCCCGCAAGCCCGGCCAGAGACTTGCTCCAGGACCCATTCACGGAATCGTTCAAACCACGCTGTACTGAACTCACCGAAAGCACCCTTTCCTCGCTCGCGCCTACCCGAGGCTAACCGGCGTAACTAATCTCGTGCAGGGTCGTGTCCAGGCGAATCCAGCCGCGCTCCTCCATCAGGTAGCACGAACCGTCAGAACGGTGAGCAATAATATTCGACGTATTATCCGCCGTCGAAATGGTCATCACACCATCCAAACGGTCCAGCTTCGTCTCTTCACCGCTGAGGGAAATCACCTCAGACTCACCATTCTTCACGTTCACCACCACGACGCTCTGGTCGCCAGCCCAACGGGCATTACGCGGAGTCACAGAAGAGCTCAGACGCACCATCTCCGTCAGACGCAGAGGCTTACCGGCATCATCACGCACAATACCGGAAATAATCACAGCCGACGCACCCTCAGTAGAGGCCACAATCGCCATGCGGGCACCATCGTGTGAAACGTTCACGCTCGTAAAGCTCAAATTACGCTGCCAGGACAGACCAATATCAACACCGCGCTCACGCTCGGTTGCATCCTCAGAATCCGGTTTGAAGGCACGAACAATACCCTCACCATCGGCTGCCCACACCCAGCCATACGCATCAAAACTGGGAGCAGTCAGAGCGGTACTCTGCCACACGCGGCGGGCAGTGCCCTGATACACCGTGTACAGGCTCGCGGCATCGTTCGCCAAGCAGGCGTAAACATCCGCCGAATAGCCCATCGCCGGGGAACTCAACTGGGTCACGCCACGCAGAAGCAATTGCTCACCCGCATTGCTCATATAGTCATCGCGCGCCACCATCTGGCCGTTCGAATTAATAGCAACCGTGCGGGCAGGAACACCCGGGTTCAGCTTCACCGCAGAAAAGCCGCTCGGCGCGTTCTCAGGAATCAGAGTGCCGTTATAGAAAACCTCAGTCTTGCCCAGACCCGAGAAGTTCTCCAAGCCGTGCACAATCTGCTCACGCACACGCGCCAAACGATTATCGTCCAGGTGCTCACCGGAGAGGCGAACCAGCACATCCTGGTTATCGCTCATGCTCGCGGCTTCAAGGTGCATAGACTCGTTCAACGCCGAGAACGCAACATCCTTCAGGTAGGACGCCGGGCCAGCCATCAGGGTACGCACCAGCAGCTCAAAGTAACGGTCCGTATGCGGGAACCAGCGGATATCAGGCACAGCATAACGGAACGCACGATCATAGAAATACAGGCGGCATGGGCTAAACACACGCTCAAACTCAGCGCCGTCCAGCCACAAACCATCCGGGCAGGAGCTAATGCGCCATTGGTTATCTTCCATGACCACCGTAAAATCCTGAGTCTCAGTCTGAGCCTCCGGGAAGGTGCTCGTAATACCCTGACTATTCACAGTCGCCGTCTGCTGGAAACGCACATGGTACATCCCCTCGGCAGTTCCGCTATCGTCGCTACGAGGCTGCACCGTATTACGGTACACACGAGTCGTACCCATAGGATTCCAACGGCCTGCAAAAGAAGAACTCAAATACTGGCGCGCCACCGCATAATTCTCAATGCTATCCACACCAGCACGCACGAAGCCCTCAATAATCGCCTCGGGAGTAGCACCCGCCAGCGGACCCGGCGCACGCGCCGGAGAAGTATTAACACTCTTCACTTCCAGACCGCTACTGTGCTGAGTCACTCGATTGTTTGAGGGAAGACCCGCGCAAGAGCTCACGAGCGTCGCCAAAGACACCGCACCCCAAGACAGCACGGCGCGTCGAGAAACAATAGCCCTGTGAGACATGGAGGTCTTAACCTTCCTCTACGAACAAAGACAAACCATCACCTGCTAACGCTGCAGGCCATCGCAGCGCGGTGAAAAGATAACCACAGTGAAATAGCAACACCGTGAAAATATACCTGCATTGATTGTACTGGGTAAACAGTGCAAATACGCAAGGATAAGCGTAAATACAGCCGAGCAACACCAACATACCCATATACGGCAGAAGCGTAAGCCTCTCCCCGCCCGAACCCCTTAGAGCTCGTCCTCAATGTTCACACGAGGAGCAATATTGGGCAGCGTATCCTTCGCAGTCGCCGAACGATGCGAGATTGCCTCAGGCTCACCCGTCACAAGAACCGGCGACTCACCCAAAGGCGCACCGTGAATCAGCGGCAGGTTCATCGTAAAGCAGGCACCGCGGCCCTTCTCGCCCCACGCCTCAATCGTGCCGCCGTGCAGACGCACATCCTCAGCAGCAATCGACAGCCCCAGACCCGTACCGCCCAGGGTGCGCTTACGCGAAGTATCAGCACGCCAGAAACGGTTGAACACCTGAACCGCTTCATCCTCAGACAGACCGATACCGTGGTCACGCACCGCAACACCCAGGTTCGTGGCATTCGCACCGACGTACACGTCAATCGGGCGGGACTCGCCGTGCTCAATCGCGTTGTACAGCAGGTTACGCAGCACACGCTCAATACGCACGCGGTCCATATCAACCATGATGCTCTCATGGCTCGTATGCACGTTCAGCTTAGTATTCGTGCGCTCCAGGTGCGGCAGAGCCTCCTGCAGAATATTCGACAGCACACGCATGAAGTCTTCAGTGTCGATGGTCAGCATTGCGCTACCGGCATCGAAACGAGAAATCTCCAGCAGGTCAGAAAGCATCGACTGGAAACGATCCACCTGATCGTGCAGAAGCTCCACGGTGCGGCTCTGCGTGCGTTCCATCTCGTCACGCGTATCGTACAGAAGCTCAGTACCCAAACGAACCGTCGACAACGGGGTACGCAACTCGTGCGAAACGTCAGAAACGAATCGCTGCTGCAGAGTCGACAGGCGCTCCAGCTGAACAATTTTCTCCTGCAGCGAGTCAGCCATCAGGTTGAAGGAATAGCCCAGACGCGCCGCCTGATGCTCACCGTGTACAGACACACGCTGATCCAGGTCACCGGCAGCCAGCTTCTCAGCGGTAATAGCGGTCTGCGTAATCGGGCGGACCACAAAACGAGTCACAATCCACACCACAGAAAGCACCACAGTAAGCAGTGCACAGAAACCACCAAAAAGAACAAAGTTAATATGCGCAATCGTGGCGGAAGAATCCGTCATATCGTACACAAGGAACAAACCGTAATTAGGGTTCTGTGCAATAGAAATATGTGTACCAACAATAAGCACCGGATAGGTACGCTCACGATTATTTTCGACAGTAGTCACCGTAGACGTCTGCCAGAAAATACCCTCTTTATCGCGAACAGTTGTTTTGAAATCATTCGGAATACTCGAAGAATTCAAAGAATTATTACTGCTCTGCTCGGGAATAAAGCCCTGCTTACCTTGACCTTCCAAAGGCACAAGAATCCAATTGCGCTTACCCGAACTACCCGCATCCAAGACGGTCAGGGTACGGCTCACATTACGGCGAATCTCGCTGTCACTACGAGCCTCAGAGGAGTCCAGCACACTCTGAACGTTACGGAAACCACTCTCCGATTCCGCCAGCGCCTGACCCTTCTGATTTTCAAAAAGACTCGTCGCAATCTGGCTCGACAAGGACCAACCCACCATCAAGAAGCTCAGGAACATCATGATGCCCGCAGTGCCCAAAGCACGGAACTGCAGAGATTCCTTCCACAGACGCTGAGCGCGCTGCATCAGGCTCCTACTACTCTGCTTTTTCGCCTTACGCGGCTTGGAAGTGCGGGTACGCGAAGAGGCGGAGGCTACCGCCTCCGCCGTCAAAGCGCCGTGCTCATGGCTCGACTTCGCAACAGACAATCAGGTTATCCCTTCGCCTATGAATAGGTTCCGATTAGCTACCGGAAGATCCCACCAGCTCGGTCGGAATCTTATAGCCAACGCCACGAACCGTCTGAATAAAACGATCCGCACCCAGCTCATCAAACTTAGCGCGCAGACGCTGGACGTGCACGTTTACCAGCGAATCGCTCACATCAGTGTAACCCCAGACCATATCCAGCAGTTCCTGACGGCTCAACGCCTGACCGGGGTGGCGCACCAGCGCAGCCAGCAGGTCAAACTCCAGAGGAGTCATGGGAACCTCAGTGCTGTGGTACTTGACGGTACGACCATCCATATCCATGACAATATCGCCAATGGACACGACCAGCTGGCGGCTCTCACGCGGACGCAAACGAGTGCGAATACGCGCCAAAAGCTCAGCATGCTTAAAAGGCTTAGCAATGTAATCATCAGCGCCAGCCTCAAGACCCTTCACAACATCTTCAGTGTCGCTTTTAGCGGTCAACATAATAATCGGCACATTAGAAGAGCGGCGAATTTGCTGGCAGACTTCAATACCGTTCATGCCAGGAAGCATCAAATCCAAAAGCACCAAATCGGGAGTGGAGCGCATAAAAGTTTCAAAAGCGCGGCCGCCATTTTCGCAGAAAACAGCGTTAAAGCCCTCTTGCGCGAGCACGAGGCCAATCATTTCCGCCAGAGCATCATCGTCATCAACCACCAAAATGGTGTGTGCGTCGCTTGCGCTCACAGTACCTCCCTAAAGAAAAGTCGTAAATACTTACATAAAAATGCTGATTCTCCAATCATACCGCGCACTCAGCCAATGCACGGGCACAATCTGTCACCCGAGCCAACGAAGCCGTGGCGTCCAGCACACTCACCATACCCGGGGTGGGTGCAGAAGGCACCGAACCCGTTTGCGGGTGCTCATCAGCCATCAAACCCAGCGCATTCAACTGCGTCGGTTCAAGACCAACCTCACGCCACAGGCTGTACAGACGGCGCACCTGATCAGGAACCCGTGCAGAAGTCACCACCGGCAGCCACAGCTGAGCCTGAGCCTCCAAAAGCTGCGCCACAGGTTCCCAGGAACGAGGATCGCTCAGCGGAGGAACCTGCAGCATGCCCGGACCCTTCAACCGGGCACGGTCAGGATGCAACAGCAAAGCACAGGGAGCGGCACCCTCGACCTGCATAGCTTTCAACAGCGCCAAAGCGTCAAGGGCAGGACGGGGCTGGGTCAGAAGCTTCAGCTCCTGCACCGGTTTGAGCGCGGTGCCGTCCACATCCAGAATGAGCTGCAGATTGAGTTCGACAAAACGCTCCGCCACCCGACGGTACACCTGCTGATAGTAGTGAGGTTGCAGCGAAGGCAACGAACGGAAGCCACTCACCGTAGGGATAGAGCCCTCCATCAGACGCTGAAACTCCGACTCGTCCAGTTGCACCGCAATCAGCGCTTGGGGAGACTGCAGAGCCTCACGCAGAGACTCCACCCAACGCTCCAGTCCTTCCAAGAACGATTCCAGCAGGTCACGGCTCGCCCCTGCATCACTGATGGCACGCTCGCCACCGGGTAGGTAGATGCTGGCTGCGAGGGTCAGCGGACCAACCAGCTGAATCTTATACACCGCAGCGGAGCCCTCAACACCGGAGGTGAACCTCTTCTTCTGCGCGCCCACACGGTCAGCTAGAAGGTTGATATCGGAGAGCAGACGGTCCTTCGCCAAGGCAGACTCGCGCGCTCCCCTGCCGCCGCTATGCACCATGCGCCAGCCAAACGAGACACCGTCAAAGGCAAGTCCCTCGCACACCGCCAGGGTGCGTGCCAGCGGGGTAGCCCGCCAGCCCAACGCCGGCAGATGCGGCAGGAACGGCAAGTGCGGGGAACCCAGCTCACCTTCTACACGGGACATCGCCTCAGCCAGATCATCGCCGGGAAAATCACCCCGACCGCTAGCGCGCACCAGCGGACGCTCAGTAGCGAGCGTAGCAAGGTCCTGCTCGGTCAGTTCGTCGCCTTCGGGGGCACGGTACTCACCGGGCAGTAGCAGGCGCTCCGGCACCGGCTCGGTGCGGGCATTCTGGCGGGAGGAAGATTGAGGGGGCATAAACGAGTGAGGTTAAGACAGGTTAGGGAAAAGTGCGGGCGGGTCGATGCTCTGCCGCTGGACGCTCAGCACGATGGATGCTCAGCAGGGATGAGAGCGGGGCTTTTCGGAGAGGCTGAGATCTCGAAGAGGGTGAAATCTTAGAAAGTCTTAGCTTTCAGACTTTTCAGTCTCTTCGTCCTGGTCAGCGTGCTCGTTCGCGATGCGCACGTGGTGGCGAATCACCTCAGAGATGATGAAGTTCAGGAACTTCTCCGCGAATTCCGGGTCCAGGCTGGATTCCTTCGCCATGGCACGCAGGCGAGCAATCTGTGCCTCTTCACGGCCGGGGTCGCCGGCGGGCAGGTTGTGCTCAGCCTTCAGGACGCCCACGCGCTTGGTTGCCTGAAAACGCTCCGCGAGGATGTGCACCAACGCTGCATCGAAGTTGTCGATGGAGCGGCGCATGGCGAAGAGCTCCTCGTAAACCTCCGGCGCGACTTCATCGCCCATGGAGGTGGCGTGGGGGTCAAATTCGCAGGAAGTGTGTTCGGCAGTCATCGGTCTCTCCTCAGTCCGGTTGTGGTCTTCTGTGCGTTGCGCTCGAGCAGGCTGTTGCGGCAACAGCTGCGAATAGCGGGGTACGCGGCTATTCTGTGCGGCTAGTCGGCGCTGGTGGAGGCGCCAGCAGACAGGGTTTCTTGAATGTCTTCGCGGTCCAGCGAGTAGGCGCGGGCGATGGTGGACTGGCCCAGTACGCGAGTGCCCTGGTAGAGCACCATGGTCTGTCCCGGTGCCACGCCGGAGAGCGGGTCCAGGAGGCGCACTACGGTTTCCAGGCGCAGCGTGCCTTCTTCTTCAGCTTCGGGGTCGGGTGCCCAGGTCATGTACGCCTTGGCGCGGACCGGGTCAGCGTGCGCGCGCACCTGTGCGGTCACCTCGAACTCTTCGCTACGAGCGCCCAGCTGTGCGGGCTCTTCCAGGAAGCGTGCCGCCTGTTCTACGGGTACGCCCGCCCAGGTGGCGCGGATACCGCGGATTTCGTGCACGGCAAGCAGCTCGCGGGAGCCGACGATAACTTCGTTTTCCTTGGGGCGCACCTCCAGCACGAAGCGGGGCTTGCCGTCGGCGGCGGGGCGGCCCAGTGCCAGGCCCTTGCGCTGGCCTACGGTGTATGCCTGCGCGCCGGGGTGCTCGCCGAGCACCTCGCCGTGGGTGTCCTTGATGAGGCCGGGGCGCATTGTGATGTGGTCGCCCAGCCAGGCGCGGGTATCGCCTTCGGGAATGAAGCAGATGTCGTAGGAGTCCGGCTTCTTCGCCACGGAGAAGCCGCGCTCTGCCGCCTCCGCACGCACCTGTGCCTTGGAAGGGGTGTCCGCCAGGGGGAACCAGGCGTGCTTGAGCTGTTCGTGGGTGAGCACGCCGAGCACGTAGGACTGGTCTTTCGCCCAGTCGGCAGCGCGGTGCAGTTCGCGGTTGCCGTCTTCGGTGGTGATGACGCGGGCGTAGTGGCCGGTCACTACGGCGTCGAAGCCGAGTGCGAGGGCGCGTTCGAGTAGCGCGGCGAACTTGATCTTTTCGTTGCAGCGCATGCAGGGGTTGGGGGTTCGTCCGGCTTCGTATTCGGAGATGAAGTCGTCGACGACGTCTTCCTTGAAGCGTTCGGAGAAGTCCCAGACGAAGAAGGGGATGCCCAGTTGGGAGCAGACGCGGCGGGCGTCCATGGAGTCTTCGAGGGTGCAGCAGCCGCGGGAGCCGGTGCGCAGGGTGCCGGGCATGCGGGATAGGGCTAGGTGAACGCCGACTACTTCGTGTCCTGCTTCTACGGCGCGGGCTGCGGCGACTGCGGAGTCAACGCCGCCACTCATAGCTGCAAGAATTTTCACTGCCTATCCTTCTGTTGTGTTGAGCCTCTAGGAACGTTCGGAGCGTGCCCTGTGTGCGGGCGGACTTTCCGTTACTGTAGCTACCCATTGTACGCAGGGGCTCGGCGGGATATTGGGCAGTGCACCCTCAGCCAGCCCTCAGCGAACGCTGAGATTGCAGGCTGAGGGCGGTTCGGTATCTTCTCTTCTGGGTTTCTAATGCCAGCGGGAGGCGTCCGGCAGCTGCGAGGACAGTCCCGCCTTTGCAGCCTGTTCGTAGGCGGCGGGTAGTGCCGCGATGAGGCGCGCAATATCGGCTCCGGTGGTGGAGTGGCCGAGGGTGAAGCGCTGGGCACTGCGGGCGGTGTCTTCGTCCATGCCCATTGCCATGAGCACGTGGGAGGGGCGGGTCACCCCGGCGTTGCAGGCGGAGCCGGTGGAGCTGCTGATGCCCTGCATGTCCAGCAGGAAGAGCAGGGTGTCTCCTTCGGCGTTTTCGAAGGTGAAGTGGGCGTTGCCGGGCAGTCGCTTCTGGCCCGGGTATTCTTCGGTGAGCGGGTTTTCGCCGCTCAGGTGCGCCTGCGGGATAAGCGCGCTAATTGCCGCAACGAGTTCGTTGCGTAGCGCGGCGATGCGGGCGGATTCTTCGTCGAGGTGCTGAACCGAGTGTACGGCGGCCTCCGCGAAACCTGCGATGGCGGGCGCGTCGATGGTGCCGGAGCGTACGGAGCGTTCCTGACCGCCTCCGTGAAGCACGGGGGTCAGCTGCACGGCGCGGGTTGCAACCAGCGCGCCGATGCCCATGGGGCCGCCGATCTTGTGGCCCGAGATGGCGAGGGTCGCTACCCCGCTGGCGTGGAAATCAATGGGGACCGCACCGAATGCCTGCACCGCATCCGAGTGCACGGGAATACCGTATTCGGCGGCGATAGCGGCAATTTCAGGAATGGGCTGTACGGTGCCGACCTCGTTGTTCGCCCACATGACGGTCACGAGGGCGACATCTTCGGGGTTCTTTTCGATGAGCTCGCGAACGGTCTGCGGGTTGACGCTACCGTGCTCGTCTACGGGGATCCATTCGAGCTGCGCACCTTCTGCCTTTTCGAGCCATTCGCAGGTTTCTTCCACGGCGTGGTGCTCGATGGAGGAGACGAGAATTCGGGTGCGCTGCGGGTCTTCTTCGCGGCGCTTCCAGTAGATGCCCTTAACGGCGAGGTTGTCCGCTTCGGTGCCGCCGGAGGTGAAAATAACCTCGGCGGGGTCGGCTCCGATGGCACGGGCGATGCGTTCGCGGGCGTATTCGACGGTGGCGCGGGCGTCGCGTCCTACGGCGTGCAGGGAGGAGGGGTTGCCGCCGTTGCGCATCTGTTCGACCATGGCGTCGATGGCGGCGGGCAGTACGTCGGTGGTGGCGGCGTGGTCGAGGTAGACGCGGCCGTTCTGACGGTTGGTTTCTGCGCTCATGGTTCCTCCTGCTGGGTTGTTTGGCGACTTTTTTCGCCTCGCTTATTTTATCGCGCCCTGTCCGAGCTCTTCTAGGCGTGTTCACCTGCGGCTGGGTCGGCGAGCGCTACTGCCCCGGGACGCTCAATGCTGGTCGGGGGCTGTTCCGGGCTGGTCGGGGGCTGCGCGGTACACTTAGGAACGTGTTCAAGATTCTTTTCTATACCCCTGAGATTCCGGGCAATACCGGCAATGCTATCCGTTTGGCGGCGATTACTGGCGCTGAGTTGCACCTGGTGAAGCCGCTGGGCTTTAACTTTGATGATGCGCATCTGCGCCGTGCGGGTCTGGACTACCACGACCTGGCGGTGGTGACGGTGCACGAGACCCTCGAGGATGCGTGGGAGGCACTCGCCCCGGAGCGTGTTTTTGCGTTCACGACGACCGCTTCGACGTCGTATGCGGATATTGAGTACCGTCCCGGTGACGTGTTCATGTTTGGTCCGGAGTCGGTGGGTCTGCCCGCTGAGGTTCAGCAGGACCCGCACGTGACCGAACGCGTGAAGATTCCGATGAAGCCGGGTCGCCGTTCGCTGAACCTGGCTAATTCTGCGTCCATTGCGATTTTTGAGGCGTGGCGTCAGAACGGTTTTGAGGGAGGCGCTATCTAGCATGGCTGCAGCACACCATAATCTGCCGGAACCGCTGGTTCAGCAGATTCTGGAGACGCGCCCTCCCCTGGCTGAGCAGATTCGCCAGGATCCGCAGAATAGGGAGTTCACGGAGCAGGGTTGGGAGCCGGTCTATTCGGCGTCCCCAAAGGCGCGCATCGTGGTGATTGGTCAGGCGCCGGGGCGTGCCGCGCAGGAGAGCCGCATCCCGTGGAATGACCCGAGCGGAGTGAAGCTGCGCGAGTGGATGGGCGTGACGGACGAGCAGTTCTACGATCCCGACCTGATTTCGCTGCTGCCGATGGATTTCTATTACCCCGGCAAGGGCGCGCACGGCGATAACCCGCCTCGTAAGGATTTCGCGCCGAAGTGGCATCCACAGCTGCTCGAGCTCATGCCGGATGTTCAGTTGATTCTGCTGGTGGGCGCGTACTCTCAGAAGCACTACCTGGATGGTGTGCACGCCCCGAAGGCGCAGAAGAACCTGACGGAGACGGTTCGTGCGTGGGAGTCCTACCTTCCGCGATTCCTGCCGCTAGTGCATCCTTCGCCACTGAATTTTAGGTGGCAGGCGAAGAACCCGTGGTTCGAGCAGGAGGTTGTCCCGGCTTTGCAGAAGCGCGTGGGTGAGGTTCTCGAGGACGTCTAATTCTCCCCTAATCTACAACGCCAATACAGTTTGCTGTACTAACGAAAGAAAGCTCCCACCCCGCGTATGGGGTGGGAGCTTTCTTTGCGTACGCCGTGGTGCGCTCATGCTGAGCGGTTAGTCCTGCTGAACACTAGAGCCGGCTGAGCGGGTGTTTCCCAACCGCGTTTCTACCCGTTCAAAGCAGAGCGCGTTTTACTTCTGGCTGTTTACTTCTGGCTGTCGGCGTCGCCCAGGGTCACGGTGATGTCATGGGTGGAGGAGCCGCGCTTAACCTTCAGCTTCAGATCAGAACCTGCCGCTGCGGCACGTACGGTACCGTTGAGCTCTTCGCTCTTGGTCACGGCGTGACCGTCGGCTTCAATCACGACGTCGCCGGATCGCAGGCCTGCCTTCGCGGCGGGGCTGTTAGATTCTACCGAGGCAATTTCAACGCCACCGGGGATGAGCTTGGACGAGCCCGAACCGGTGTCCGCAGGGCTGTTCTTCACGCTCGCACCCAGGTAGCCGTGGGTTGCCTTGCCCTTGGCGATGATCTCGGAGGAGATGCGCTTGGCGTAGTTGGAGGTAATGGAGAACGCCATACCGTCGGCGGTGCCACCGTCCTGGCTTGCCTGGCCCTGCGCGTTGATGCCGACCAGTTCACCCTTGAGGTTCACCAGCGGGCCGCCGGAGTTACCGTGGTTGATGGGAGCGTCAACCTGAACCATGGGGATGTAGTTCTGGCCCTTCGTGTCGGCAGGCTGCACGCGGTTTGCGTTCGAGACCACGCCGGAGGTTACCGATTCGCTACGACGATACGGCGCGCCGAGGGCAACCACTACCTCGCCGGAGACCAGCTTGGAGGAGTCACCCCAGGTGATGGGCTGCAGGTCCAGGCCGGAGGGGTTAATCTTCAGGACCGCCAGGTCAGCGGCAGAGTCCAGGCCCACTACGGTTGCGGTGCGTACGGTGCCGTCGCTCAGGCGCACCTCAATGGTGGATGCTTCTCTGGAAGATTCGAGGGTAACCACGTGGTGGTTGGTGAGGATGTGGCCTTCCTTGTCGAGGATAACGCCACTACCGCCACCGGAGGAGGAGCCGTTCGAAGCAACGATGGTCACGGTAGAGGGCAGGACCTTCTTCGCGGTTTCTGCTACGCCTGCCACGGTGGAGGAGTTGCTGATATTGGAGCTCACGGAGCCGCGGGAGGAGGAGCTGGAGGAGCTGTTGTTCGATGCCGCGATGCCGCCTCCGACGCCCGCGCCGACGCCACCACCGACGAGGGCTGCGAGCAGAGCTGCGGTGAGCACAACACCGGCGCCGTAACGCTTGTTGTTCTCAGTGTTCTGGGGTGCAGACTGTGCCGAAGCGACCTGAGCAGCCGCTGCCTGGGGGTAGGTGTATCCGGGAGAGGCATATGCCTGCGGGTATGCGTTCTGACCCTGCTGGTAGTTTGCCTGTCCGCTCACGTTCTGCATGGGACGGGTTGCATCCGTGACGCCGTCATTGCCGCCGTAAGACCATCCGTTGTTCTGAGTCATAAGTTCTCCTAGAGTCGCGCGTGTGCGTCACCCTGGGCGCACGCTATCTTTCTACTGTAGAGGGTGTTTTATGGCGTTCGATATTTTTTTGCTGTTGGTTATCGGGGAGTTCCCTGGGAATTTTTCTCTCGCCCTTTCATTTGGGGTAGATTAGCCGGTCTTGAGGCACCCGGCGATTCACCCGACGGCTAGTTTATTTTGGAGCTTTGTTCGCTATTTTTCGTTACTCTCAGGTTTCTCTTTTAAAGCACTCGGTTTTTCTCCACGGTTTACACAGCATGACGCTTCTTGGTACACAGCTTGAACACAGGGTCAGTCCGTAATGTTGAAGGCACATAGAGCCGAGAACAAAGGCAAAGGACAAAAGCAAAGGAGAAACCCATGATGATCGGAACCCTGATTTTCTGTGCGATCTTGGCAAGCTCCATCGGTATTGGTGCGGGTATTGTGGCGTGTTGCTCGGGAATGGTGTACCGCCGTCATCGTGCGGAAAAGGCCTCCGAGCTGACTCAGCAGATGGCTACCCACGCACTGACTGCCGGTAGGTAGCGTAGAGAGTTTGATAGTTTTCCGGGGCGGGAGATGAGAGCCCTGCACCGGGAGGGGCGAGAATCCCCAGTATGTCCCGAAGGGTCGGTGTGAGGACCGGCCCGGGTGTGATAATGAGTTGAGTGATGATTGATGCGGCGTGAGCCCCTACATGAGGGCGCACGCCGCATCGTCCTTTAACTGTGAGGCGGATGCGGGGCACAGGAAGCACTGTCGGAGAGTACCCGGCACCCCGGCTACTTCCCTTTTAGTATGCGGTAAGGCAACGGCGTTGCGAGCACCCGGGATTTAGCTGGGTTATGGTGAAGTCATGAGGATTATTTCTGCTGTTTTCGCTCTTGTTGGCGCGCTGTCGGTCATGCCTGCGGCGGTGGCGTCTTCTTTGGATGGCGCAACACGCCTGTATGCGTTGCTTATATTTGTTCTGATCTGCGCGGCGGTAGCGTTTTTCGCGTCGTTGAGCCCTTCGCGCCGTCGTGCGCGTGAGATTAGGCGGCAGGTATTACAACAGCAGCAGAACCAGGCGATGAATCAGCAGAGACCTTCACAGTCTGCGGCGCAGCAAGTACCCCCTCAGCAGGTTCCTTCGCAACCAATACAGGGCGCGGTGAGCTACCCGATGCACTACCAGCCGAAGCCAGCACAGCCGGGTAATAGTGCTCAGCAGTCGGCGCAGGGTTCTGCTCAGAACCAGGCGCAGTCCCCGCTCCCTGAGCCGGATCAGGCTGTCAATGCTCAGCAGACTCAGCAGAGTCAGCAGGCTCAGGCGCCCTCGCCTCACCCTGCCTCGCCTCAGCCTCCTCAGCAGCCGGTGGCGGCGCCGTCCCCGTTGGAGCCGATGCAGGTAGGTGGCGAGTCTAGTTCTTCTACAGCGCAGAACCATTCAGCAGAAAGCCCATCAGCAGAAAACCGGGAGCAGCAGAGCATGACCCAGAACACCCCGGCGCAGCCTGAAGAGCGCCCGCAGCAGGAGACCGCCCCGCAGGCTCCCAAGAATAACCCGGCGCCCTCCGACCATTTCTCTTTGAGCACCAACTTCAAGCTCATTCCCCCTCTAGAGAACGCGCAGCGCAGCCGCTACCCCATGGTGCTTTCTGTCAGTACATCAGAGGATGAAGTCTTTGCGCTGCCGTCGATTAGCGGTGTGCCGCAGCATCTGCTGGTGGGCACGCAGGAGAATCATGTTCCGCTGAATCAGCGTCCGCGCCTGCAGCAGATTGATATTCTTGAGAACTATCTCATGCGTGCGGTCATGAACCTGCAGACGCTGGAGCGTGCGCAGGTTTCTCCGTTGCACAGTTTCAAGGAGACTGCCCAGGCTGACCGCACGGTACTTGCCGCTGAGCTGGAAGAAACCATCCGGGTATCTCGGCTGAAGCTGAGCGGGGCGCTGGAGTTTTATACGTCCCTGCCTCGTCTGGCGGATACCCCGGGCTCTTTCGCGTTTGCTCGCGATCATGCGCTCTCCCTGAGCGCCACCGTCATTAGCCTGACCGAGGAGTGCTTTGAGCGCACCTTCCGGTGGCGTCTGCTGGAGGATACCCTCCCGGACTCTTTGAGCGACCGTCTCTACGCGGTGCGTTATCTACGTGAGAGCGCGCAGAAGCTGGCGGCTTTTGTGGAGCTGAGCGATTTTGATCGCGCCATGCAGCTTGCCGAGACCTGGAAGAAGACTGTTCGTAAGGACTCGAATCTCGATGAGGTCAAGGTCTGGAATGAGATGACCGAAGTTGCCTTTGACGTTCTGCCCGAGTTGCGAGAGCGGGCGTTGAAGGGCGTTCAGTCTACGTTGGAGTTTAGCGAGCTTTTCTACCGTTCCGGCGAGGACGGTACGCACCGTATGCTCCGCCCGGAACAGCTGAGCGAGTTTGAGCTCAAGGGCGTGCAGTCCACGCTGGAAGAGCGCCTGGAGAAGGTGCGTCTTGAGCTTCAGGATGCGGAGTTCTGCGCCGCGGTCTTGAGCTTGCAGGCGCGCTCTGTCATTGAGCTCCTGGAGGAGCTTCTGCAGGTTGAGCAGGACGGCGTTCTGGCGGAGGTCGTGACCGATTTGCGGGCGCTTGCTCATGACTCGCCCGACCTTGCCGAGCAGCCTATCCAGACGTTGATGTTCAGCCGCGAACAGTACGCCCCGGATGGGGAGGATCTTCCGACCATTGGCGAGCGCATCCGTTCCCTCTCGAGTGTTCCCGAGGTTCTGGCGTTCGTTCACTACGAGGGACCGGTGCTTCTAGCGGGCGTCTCGGATCCGTATAAGGCGTTTTCCGGGGAAGGCTCCTTCGAGGGTCTGCTTTCGGAGGAGAAGAGGCTATCTTCCATGCCGCTGTCGGTATTGCGCACTCATTCGCGGCTTCTACGGCAGGTGCTTCGCCTGCAGAATCTACGTTTGAAGCTGGCGTGGGTGAGTAGCTGTAGCGGTTACATGCCTTTGAGCCTGGTTGATCGGTATTACGTCGGCCCTTCTGCCGGGGATGAGGATTTGAAGGAGCTGACCGAAAATATTGAGGCGCTCGCTGAGCTTCTGGAGGCTCACGCTAGCTCCCGGGAGTATAGGGGTCGTGACGTGCCGGTCCCCCGCATCCTGTGGTCACAGATGCGGGAACAGGCAGATCGCAGTTCTAGGTTGCTGAATACTGTGCAGTTCTTAGGCTGGATGTTCGCCTCGTCTTCACGAGTTCAGGTGGTGAACGGCATAGCACAGAGTATCCACGATGTTGATGCCGCGGAGGTAGTGGAGCACCTGATGAGCAATCTGAAGATTGCGCGCCGGCGCTAACTAACTGAATAGCCGGTGAGCCGGGGTCTAGCATGAGCCTAGACCCTGGCTTTCTTATATACCGGCTTTCCTGTATACCAGCTTTCCTGTATAAAGCCTGGGAAGTCGGTAAACGGTCGGCAAACAGCGGCGCAATATTCTCGTATCTGTGCGTCTGTGTGGCTGTGCCACAGCTACACTAATAATGTGACCAGCACTAAGGTGTGCGATGAACAAGCACGCCGTGAAGTGCAGGTCCGTTCATACTTCACGACAACGGAGGAAAGACCATGACCGAGCACGCCTTTGCGCGTCAGATTCGTCCCGCACGCCCTCGCCTGCGCACTATCTTGGGTGCCACAGTGCTGGCGGCAGGTCTTTCTTGTGCCCCGGTGGTTCTGCCGGCTGGTTCTGCATTTTTGAGCACGTCTGCTCAGGCTGCTGACCCGATGCAGATTACGGGCACCACCGTGTACGATTCCACGAACTCTTTGGGTGATACCGCTACCCTGAAGTCTAAGATTTCTGCTCTGTCGAAGAAGCACAACGTGGATTTGCACGTAGTGGTCATCGATAAGTTTGAGAACCCGTCTACTTCTTCGAGCTGGACGAAGGCGCTTGCCACGAAGAACAATTGGGGTTCTGCCGATGTGGTGCTGGTGATTGCTACCGAGTCTCGCCAGGCGTATTTCTTGGCGGGTAGCACGAAGACCCTGTCGAGTGATCAGCAGACGAAGGTGTACCAGAACTACATCAAACCGAAGCTGCAGAATAGCGACTATTCGGGTGCGGCTCTTGCCGCAGTTGAGGGTATCGAGGCTCAGAAGGGCGGTAGCTCTTCGGGTGTTGTATCCGGCGTGCTCGGTGTGGGTGCGGCGGCGACCGTGGGTGCTGGCGGTTACGCGATGTACCGCCGCCGCAAGAAGAAGAACGCTCAGCAGCAGCCTCAGCGTTCCTACGGTGCGCCTCGTAACTACTCCCCCATTCCGGAGGTTCCGCTGGAGGAGCTGCGCACTCGCGCCGGTAGCGCCCTGCTGCAGGCTGATACGACGATGAGCCACGCGAAGCAGGAACTGGATTTTGCGCGCGCACAGTACAGCGATCAGCAGGTTGCTGAGTTCGCCCAGGAGATTGCGCGTGCTGAGGATCTGATGCGTAAGTCCTTCCAGCGTCAGCAGCTCCTGACCGATAGCATCCCGGATACCGAGGCTGAGCAGCGTGCCTGGTTGACTGAGATTATTGATAACTCTCAGGAAGTCACCCGCATTGCTCAGGAGCAGGACGCTAAGCTGGCTCAGTTGCGCAACCTGGAGCAGGAGGCACCGCAGGCTATTGAGGCTCTGGCTCAGCGTCTGCCGCAGCTGCGTGCCTCGGTGGAGGAGATTGCCGCCCAGTACCGCGCGTTGAAGGAACGTTACCTGCCCAGCGCGCTGGAGCCCATTTCGAAGACTCCTACCCTGTTGGAATCGAACATGGTGCTGTGTGCTGCGGAGGTTGAGAAGGCTCAGGCGACCGTTGCGATGGCTCGTTCGGAGGCGGTTGCTCACCTGCGCACCGCTGAGGAAGCCGCCTCGCAGATTCAGGCGCTGGGTGCGGCAGTGAATACCCGCTCGCATGAGCTGGAGCAGGCTCAGCTGGGTCTGAGCACCGACCTGCTGAGCATTCAGCGTGACGTGGCTGAGGCGAAGAGCCTGGCTGCATCTCAGCGCCGCGATGATTTGGGTGCGGTCGCTGCCGGTATGGAGGCGGTGCTCAACCAGGTCAACCAGAGCGCTTCGGCTCGCCCGAATGACCCGCTGACTCTGGCGAACCAGCTGCGTCAGCTTTCCGCCGAGCTGGATAAGGCAATGACGAATATGCGTGCTACCCGCGAGCGTTCTCGTGCGGCTTCGCAGAACCTGGATCGTACGATGCGTTCTGCCTACGCTGCGGTGAACGGTGCGCGTAGCTACATTAATAACCGCCGTGCTGCGGTGGGCCCGATGACCCTGACCGCTGTTTCTGAGGCGGAGCGTCACCTGGGTCAGGCTCAGCGCTTGGCTTCTTCGGATCCGCTGAACGCCATGAAGGAAGCCAACATGGCGATCCAGAAGGCGACCGACGCGCAGAACCGCGCTCAGAGCGAGGTCGGCAACTACTACAACAACCAGAATGACCGCGGCGGCGGTAGCTTCGGCGGTGACCTGGCAAAGGGCCTGCTGCTGGGCGCTCTGATGACCGCAATGAACTCCGGCACCAGTAGCTGGGGTAGCAGCGGCGGCCACAGCGGTGGCGGTAGTAGCGGCGGCAGCTGGGGCGGAGGCTTCAGCGGCGGCGGCGATTGGGGTAGCGGCGGCGGTGACGGCGGTAGCTTCTAACCGCCTCCGATGCTAACGATTCTGTCGGTCGGTTTCTGTAGGTTTTTCTACAGTCTGACCGGCGGGGTGGCTAGCTTACCTCACCGCTTTCTTCCCCAGTCGGAAAACACCTGAGGTAATTTACCAAAAGTTTAGGTTGCAGAAATCAGGCGTGCATCATTTTCACAGCATGCACCCAGAAATCTGCCACATAATTAGTTATACGGGCACGGCTCACGAGGAGCGTAGTGCTCCCCCGCAGCCCGTGAACAGAAAGTAGGAGATTATGGCTAAGCAGACCATCTTCGGCCGTATTGCACAGCTCACTAAGGCAAACATCAACGCTCTGATTGATGCAGCTGAGGACCCGGAGAAGATGCTGGACCAGATGGTTCGTGACTACACCAACAACATCCGCGAGGCGGAGGCTGCAGTAGCACAGACCATCGGCAACCTGCGACTGCTCGAAAAGGACCACGCTGAGGACGTCAAGGCCGCTCAGGAGTGGGGCACCAAGGCTCTGGCAGCTTCTAACAAGGCTGATGAGTTCCGCGCAGCTGGCGACGTTGCCAACGCTGACAAGTTCGATAACCTCGCGAAGATTGCTCTGAACAAGCAGCTGCTGGCTGAGAAGGCTGCACAGGCTGTTGAGCCTCAGCTGGCTTCCCAGACTCAGGTTGTCAACCAGCTCAAGGACGGCCTGGAGAAGATGCGCTCCAAGCTTGAAGAGGTCAAGTACAAGCGCGATGAGCTGACCGCACGTCAGAAGACTGCAGCAGCTCAGACCCAGGTGAACGACGCTCTGAAGGCGTTCGACGTTCTGGACCCGACCAGCGAGATGAGCCGCTTCGAAGAGAAGGTTCGCCGCGAAGAGGCACGCGTCATCGGTCAGCAGGAGCTGGCAGCTTCCTCCCTGGATGCACAGTTCAACACCCTGGACCAGATGGAGCGCGAGACCGAGCTGGACGCTCGCCTGGCCGCTCTGAAGGCAAAGAACGCTCCGGCAGCTCCGACTCCCCTGGCTGTGGAACTCCCCACCCAGACTCTCTAAGCCTGAGATTCTCATGCCTGGTCTAGCGCATAGCTTCTTGAGCTAAACCCATAAAGAATCCGCCCCGTTCCTGATGAGTTCAGGAACGGGGCGGATCTTTATGTGTTAAGGGGTGCGAGCTTTAGTTCGCGTAGATGTACAGGTAGCCTGCCATAGCGTCACGGGTGACCGCAGCGTTGGAGGTGGAACCGGTACCGATACCGTTGGAGGCAGCCCACGCCAGAGCCTGGGACGCGTAGCCGCCCTGAGCCTGTGCCGGGGAGCCAGCCGCACGGTACATGAACTCAGCCATGGTGGACTCGGTGACGGCCTTCAGGGGGCGGAAGTCGCTACCGCTGATGCCCTGCTGGCTCAGCCAGAAAATCTCCTTGTACGCGGGGTGGTTCACCGGAACGTCGCTGAACGGCGAAACAGCCGGTGCGTTCACTGCGGGACGACCAGCCACGCGGTACAGGTAGGTTGCCAGCTGCGCGCGGTTGACCGATGCGTTCGGGCGGAAGGTGCCGTCCGCGAAGCCGAGCATGATGCGGCGATCAGAGTTCCAGCTAATCTCGTTGTAGTTCGGGTTTGAATCGGACAGGTCGCTGTAGCCCAGTGCGGGGGTCTTACCGGCGAAGTCCAGGGAGGACGCCAGGATGTGCGGCAGGTCGTAGTCGTGGTGGCTGAAGCCGTCAATCAGCTTCACGCGGGCGTCGGAGAAGCCAGCGCCCAGGTATGCGTTGTAGCCGGACTCGACTGCGCCACGTGCGCTCCAGGTGACGGGGTTGGTGTTACCGGAGGTGTCGTTCGCGCCAACCCACCAGTACATGGGCAGACCCTTGGTGGTTGCGTCAGCGTCCACGGAGCCGTCCGAGTCGCCGCCTGCGACCATGATGGAGCCGCCGCCGTTACGCCATGCGGTGTTGTGGTCGGTCAGCTCGTAGGTGATGAACTCGGCGCCACCGGAGTAGCCCATGGTCCACACCTGGGATGCGTCCAGGTTGTTCTCGCTCACGAAGGACTTCGCGAAGGAGCGGAAGAACTCACCGTTGGTGTTCATGTCTTCCCACCAGGTGATGCCGTCACCGGATGCGTTGGTGTCCGGGGAGATAATAGGCACGAAGACCATGTTGCGGGCGTTAGCGATCTTACCCATTGCCGCGAGCATGCCCTCGTCGGGAGTGTAGACCTTGGACTCGTTACGCTGCCAGTAGTCACCGTCGAAGTAGAAGACCACGCCAACGGGCTTGGAGTAGTCCAGGTTGTTCGCGTACACGTGGTACTGGGAGGTGGTGCCCGCCGGGGAGGTGTAGCTCTGGTAGGTTGCGGAGCTCATGGTGCGGGCGCGCTGAGTGTTCTGCTGCTTCTGCTCAGACTTCTGTTCGGTCTTCTGCTCGGCCTTGGGAGCGGCGGTTGCCTTGCCCTTGGTCAGCGAGTTGCTCAGAATCTGCGAGAAGTTGTAGTCGAAGTGGCCCGAGCCGTTCAGAACGGTCGCGGAAGCGTTGGTGTAGCCGGCGTTGCGGTAGGCGTTGTAGCCGCCTTCAACGGCGCCTCGTGCGCTCCAGGTCTGCGGGTAGGTCTCGCCGGAGCCGTCGTTCGAGTTTGCGTACCAGAACATGGGCTGGGACTTCAGCGCATCCGAGGGGGTACCCTCATCGAGGCCACCGCCAGCAACCATGATGGAGCCGCCACCGTTACGCCAGGTCTGGGGCTTGGTGTTCAGCTCGTAGGTGATGAACTCAGCGCCACCGGAGTAGCCCATGGTCCACACGTTGGAGGAGTCCACGCCGTTAGCCGCAATGAAAGAGGAAGCGAAGGAACGGAAGAACTCGCCGTTACGCTCCATGTCTTCCCACCAGGTCACGCCAGCATCGTAACGGTTAGCGTCCGGGGAGATGACGGGCACGAAGAGCATGTTCTGTGCCGCTGCGGATGCTGCCATCTGAGCCAGTTCACCGGAGGGGTCGTAGACCTTGGACTGGTCGTTACGCCAGTAGTCACCATCGAAGTAGAAGACCACGCCAACGGGCTTGGAGAAGTCCACACCCTCAGCGTAGACATGGTACTGCGAGGTGGTACCAGCCGGGGAGGTGTAGGACAGGAAAGTCTGGTTGGTGCGGGTTGCCGCCACACCGGATGCCGACTGAGCAGCCTGTGCGGACTGTGCGGGCTGAGCGGCGGGGGTCTGCTGTGCAACCTGTGCCAGGGTGGGCTGAGCGGAAGGCTGAGCCGCCTGTGCGGGCTGTGCAGCCTGAGCAGTGTAGGTCTTCTGGATGGGCTGAACCGCGGTCGTTGCGGGAGCCTGCTGAGTCTGCTTTGCCTGTTCTGCCTGCTGGCGGATCTGTACAGAAACCTGCGAGAGGGTGGGCTGCACGGTGGAGGTGAACAGGGACTTGGGAGTCTGGGTTGCGGTAGCTGCGCCGGGGATGTCCAGAACAACCGGTGCGAATGCGGAAGCGGGTGCTACCAGGGTGCTGCCGAGTACGGAGGGTACGGCGATGGCTGCCAGGGAGCCAGCCTTAACGGTGCGGGGGCGAAGTGCCATTGGTAATCGTCCTCTAGGGGTAGGTGGTTAGGGCATGGTGGTGCCCGTCGAGAGTTGAGCGATAGGGGTCCATAGGTGTGAGGCCTATAGAGAGCCAAGGCGTGGGTGGGGTACCCGGTGTGGTGTGATCACCTCTGGGGTGTTGAGCGGCTGAATTGATGGTGAGGGAAGCGTGTGTGCTTTCGTCATTGTGGGGTTCTGGATGGACGGTGGTGGTGTTCATCCAGGTCAGCGCTCTATATCGAGGTGCCTTTGGCTACGTACTCAAAGCTACCAGGTCAAAAAGCCTTTTCCAGCGGTTTTTTGGGGCTATTTTTGGGTATCGAACAAGATTCAATCTTAACAAGAGCTTTTTCTAAAGCTCTAGTTTAACTTGAATCACCCTCAAGTAGAGGTTGAATGGACTGTTTTTCCTTGATTTTCCGGGGTTTTTGGGCGTTTTTTGAAAGAGTTTCAAAAAACCCTACAATTAACTTGAAGGTTTTACATGTGACTACAATCACTTTCAGAGTGAATTGTTGCACTCAAGGACCATTTTTTACCAAAAACCGCGGAATTCCGGGGTAAAACGGGTGATTTCCAAGCCCGGAATATAGACACCTTTCGCATATTCCACTTTGAGAATGCACTCTGAGGCAAAAATGGCCCCCTCACTACTCCCCCAATCAGACCTCCTTTCAGGCCGCTCATCACGCTACTGAAACCCCCTCCCGAACCCCCTTCAGGGAACCCAAAAAGCAGCATCGAAAGAAGGCATAACTACTCTCCAATAACCACCCAAAAGTGGCTCCGCCCCCCCCCCTATGAGCACATCGGCTTGAAGCTCCGATAGAAGTACTGAGAGACACTCCGAGAGGTGCTTCGAAAGACACCACATAGGGAGACATCCCGAAGACCATTGCAAGATACTTTCAAAGCGGTTCTCTGAGGAGGTTTCGAAAGGCTGAAAGATCCATTTCAAGCACCCCGAAGGGACAGCAGGCTGCCCCCCCCATCAGTCTCCCCGAAGCACCGCCCCGACAAGGTTCAGAAGACCCCCTCCGCAGATTACAGAAGGCAGGAGATACGGAGAGGCAGGAGATATAAAGAAAGCCGCCCAGCAGGCGGCAGAAAGGTAGCACAAGAAGAAGAAAAGTAGGCGGCAAATGAAGACAGGTCGCCGACAGGAAAGGTGCAGGAAGGTGGCGAAAGAAGGCAGACCGGCGGTCGGAAGGTGACGGGAGGACAGCAGAAGGAGACAGGTCGGCGGGAGTACGGGTTTTAGGGAATAAAAAAACTCCCGATAGCTAAGCTATCGGGAGTTATCCGTTGCGGGGACAGGATTTGAACCTGCGACCTGAACATTCTGAAAGTTGCCCCTACTAATCTTGCATCGTTGTATCATAGCAGTGCGGGTAACTTTCTGTTACCTGAATATGTTCAGATTCTGAGAGCTTGGAGAAGTCGTGGTCACCGTTGACCTTGACACCCGTGTTGAAGAGGTTGAGGAAGCTGTTTGTCCTCACATCACCTCGAAGTTCCTGTGCGCCCCTGGGTGCCCGACGGGTGGCATTGCATGCTTCACTGCCCAGTGTGCTAACGGCTGCGGCATCTCTGTTGGCTGCAAGTGGTTAGTAGCTTTGTCGCAGCAGTCGGCCCTGGAGGGAAGGCATCCTAGGCCTTACCTCCAGGGCCGTTTTCTTTGAAAGGTAGGCCATGCCAGCTATATCGGTAACTGATTTGTCGGTTGGGTACAAGAATTCCCCAGTAGTGAGCGGCATTAACTTGCAGCTAAATACTGGCAGGATAATCTGCCTCCTTGGACCAAATGGGGCAGGTAAAACCACCTTAATGAAAACGCTCCTTGGTCGGATAAAACCAATAAGTGGCCACATTAGATACGATCAGACAGACATTAGCGAAATGTCAGCTGCAATCGACCATCCAAGCTACTTTCCGTATCTGAGCGGTAAACAAAATGTACAGGTCGTCGCGGCATTCTGGGGTCTGGATGTTGATCCTGAGTCGGCCTTGGATAGTGTGGGCATCGTCCGCGCTGCCCACGGGCGGAAAGCCAAGGACTACTCGACCGGCATGAAGGAACGGCTGGAGCTTTGTCTTGCTTTATTATCTAGACCAAGATTTTTGTTCCTTGATGAGCCACAGAATGGTTTGGATCCAGATGGCATGATCTCCTTGTCTGCGACGCTTCGTCGTTATCGGGACGAAGGGAACTGCGTTGTAATATCAACGCACCTCCTCCATGAGATTCAAGGCGTCCCGGATGAGTGTGTCGTAGTTCGTAACGGCAAAGCTTTGCATATCCCCGACCTCAACGGCGTGAATCTCGCGGACCTATATCACCGGGGGTAGGACCATGCGAATTACTTCAGCTATCCGTGCTTTGCTTACTTACTATTGGAACATCTGGTATTTTCTCGCGGCTATCTTGGGCTCAATGGCGTCACTATTCCTCGGTGCATGGATTTCAAGTGAGGCAAGCGGAACTCCAATAACAGGGGGATACAGCTTCTTCTTTACTGGAACGCAGCCACTAATTTCCCTCGCATTACTCTTTATACTTGATGCTAGGGTTTCCAAGGTCCACTACGGGGGTTTGCCTCAGCAGGTATACATTGCCTGGTTGCCTAGCGTCCTACGCACCATCTGTCGAACACTTTCAATAGTTCTTGTAAACCTACTTAGTGTGCTGCTATTCGATCTAACAATGGTTTTGTCTGGTTCGAAAATGCACTCTGGGCTAGCAACCCTGCTTTGCTTTCTTACCTTCCAAAGTATACTAATTGCTCTGATCTACTCGACATTAGAAAGTCTCTCAAAACCTCCGACTGCCGCGGTAATTTCAGGTGTTCTTCTGTACTTCTGGATAGTGCTACCCGGTAACCTAGCTGACAATGCTACCCCATACATATCAAACGCCCTCCACTCCGTAGGGCTGAATCTCAATGGTACCGCAATCTCGTTCGTAGATATCCAGGAGCAATCAAATTTCGGTTTCTCTGCGCTTATCCCGGTACCAATCCTAATTATTACCTATGTTCTTGTGGCTAGGTTTCGAAGTAAAGGAGCAGTAAGAAAATGAAGTCTTTGTGTTCTATCGAGCGAATTGCAATCATTCGTTGGGTCACGATCGCTTATCTCGGTGCACTAGTTCTTCCGCTGCTGTTTCTCCGTTATGGAAATACCATTGCCGTAGCGCAATCCGCGTTACTCATCATGCTCCCAATTGCCACGGCAGGTCTAGCTTTGTCGCATGCTAAGGTCCCTGCCTCGTACGTCTCGTTTAGTATTCACGATAAAGTTCTGCTCCGGTTCATTGCTAAATCGCTGCTTCTCGCACAAGTAGTTAACCTTTGTTTGAGTCTGCTTTATGTCTCTATCATTGGCGAGCTTGTTAATGAGCGACTGTCGAGTCATACTGCTTTAGTACTTGTTTTCTCTTCGGTTGTGCTAACTCTGGCCTGTTTTGCGCTTCGGCTTTGGACTACTTCATTAGTTTCATGGATTGTTATCATCTTTTTTGTGGTGGCAGGTCTTCCGATTAGCACAGGTGATTTTGCGAACTCACCGATCTTGTTTGCTGTCGTTCCCACGACTTGGATTTTAAAAGGCGCCACCTTTGGCTCCTATATATTTTCTACCGGGTTTCTGTTGGCTGCGATAAGTTCGGGGTTTTTACTAACGTCGGTGAAACGTGCATAGCTATACTTCACTTGGAAAAGCGTATGTGAGGATAGCTGCACTTCCAACGGATAGGTTTCCAAGTGACGGCAAAGCGAAGTCAGCGTTTGCTAAACTGTTCTATCGAATCCCAGTTTGAGATCGGTCCTTGCAAGTTCCACACCTTCGTTTTATTCCGCTATCACGAAGGCTATTTCCGGCTCTTCCGAGTTGAGTGTGGGTGACCAGGTATTGGTCGGGGGTTGTGGGTAGAGGTCGAGGTCCTTGATGATGAGCGGACTTCTACCACCGCGATCTTCAAAGGACCTCCTGTTGACTTCTTACCGTGACGGATCATGGGGCAGCCACACACAGAGCACGATGCAGTATTCACAGGAACGAGGCAAACACGACCAACTGAAAGAGTGACTTTCCCGCACCAGAAAGCCGAAAAGTCACCCAACCAGCAACACGTAGTGTCCTATAACCCAGAAAGAAAGCTCTCCCTGGAAGCCACTGAGGCTTCCAGGGAGAGCAGTCAGAGAGTGCGAAAGACGAATACACCGCTATCAAGCGTGAGGCGGCCGATGGGGGAGTCGTAGGTGGCGAGCGCCGGATCAGAATTGCTCGGGGTGATCGCGGTAGGCATACGCCCACACTGTCACGGCGACAGTCACAGCGCGAGTCCACGCGTCACGGACAGCGTCCAGTTCTGCGCCCTCGAAGCCCTCCGCCAGGAGACGGTGCCCGACCTCCACAGTCGGCGCGATGAAGGCGAGCACGTAGCGCAGAGGCACGAATGGCGTCGAGTCCGCCCCATCCGCCGCGTTCTTCGCCGCGGTCATGTGTCGAGCTCCGATCAGGTACTGGTAGTCCAACCACGCCTGATCCCGCTCGCGCGTGCACATGTCGATGATCCACTGGGCGAATCGGGGCTTTGACGCCTGCGCGTACTCGGGGTTCGGCTGTCCATCCGGATGCGCGGAATGTGCTGCCAGGTAGGTCTTTTGAGCCAAAATCCCGCGCCACGTGTCGACCATTTCCATGGCATGCGGCGCCAGGATGGGTTCTGCTCGCGCGAGCAGCTCTGCGTCACCGGGCTGGACGTGCGCGGCGGCCTCAATCTGGCGTAGATCCTCGAGTGTGAGCGGAGACGTGGGGACGGCATCGGTGCCGTAGGTGTACCCCGACGAGTGGTCGTAAGCGGTCATGCGAACCTCCTTGAACTTGAACTTATGCGTCAATTGTAGAACGTGCTCTTGCTCAGGCCAAGTCCTGTGGAGTGGTGTAATCGTTTTGTGTCCTTCGGGTTGGGTTATGCGCTGAGTTGGAGTGGGGTGTCCTCCTGCCCGGTGGGTTGTGGTGTGAGTCGTGATTTGGTGAGGATGTCGAGGCTGAGGTAGCGTCGGCCTTCGGCCCATTCGTCGTTTTGTTCGGCGAGGACGGCTCCGACTAGGCGGATGATTGCTTGTCGGTTGGGGAAGATTCCCACGGTGTCGGTGCGGCGGCGGATTTCGCGGTTGAGGCGTTCGTTGGGGTTGTTGGACCAGATCTGGGTCCACACCCCGGTGGGGAAAGACGCGAACGCGAGGACGTCTGCCCTGGCTTGATCGAGGTGATCACACACGGCGGGGAGCTTGTCGTGGACGTAGTCCAAGAGCCGGTCGTATTGAGCGTTGACCGATGCCGCGTCGGGCTGGTCATACACCGAGTGCAGCATCGCTTTGACAGCGGGCCATAGTGCTTTGGGGGTGACCGACATGAGATTAGCGGCGTAGTGGGTACGGCATCGTTGCCAGGTGGCTCCGGGTAGGTTGGCGGCGATGGCCTCAACCAGGCCCAGATGGGCATCACTGGTGACCAGGCGCACGCCGGTCAGGCCCCGGGCGACCAGGTCAGAGAAGAACTCCTTCCAGGCTGGAGCGGTCTCACTGGTAGATACGCGCACCCCCAGCACTTCGCGATGTCCGTCATTGTTGACTCCAGTGGCAACCAGAACCGCGCACGAGACGACGCGTCCTCCTTCGCGCACTTTCATGGTGAGCGCATCAGCGGCAACGAAGGTGAAAGGCCCGGCATCGTGGAGGGGCCGGTTGCGGAACTGATCCACGTGCTCGTCCAGGTCGGCTGCCATGCGTGAGACCTGGGACTTGGACAGTCCTGTGATCCCCAGGGTTTTGACGAGCTTGTCCATACGGCGTGTAGACACTCCTGCTAGGTAGCAGTCAGCGACCACTGTGATCAAGGCGCTTTCGGAGCGTTTGCGGCGTTGAAGCAACCACTCTGGAAAGTAGGTACCTGAGCGCAGCTTGGGGATCGCCACGTCAATGGTGCCGACCCTGGTGTCCAGGGGCCGGTGGCGATACCCGTTGCGCTGGGTGTGACGCTGCGGATCTTGTTGACCCCACTGGGCCCCGCACACGGTGTCAGCGTCCGCTGATAGCAACGCGTTGATCACGTGCTGGAGCAAGGAACGCATCAAATCTGGGGATGCCTGGGACAACGCCTCGCCAAGCATGCCAGCAGGGTCGATAATATGAGGAGCGGTCATCGTTGTGCCTCCAAATCGTTTCGAGTCAGAAGTAGAAGAGCTTTCTCGAAGGATCACACGGTGACCGCACCCATCACAAGCAACGGGCCGATCACCACACGGTTACACCACTATGCGGGACGCTACTCTTTCAACCGCTTAGTTACCGCCTGTTTGAGGCTAAGCGGTATATCGAAAACGTTGGTATATCAGTCAAAACATGGTGTGTTGCCGCCTCTACCGCCTAATTTCTAAAAAGTGTACACGCGAGTGTTCATCTTCCTACATATGCGTGTGTATATATAAAAGTTTTCGGTTTTAGGCGGTGAAGGCGGTAAAGGGTTGGGATTCGGTTGAGATACGAGGGAAAATGCTATACCGCTTTTGCATTTTCAGGCGGTAAACAGCCGGTATCAACGCCGATTAGGCGGTGAAAATCCTCCTCTGCAACCTCCCTCCCACGAGATCATGCACGAGCGAAGATAGTCATACGCCCCGAAGGGGCGTTGGATGATAGTCCTCGATGTTGGGTGATAGTCCCCCCTCCCCCCACCTCGACGACGGGCCTGAGTTTGGCTGAAAGGTAGGGAATAACATAGGGATTCGGTCTCGTCAGGGCAAAACAAAACCCGGTATCTCAGCGACTTTTCGTTGAGATACCGGGTTTTTCTGGTTGCGGGGACAGGATTTGAACCTGCGACCTCCGGGTTATGAGCCCGGCGAGCTACCGAACTGCTCCACCCCGCGGCGACTCATACAACTATACAGACCCCAAACCGGGCATGCAAGCCAAAAACGCGATTTGTAACCAAGCACACAAAAATAGGGGCTGTTGGGTAGAAAGCAGTTGGGTAGAAAGCAGTTGGGTAGGAATAGGGGCTACGGGGCAGTGCCAGGGGTAGAACATACAGGAACGGGGTGGAAGTGAATCACTTCCACCCCGTTCCCGCAGAGACCGCTAGAGGTAGTCAGTAGGAGCCGTATCCAGTGCAGGCCCCGGTTCTAGAGCGAGGACGCTAGACCCGTGGACATCCGATCCGTGAGCATCCGGTATGCGCTACTCCCCCGCTGCCTCAGGCATCTTAGTGAGAAGCCGAGGGGCTCGCACTGGGCTTAACACTTACAGGGGCACTCGCAGAAGAGCTAGCCGCTGCGCTCGGAGCTGCAGAAGCACTCGGGGTTGCCGAGCCCTTACTCTGCGCCTCCTCAGCCTCCAGCGCCTTCTTTACGGCAGCTTCCAGGCGCTTCTGAGCCTCACCATAGGCGGCCCAGTCGCCCTTCTTCATTGCCGCATCAGCATCGGTCATTGCCTTCGAGGCATCCGTCAGAGCCTGCTTCAGTTCCGAAGACTGCGAAGCCGACGAGCCGCCGGTCGAAGAGCTAGACGAGCCGGAGGCAGACGCCGAAGGAGCCGGCGAAGCCGTAGCCGAGCCGTCCAACTTAGCACCCGAAGAGCCACCGAACACCTGGTTCAGCGCCTCCTCCAGAGTCGGAGCGAAGCCGACCTTATCGCCGAAGCTCACCAGCACACGCTGCAGACGCGGGTACTTAGCGTCACCGCTCGACTGCACGTACACCGGCTGAACGTACAGCATGCCGCCGCCCACCGGCAGAGTCAGCATATTGCCGTTAATAACCTCGGACGAACCGCGGCGCAGCAGGTTCAGCTGGTTCGACACCTCAGCATCAGAGTTGAAAATGTTCTGAGCCTGGCCCGGGCCCGGAACCACCGAAGAACGCGGCAACTCCAGCAGACGCAGCTTGCCGTAATCGGGGCTACGCTCGCCGTCCTTACCGGTACCGGCATCACCATTAGCGGCAAGGAAGCCGTACATCACGTTACGAGAGTTCGAATCGCTCTGCTGAGGAATGAACGTGGTCGTCAACGAGAAGTGCGCACGAGAATCGCCGGGCATCTGCAGGGACAGGTAGTAGGGCGAAATCGGCTGGTTACGATCATTGGTCGGGTCGTTCGGAATCGACCAGACGTCGTCACCGGCATAGAAGCTATTCGCGTTCGTCACGTGGTACTTATTCAGCATGGTGCGCTGAATATTGAACATGTCAGTCGGGTAACGCACGTGGCTCATCAGCGAAGCGTTCATCTCACGGTAGCTCTTCACCGTGCCAGGGAAAACACCCTGCCACGCCTTCAGCACCGGATCCTCCTCATCCCACGCGTACAGGGTCACCGAACCGTCGTACGCGTCCACGGTAGCCTTCACCGAGTTACGGATGTAGTTCACCGAGTTAGAACGCTGAGCACCCGCAGCGGTTGCCGCATCCTGGGAGCTACCCTGCGCGTAAGGGAACTGGTCACTCGTGGTGTAAGCATCCACAATCCACTGCACGCGGTTATTCACAATCGCCGGGTACGGCTTAGAATCCACGCTCAGGTACGGTGCCACCTTACGCACACGATCCAGCGGGTTACGTTCGTACAGAATCTGCGAACCCTCACGCACTGCATCCGACAGCAGAATGTCAGAGGACTGGAACTTAATCGCATAGGACAGGCGAGCCAGCAGCGAATCAACGCGAGGACCACCGTAACCGGTGAAGGTGTACTTCGCATCGGAGGCGTTGGTTTCGTCAGCAGAGAGCGGACGGTCCAGCTCCAGGGTGTCGCCCTTACCGCCCACAATCGAATACTCCGGCGAGCTCGTGCCAAAGTAAATACGCGGCTCGTAATCCTCGCTCAGGGTACCGGTCGCCTTAATACCGGACTGCAAGAACTTCGGGTTACCCGCAGAATCCACCTGGTTACCATAGGCGGCAATCACACCGTAACCGTGGGTGTACACCACGTGGCGGTTATACCAAGAATCGCCGCTCGTCTGCGCCGGGTTCAGCTCACGAGCCGCCAGCACCGTATCCTGCGTGGTGTTACCCACCGAATAGCGATCCACCGACAGCTGCGAATCAAAACGGTAGTACGGGCGGAACTGCTGCATCTGCGCAAACGCCGAGGACACAACATTCGGATCCAACAGACGGATATTCGCAATGGTCGCGCTCGAAGAGCTCAACGCACCGGCACGAGTATCAATCGTCGCGTCATACGGAGTGGTCTCAATCTTGTCCAGACCGTACGCGTAACGGGTCGCATCAATATTGCGCTGAATGAACTTTGACTGAGCGCCCTGCTCATTCGGAACCACCTGGAAACGCTGAACAATCCACGGGTACAGGCCGCCAGCAACCACGGCAACAATCACCAGCATCGCGGTGCTAATCAGCGGCAGACGCCAACGATTCATCGAAGCAGCCACCACAAACATGATCGCCACCAGCAGAGCAGAAATCGCCAAAATAGCGTTCACCGGGATTGACGAGTTCACATCCGTGTACATCGCGCCAGCCCAGCGGCCCACCTGCTGCTGAGTCGACGAATAGCGGTCCAACCAGAAGCTCACCGCACGAGTCAGCAAGAACGCAGCTGCCACAATCGCAGCGTGACGACGGAACGCCGACGTAGTGCTCACACCGCCCGGCTGAACCTTAATACCGCCGTAGAAGTAGTGCATAAACAGGCCTGCGAGCGCCGACAGCACCACAGCGGAGGTCACCAGAGTCACCACCATGCGGAAGAACGGCAACGCAAACAGGAAGAAACCGTAATCCAGACCAAACTCGGGGTCCGTCTTACCGAAGGACTGCTGGTTGAAGAACAGCGCAACCGTGCTCCACTGGGTCATCGTTGCCGAAGCAATGAATAGACCCAGCAGCAGCGGAACCACAATCAGCAGAACCTTACGCGCCTTATCCACGCTCTCGTGGTAGCGGCGCATGCTCTCCTCAGCACGCTGCTGACCAAACACGTCACGCAGCATCTGCTCGGCAGCATCCGTGCCGCTGGTCGGCACGCTCTGATTCGGGTTCGGCGCCTCCTGCGGCTTCTTCTCGGACGCGGGCGCCACATCAGCATGACGGACCGCATACGACATCGAAGCCCACAGCGGCACAGAAACCACCAGGGCAGCCACCACAAACACGGCGGCCTTCAACAAAATCTGGGTAGTGAACACGGTGCTATAACCCAGCTGATCAAACCACAGCCAGTCCGTGTACACCTGAGACGCACCCACAAAAGCGGCAATGAGCACCGCCACCACAGCAATCGTCACCCGCAAGGGGCTACGACGCTTAGGCGTGGACTTCTTCGGCTTGGGATGCGCGGTGTTATTGGTCGACTCAGACACAATTCCTCGCTCATCATACGTTCAGAGAAAATAACTGCCTTTAAGTATCTCAGAGGTACAGCAGAAGGGCAGAATGAGGCGTAAGCCGGGTGAAATATATGGGGTCGCGGGCGCTGATGAGGACAGAGAATAGGGTGCAGAACAGCCCCGGTACCGTAAAATACCGGGGCTGTTCTGACGTTATAGGGGTTGTGGTTGCGCCGCTAGGAGCCGCGATTAGGAACCGCAGCGGGGCAGGGAATCATCCGGGGTGCCGGACTTAATCGCCTCCACCGTCTTCACCGCCTCATCCAGGGTCGACACCGGCACAACCACCATCGTGCCGCGCACCTGACCGGCGTGATAGTAGTTGAACAGGTCGGGGTCCTGCGCCTGCATCTTCACAATCGATTCGCAGTTCTCCTTAGGCGCCAAGAAGTAGCGCGCACCGTAACGGCCCGTCGCCAAAATCTTGTACTTGATGCCGCCAATTGCACCGACCTTACCGTTCGCATCAATCGTGCCGGTACCCGAAATGTAGCTGCGGTACGGGTCGCCGCCGGCATCCTCATCGGCGAGCAGGGTACCCTCGCTCAGCTTATCGACCGTGCCCAGCGCCAGCATCAGACCGGCACTCGGGCCGCCCACACCGTCCAGGTTGTACTGCACGTGTGCCGGCAGGTCATAGCTCTGCTTCAAACCCGCGCCCAGAATCCAGCGGCTATCGTCACTGGCACGAACCGGGGTCAGCTTAAACGTCTGCTGCTTGCCGCCACGTTCCACGGTCACATCAATCGGCGAACCGTTCGAGGCGTTTACCGCCTTCGGAACATCGGTGAGGGTCTCAATCTGCTTCTCCCCCACCTTCACGATGCGGTCATCAGCCTTCAGCACGCTCGCCGCCGGGGAACCCTCCACCGTGGAAAGCACCTGAACCTTCTCAGTCACCGCCATCTTCAGCTGACGCATCGCCGCGACCTTCGCCTGAGTCTGAGAATCAGCCATCTGCGCGCCGGTCGCCGCCGTCGCCTGCTCATGACTCACGTGCGGGTACAGGGCATCGGTCGGCACCACGAGGCTGCGGTTACCGTCAAACGCCAACCAGCCGTAGAACGCCTCCGCGCCGGACAGCTCCGTGTACGGGCCGCCCGAAACCGACACCGTCGTCATGTTCATCTTGCCGAACGTCTTATAGCTGGGCGCACCCGAGACCTCAATGACGTCCTTCTCCTGGTAGGTTCCGAGCACATCAAAGAGCGGGCCGGGGCCCTCCTTCACATAGGAACTGGGCAGAACAAAAGCACCAGCCAGCAGGGCGCAGGTCGCCACAGCGCTCACCGAACGCAGGTTCACGCGGCGCGGCGCAAAACGCGAACGGCGCTTAGCCGCCTTCTCATTACTCTTCACGCTCGCGGAGGCGGCGTTCGGCTGCTGCTCAGCATCGGGGGTGGACTTAGTCATGGTTTCTACAGTACCGGATAAACCTGCTTTTCAACACGCGCGCGGGCACCGTCGCCCCGCTAAAAATAGAGCAACCAGGAGGCGTTCACGCTCTGACCCGCGCTGCGCTGTGTCAGCACCCGACGGTGACAGCGGCACGAAAAAGCTCCCAAACCCCGGCGACAGAGACAAGCTTGTGAGCCCTCAGCTGATTAAGCCGCATCCACAGCGGTGGCGCGGGAAATTCTCAGCAAAAATCGGTAGGCTGGACAGCGAGCGAGCCAGCTACGCCCACCCCCGGATTACGAAAGGCTTCTACATGTCTGAGAACCCCACCGGCGGCGCCTCCAACGAGCGCGACCCCCTCGAAGAATTCATTAAGAAGATGCAGGAGCAGGGCTTCGACCCCTCCGCAGGGGCAACCGGCCAGGGCGGCAAGGGCACCTCCTCCAACGCACAGAACCCCTTCGGCGCGCTCTTCGGCGAAGGCGGTCAGAACCCCTTCGGCATCAGCATCGACCCCGAAGACCTGAAGAACATGGGCATGGGCTTCGACCCCGCCATGATGCAGAGCATGTTCGCGCAGGTACAGGCAATGTTCTCCGGCGCGGGCGCATCCGACAGCCCCAGCGGCGTGAACTGGGATAACGTGAAGAACCAGACCCGCCAGATGCTCGCATCCATGGGTGAAGACCCCTCCGTACCCGAAAACCTCAAGCGTGCAGTGGAAGACGCAGCGAACCTCGCCGACCTCTGGCTGGACGCCGTAACCACCGTTGAACGCCACAACCACCCGGTACAGGCATGGTCCAAGGCGGAATGGGTTGAGCATTCCTTCGACTCCTGGCGCGAAATGGTCGAGCCGGTCGCAGCCGAAGTCACCCAGTCCATGGTCATGCCCGGCGCACACGAAGACGTACCCGAAGAGATTTCTCAGATTCTCAACAGCGGCTTTTTGAACAACATTGGTTCCGTGATTTTTGGTGCGCAGATGGCTCAGGCGCTCGCGCAGCTCGCCGGTGAAGTGTATTCCTCCACCGACGTGGGCTTCCCCCTCGCGCCGGGCTCCTCCGCGCTGCTGCCCAACGGCTACCAGCAGCTCGCCGAGAGCATCGAGGTGCCCCCGCAGGAGATCCTGCTCTACCTTGCCGTGCGTGAATCCGCGCTGATCCGCCTGCACAAGGCAAACCCCTGGCTGCGTGAAGACCTGGTCCAGCTCGTGGCGCGCTACGCCCGCGGCATCCGCGTGGACATGAACCGTATGCAGGACGCCGCATCCCAGGTGGACATGAGCAACCCCGACGCCGTACAGGAAGCATTCGAAGGCGGCATGTTCAGCCCCCAGCGCACCGAAGACCAGGAACTGGCGGTACAGCGTCTGGAGGGTCTGCTCGCCCTCATCGAAGGCTGGGTATCCGTCGTAACCGAGGACGCAACCCGTAACCTGCCCAAGGCACCGCAGCTGACCGAAATCATGGCGCGCCGCCGCATCGACGGCGGCCCCAGCGAGCAGGTCTTCGAGAACCTGGTCGGCCTGGAACTGCGCCCGCGCCTGGTACGTGAAGCACAGCAGTTCTGGCGCTGGTACGAAGAATCCCACGGCATTGAGGCACGCGACGGCCTCTGGGACACCCCGGAGACCCTGCCCACCCCCGCCGAGCTGGAAGACTTCACCGCATACGATGCGCGCATGAACGAAATCAGCCTGGACGACGTGGACTTCGACTCGGAGTTGCAGAAGCTGCTGGACGGCGGCTTCGGCGACGCTCCCGAAGAAAAGTAGAGCTGAGCGAAGTAAAGCTGAGCAAAGTAAAACTGAGCGGCGAAAGTAAATAGCTGACACCTCGAGCGGGGGTGGCTTGTGAATGTACAACCCACCCCCGCTCGAGTGTTTCGGTTGGAGTGTTCGGTTGGTTTTTGATTCTTTGATTTTCGGGAAGCGCGTTAGCCGGTTGGATTTTAGCTGGCTGGATTTTAGTCCGCGCTGTTTTCGCCGCGCTCACCCTCAGCACGCGAGCGCCCCAGCGCGTACCCCTCCAGGTAGGCCTGCGCCCGCAGCAGCTGCGGGTAACGCGACTCCAGGGCACGGAACGCCGCCGAATGGTTCGGCTGCAGCAGGTGGCAGAGCTCGTGGTGAATCACCGAATCCAGCACGTACTCCGGTACGCCCTGCAGCTCCGAGGAGATGCGGATCTGCGTGTTCGCGTAGGTTGCCGAGCCCCAGCGCTGACGCTGGTTGCTCACCCAGCGAATCGACAGCTTCTCCAGCCTGCCCGAGGCAACCAGCTCCGGCAGGTGCTTCTGCGCCAGGTGCAGGGCGCGGGAGCGCAGGTACTCGTCCGTGACCGTCAGCTGCGTGGCACGTTCACGGCGGGCGGCACGACGCTGAATGCGCGGCAGCAGGCGGGCAATATGCTCGTCAATCTCTTCGCTCGTGCTCGCGGCGGGAATGAGCAGGCGGTAGGCGGGGTTGCCGTGCTCGTCCACGCCGTCGCGCTGCATGCTGATGGTGCGGGTGCGGCGCGCCGAGCGGACCAGCTCAATCTGCGGGCGGTCCTCGGTGGCGGGCAGAATCTCACGCTTAAAACGCTGAGCCATAGTCTCCTCTTCCCTTCGACGAACGGCGGGGCTGCGTGGCACGGGGCTGAGTGGCACGGGGCTGGCTATACGAGGAGCCGGAGCTCTCAGCCCTGCGGCGGCGCTTCGCCGGATCAATATCGTCCAGGAAACGCGAACGCTTACGCTGACCGCGACCGCCCACGGTGCGGGTCATCGTCCAGGTCAGCCACAGGTACTTGCGGGCGCGCGTAATGCCCACGTACAGCAGGCGGCGCTCCTCATCCACCTCGTCCGGGGTGGTCGCAAAAGTAATGGGCATGAGGCCCTCGTTCAGGCCGCACAGGAACACGGCGTCCCACTCCAGGCCCTTAGCCGCGTGCAGGGAGGCGAGGGTGACGCCGTTGACCTGCGGTGCGTCATTAAATTCGCTGCGGTGGTTCAGGGTCGCCACGACCTCGTGCATGGTCAAAGGTAGTGGCTCGGGCACGCCCGGGCGCGGGTTCGCGCGGTGCTCCTGAAGCTGCTCTTGGCGGTGCTGCGCCATCATGTCCACCATGTGCACCAGGGCGGCGAGGGACTCCCACTTCTGGCGGGTGGCGCCTCCCGAAAGGGGGCCTTCCTCCTTATAGCCGAGGCCGCCGAGCACATCGCGGGTGTAGCGGGTGACGTCCTCGGTACCGTCCGTGGACTTCGCCGAACCGCGCAGGGCAAGCATCGCCTGCTTGACCTCGGGGCGCTCAAAGAAACGCTCCGCGCCGCGCAGCTGGTACGGAATGTGGGCGGCAGCCAGCGCAGACTCAATCGCCGCCGACTGCGCGTTCGTGCGGAACAGCACCGCAATCTCCGAAGGCGGCACGCCGTCCTTCTCAATCAGGTCGCGGATATCCTCGGCAATGCCTGCCGCCTCCTGCTCATCGTCGGCATAGCCGAACCACTCCACATCCACACCGGGGCCGCGCTGAGACATCAACTCCAGCGGCGGCGCCCACGAATGCGGGCTCGAATCCGGATGCGGACGACGCGCCGCCAACAGACGGTTCGCCAACTCCACCACCTGCGAATGGGAACGGTAATCGCGGGTCAGCTTCACCGTGTGCGCGCCACGGTACCGGCGCGCAAAATCCAGCAGGTAACGGCTGGTCGCGCCGGTAAAAGAGTAAATCGTCTGGGAGGCGTCACCCACCACGCAAATATCCTCGCGGCCACCCAGCCACACATCCAGCAGACGCTGCTGCAGCGGGGACACGTCCTGGTACTCATCCACCACAAAATGGCGGTACTGGTTGCGGACGGTCGCCGCGAGCTTCTCATCCTCCTCCAGCATGGCGATGGTCAGCAGCAGCACGTCCTCAAAATCGATGAGGTTACGCTCATCCTTCAAATCCTCATACGCCTGGAAAATACGCTGCATATTCTGCGGGGTAATCGCCGCAGGCAGCTGCTTCTCACTCAGACGCTGCATGATGGTGTCCGGGGTGAGCAGCTGAACCTTCGCCCACTCAATCAGCGACGCCAAATCACGCAGCAGGGAACGGTCCGTGCTGATGCGCAGACGGTTCGCCGCCTCCGTAATGAGCGCTGCCTTATTCTGCACGATGGACGGGAACGTACCGCCCACCACCTGCGGCCAGAAATACGCCAGCTGACGCAGCGCCGCCGAGTGGAAGGTACGCGCCTGCACGCCGTGCGCACCCAGCTGGTGCAGGCGGGTACGCATCTCCTCCGCCGCGCGCAGGGTGAAGGTCAGGGCGAGTACGCGCGGGCCCTGGTAACGACCAATCGCAATACCGTAGGCGATGCGGTGCGTAATCGCGCGGGTCTTACCGGTACCGGCACCCGCCAGCACGCGCATGGGGCCGTCCAGCTCGGTAGCGACCGCACACTGATCCGGGTCAAGACCGGCAAGAATATCGTCTGCGGAGATCATATGCTGAGGCTGCTGAGGTGTGGCGGTCATAATGCTCCATCAGTAAGGCGGGCGGTACGGGCAGACGGCAGGCGCTCGCGCTGGACATATGGATATGCGGGCGCGCGAGGCGGTGATAGCCGGTCTTCCATTGTATTCTCCCAGAGTCCACCGGGGCTTCTTAGCCGCCGCTTCTTTCATTCAGGGCGTGAGTCGCTACCTATCTGGGTGCGTGCAGGTAGAAGCGCAGATAGAGGCGAGCCCAGAAGCGCAGGCGGAAGCGTTTAGGCTTGTCCACAAGTATCTTCACCACTTGGCATAAAGATCCCAAAAACTACTAAACGGCACACATTGGTTTGGTAACCTTAACCCGTGACTTTATCTCCCCTTCAGCTAGCAGCCATTGTCTCCGCCGGAGTGCCCGGGATCTACCCCGTCGGCGCCGAACCGGTCCGCGAAGACAGCGACGACTTCGACTCGGCAATCATCGCCGACTCCACCGGTCGCCGCTGGCGAGTCTGCGCCCCGCGCCGCCCCGACGCCAGCATGCGCCTCGAAGCTGAACACCTCATCCTGCAGTCGTTCAGCCCCGGCCTGCGCGCTCGGCTGCCCTTCGCTGTACCCACCGTTGCCGGCACCGTACCGTACGCGGGCGGCAACGTGTTCGTGTACACGCACATCCCCGGCACCATCTACGACGTAGACCAGCTGGCTGAGCTGAGCCGCCGCGAAGTTGCGGCGAACCGCCCCTCCCTGGCGTCCATCATCGCCAAGGACATTGCGACCCTGCACGTGATGCCCGAAGACATTATTTACGAGGCTGACCTGCCCTCCTACTCCTCGGAGCAGATTCGCCTGCGCAAGAACGCCGAGCTGGAGCGTGCCGCCGCAACCGGCAAGGTGCCCGCAGACCTGCTCGCGCACTGGCGTGCTGTGCTCTCCCCCGGCCCCATGTGGCAGTTCCGCCCGCGCGTGGTCCACGGTGACATGGGCGCCGAGAACCTCGTGTTGCACGTGACTCCTGCGGAGGCGCGCATCGTGGAGGTCACCGGCTGGTCCGAGGTGCACGTGGGTGACCCCGCGCAGGACTTCGCCTGGCTGTACTCCTGCCAGGACATTGACTTCACCGACGAGGCGATCGAGGTGTACCGCCAGCAGATGCCTCAGCTACCCGACGCCTATCTGGCGCAACGTGCGAACTTCTACGCGGAGTTCGCAATTGCCCAGTGGCTCACCCACACCGTGGAGGTCGGAGACCGCGACGGCGCAACCCACGCCGTGTCCATGCTCCTGGACATTCAGGACGACCTGCGTGCCTCCGGCGAACTGCTCGGTCAGGAGGAGGTCAGCCCGCTGGTCGGTCCCGCCGAGTAGGCGTTAGGTTGCCGCCAGGTTGCCGCCCGCCACTCAGGTTTTCAGTTTCAGCCCCGCAGTACTGCACTGCGGGGCTGAAACTGTATCCGGGTGGGTATCTGCAGGAGTTAAAGCATGCGTGGCGCCCGGCGAAATCAGCTCTACAGAGCGTCTGTCAAACCGACGAAATGATGCCTATAAGAGCTAGTGGAGAGGCTTTTGACGGCTTTTTATCAAAATTTATTTAAGTGTTTTCCGACACTTTTTGAGTACCGGTTTTGCATTTTTGTGCATGAATGACTCAGATTAAGGCTGAGAGTTGAAGGTGCGCTAAAGGTGCCATTCACAATATTTCCAGGGTGCAAATACACTCCAAACCCACAAAAACCAACTTTTAATTTTGAGAGTCCACAGAGCCTCAACTTCACCTTGAACCATGCTCAAAATAGTGCATTTTAGGGTAAAAACTTTGCCCGTAGATTTTTTCAAAAACTCCTGGAATACTTTTGCTGTGCCGCGAGAAAACCAGCGGACACACTCCCCATAGCGCACTGACCAGCGCTGATATCGTGGCAGCGATAAATTGGGGAGACAGATTGGACGGGACTCTGACCGGTCATGTCAGACCCGAGCCGGATTCATGCACCGCGCAACCAATCACCGATGGCAGAAATCTATAGAGTTACTTTCGAGGTTGTGTTTGAGAGTAAAGACGCACGCAAACCCCACGGGGCGCCGGCGGCGCGAGTGAGGCCGCGAGAGCGGCAGTCGTTCGGCGCGATTCTTTCCCGGAGCGTGCGAGGGCACGAAGTACCTCTATAGTTCTTCAGCGGCTGAGGACGCCTCATCACCCTAATGCAGTGGGGTGAAGAGGCGTCCTCTGCCGTTAACACGAAAAGTCCGCACAGAAAAGCAGCTCACAAGGCGCAATGCCTCCGTGAACTGCTTTTCTGTATGCGGTTATTGGCTCAAGCTAACGCGCGAGCGCATGCCGGCTAGCACTGCCGCTTAGCCTTGCTGCCTAGCCCTTGCGTGCCTCACGAATCACCTTCGCCAGCTGCGCCTCCGTGGGCAGGCCGCCGCGGATCTGGTGATCCCACACCTCCGCAACGCCCTTGCCGCCCAGGTACACGAACACGGTGCTGATACGCTCCGGGTCCACGCCCATAATGCGGGAGAACGCGATGCGGTACAGGCCCAGCTGGAAGCGTCGAGACTGCATGGTCGCCATCTTCGGGCGGGAACCGCTCTTCCAATCCACCAGGACCCAGCGTTCGCCGTCCTCGTCCTCGGTACGGAACACCGCGTCGATACGGCCGCGCAGGCTTACGCCCTCGATGTGGGTTTCGACCGGGTATTCGACCGCCCAGATGCGGTCCTTCCACTCGTCGCTACCCCACTCGCTGGTGGCAAAGCGCTCCCAGAGGCGCTGAACGGAGACGTCCAGTTCGCTCTCGGCCTCCTCGAAGTCGTCCTCGAAGGTGAACTCGTCCTGTTCCTGCAGGTCAGAGGGGTCTGCAGAATCAGCGGGCGAGGTGGAGGTGGAGGTGGCTGAGGCGGCAGTAGAACCAGGCAGGTCAACGCCCACCGTGTCTTCCGCGTCGGGTGCCTCCAGCGGGTCGGCGCTCGGCGCCACCCCGAAGTGCTCCTCAATCAGCGCGTGCACCGCCGTACCAATCGTTGCCGCGCGTGAGGGACGCTGAGGCACCGGGCGCATCAGCTGATGCACCGTGCCCTGCGGGTCCTCGCTCAGGCGAATGAACGTGGATGCGGACAGGTGCCCCGGCAGCTGATCGCTCAGCACCGGGTCGGTCTGCCCCATCATGAGCAGCAGCAGGTCGGCTTCGCGTTCCCAGTCCACCGCCTGCTGGCGCAGGGATTCAGGAATGGCGGACTCGCCGTGTACAGCGAGTACGGCGGGTGCAGGGTGGTTTGCGCTCTCCCCCGCTACATCCCCGCTCTGGTGCAGGTCATCCTCCCCCGCGCCGACAGCGAGCTCCACCGCCAGGGCGGCACGCTCCACCGCCTCGCGACGGCTCGAGGAGTTAATCGCAATCTCACGTTCCAGCTGCTCATGCTGGCCGCGGCGAAGCACCGCCTCCGTGCCCCGATTGAGGGCATCATCAGAAGCCCAACGCCAAATCACGGGTCGCTCCAGCGGGTCAAAAGGCCACATGGCGGTCAGCACCGCACCCAGGTTCGGGTTCCTGTCCTCGTAGTTCTTCTGGGCGAACTGGCCGCGCACCTCAATCGGCAGCGCCGCCGCCACCGTCGGCGAGAAACCGGGCTGAGGCGGTTGCGCCTCACGCCATTTCTCCCGCTCGGTGGCTTCGATAATCCATTCGGGCACCGGCAGGTTCAGGCGGGTACAGTTCTCCGCCACCGTGCGTGCTCGTACGGAAGGAGCCGCCAGCTGCCAATCCTGCGCGAGGGCGGGGGCCATGACCTCAACCAGCGCCCACGCGTAGCGTTGCACCTGCTCGGCGTATTGTGCCTGAGCGTTCGCACGCGCCTCCGCCTGTACGGGAGTGAGCTCGTCAGCGTCTACGGGGTAGAGTTCCAGCTCTTCCAGCAGCGCCGCCTCATCGGGGGCGGGCGGCAGGTTCGAGGGGTCCACGACCGTACCGTGCACCAGGGTCACCGGCTCCGCCAGGCGGTACTTCGACTCAGCCAGCTGCTCAGCCCAGCGGCGCACATGGTTCAGGTGCACCTTCTTGCGCTTATCGGCGGGGTTCGGCATCGTGTACGACAGGCCCATGCCCACCAACTGCGGCGCTGCCCAGGGGGTATCCATTGTCTCTTCGAAACGTACAGAGGGCGCATCTACCGTGGGGGTGCCCATGTCAAAGAGCGACTTGAAAAGCATCTCCATCAGCTCCTCCCAGAAGGGCTGCACCGGCAGGGGGAGCATAGCGGCGCTCTTCCAGCGGTAGGCGCTCAACGCCAGCAGGTTACGGGCACGGGTCATCGCCACGTACATGAGGCGGCGGTCCTCCATGCCGGCATGCTCGGCGGCATCATCCTTGTGCTCGGCCAGGTAGTCTTCCAGGTCCTTCGCCTTCTCGAAGGCGGTAATCTCCTCCGGGGTCTCAAGGATCGAGGGAAGGTACTCGCGGTCGCCACGCAGCGGCCAGGGCAGAGCCGTATTAGCCGACATCTGCCACAGGTTCGGGGTCTGCCCGCCGGTCGCACTACCGCACAGACCCGGCAGAAGCACGTGATCCCATTCCAGGCCCTTCGCGGCGTGCATGGTCATCAGCTGTACCGCGTTCGGGTCAGGCTCCACAGCGCCCAGCGCCAGGCCCTTCTCCTCATCATCGGCACGTTCAAGCCACGCGAGGAAACCCATCACGTAGCTCACGCCGCCCGAAGACAGCAGGAAGCGGCGCGCACCCGGGTCGCCCTCCTCCGCGCTCACGCCGTCAGAGCCGGCGTAAATCATCGCGTTAATACGCGGCGCCGACATGCCGTAGGCGGCGGCAACCTCGTGGAAAGCGTCCAGGTTCGCACGCGAACCCAGCGGGTCGGTACCCGGGCGGACCGCCAGCTCAATATCCAGCAGCATGGTGCGCTCAATCTCGTACAGCAGCGTGCCCAAATCCTCGCTCAAACCGGCACGCAGCACGCGCATCTGCTCGGCAAAAGCACGCAGACGCTCCAGCGCCGCCGGGGAGAAACGGCGGCCACGGTACTGCTCACCGTAGAGGGGTTCGCCGTCCGCGCCGTCCTGCGGTAGGTTCTCCACCGCCTCGATCAGGGAGGCGTAGCCGGAGGAATCCTCCACCGCGCCCTTGAGGGTTTCGTCCAGGCGCTCCTGGGCGGCGCGCAGGTGCTCTGCCTGCAGGTTGATAGCAGCAGCGTCGTCGGCGTCTTCAGCCTCGGCGAGCATACGCAACGCCATCTGCTCGCGCAGGGCACGCTCACGCTCACGCACCAGCGACTGAGCCCAATCACCCAGCGCCAACATATCCGCCGCGCCCAAACGCCAACGCGCACCCGTCAGCAGGCGCGCCAGAGCATCCGAACGGTTCGGATCAGCCAGCACACGTAACGCCGACACCAAATCCACAACCTCCGGTTGGGAAAGCAAACCGCCCAAACCCACCTGCTGCACCGGAATACCCAGACGCTCGCACTCCACACGAATCGGGTCCAGCTGACCGTGCACACGCGCCAACACCGCAATCTCAGGCATCTTCAAACGCGGATGCACAGAACCATCACCGGAACGATGCGCCGCGTAGGCGCGCTCATACTCGCGCACCGCCTGGGTACGCATCGCCGCAATACGCTCAGCGATAGCCACAGCCTCCTCGCGGTCAGAGTCGTGGTACGTCAAATCAACGCGCCCCACCATGCCCGCGGCAGCCTGCTCAAAGGCGGGTGAGCCCGGCTCCCCCACCAGAGCGCAGCGCGGGCGCAGGTCAGGAACCTGAGCGGCGGTAATATCGCCGTCGGCGGCACGCACCCACTCGGGAACCTCCTTCAGCTTCTCCGCCACATGGTTCGCCGCGTTCAGCACCGAAATGTCGTTACGCCACGCAATGGACAGGAACAGCGGCCGCACATGCTTGGTTGGGAAATGACGGTAGAAGCTGAACATCTGGCCGTCCGAAGCGCCACGGAAACCGTAAATCGACTGCTTCGGGTCACCCACAGCCATCACCGGATGCGCCGGAATACCCGCCGCCTCATCGGCACCGTAAATCGAGGAGAACAAGCTCATCTGCGCGTGCGAAGTGTCCTGGAACTCGTCCAGCAGAACCACCTTGAAGCGGGCACGCTCACCCTCGCGAATCGCCGGGTCAGCCTCCGCAATACGGGCGGCAAAACGCATCAGGTCACCAAAATCCAGCACCTGCATGCGCGCCTTCACGCGGGCGTAGCTCATCGCCATGCGCGCGTACACTCGGCGGTTCCGCAGCAGACGCTGAACCTTCAGAATGTCCTTCTCAGTCTTCGTCTCACGGCGAGGCTCGGGCACCGCCGCATACGCCGCCAACTGCTCGGTGCAGAAGTCAATAACCTGTTGCGGCTCCACCAGGTGCTCCGCGCACTCGTCAGAAAGCTGCAGCATCTGGTTAATCATGGTCGCCGCAGAGACCGGCACGCCGTCCTTATCGAGGGGAAGCTCCCCCTCCCAGTACTGCACAATCTGCGCGGCAAGCTGCCACTTCTGCGCATCGCCAAGCATCTGTGCGTCCTGCTCCACGCCCAAGCGCAGACCGTACTCCTTGACGAGGTTATTCGCGTAGGAGTGGTAGGTGAGCACGGTCGGGTCAGCGATACCTTCGCGCAGCTCCTCATCGGTCGGGGCGACGCGGCGGCTACGGCGCAGCGTGTTCAGGCCGGCACGCATACGGCTGCGCAACTCGGTTGCCGCCTTGCGGGTAAAGGTCACGCCAAGCACCTCTTCAGGGCGCACAAAACCGTTATCAACCAGCCAAATCACGCGGTCAACCATGGTCGCGGTCTTACCCGAACCAGCGCCCGCAATGACGAGGGTCGGGGCGGGGCCCGCCTCAATCATGCGGACCTGCTCGGGGGTCGGCTTCTTACCGTCGGCGCCGTTGAGCATCTCGGCAATGTCGAGGGCGCTACGGTAGTCGGCAGGCTTCAGCGCGGGGTCATTCGCGGCGGATTCAGCAGAGAAGAGCACGCCGTTGGGCAGCTGCCAGCTATTGTGCTCGCACCACTGGGCGGGGGTGAGCATGCCGGTGCCAGAACCGGGGTGAGCGCCGGGGGTAGTAGCGCCCTGCATATCAGCGCCGTATGCGCCAGAGTCAGTCATGATTCCTCTTCCTCATGGATCATTCTCATGGGAGGTTCGGGGTGAGTGATATCGAAAGTAAACGTAGGGTACGCGGCTACTAGGGCTGCGTCACCTGGCGGCCGCGCGTACAAATCGGGCAGATCTCCGGCAGACGGCACCCATAGCCGCCCTCACGGTGACGAGCCTGCACCTGCGAGCCAGCAATCAGCTCCGCGGCGTGCTGCACCAGCTCAGCCGCCCACGAATCGTGCTCCGTCAGAGCGGGCTGAACCTGCAGGCGAGTCTTGCTCTCATCGTTCACGCCCGAGGCGCCCAACTGCACCAGCGCCGCGCCTGCGGAATGACCCGTATAGCCGGTGTACTCCAGCTCCTGGGGGCGGGCATCCGGTAGCGGTTCGCCCGCCTCCAGGGCGGCGGCTTCGGCGCGGTAACGCTCCTCCAGCTGCTCGCCCGCGCCAGCCTCCACCGCGATCTGGTAGGCGGCAAGCTGCGGATGCGTCTCCATCTCCGAGCCGGTCGGCTTAGACTTACCGGTTTTCAAGTCAACAATGGCGTAGCGGCGGGTGCCGTCCTCCGCCGGGGCGGTACCCTCGAGGCGGTCCACACGACCGGTGAGCAGCGCATCCAGCTCGCCAACCTCACCGGCGGGGTCGAAGGGCACGGGCACACGCACCGCGAAGGAACCTTCAACACCGAGGTTCTGCCAGCCGGCGTCACCCATGTGCTGACGGTAGTAGTAGCTCAGGCGCAGAATCATGCGCTTGGCGCGCTCGTAGAGGGCGTAGGATTCCCAGGGCACGCGCTCGCGGTACTCTTCGTCGGTTTCGTCCTCCTTGCGGGCGGGCACGCCGAGAGAGCTAATGCGCTCGTCGAGGGCGGTTTGGAGCTCTTCGAGGGTGCCGGTCGGGTACTCCTCGGCGATGGCGTGCACGAGCGTACCGAGGGAGCGGGACAGGTCGGTTTGGGCCTCGGCACGGGCGGCGGAAACCAGCCAGTCCAGCGGGGAGCTGTGAATGGTTTCCAGGCGCGAGGGCGAGAGCGTAATCGTGCGGCGACCGGGGTTTTCTGCTGGGTTTTCGGCAGGCTCTTCGCCGTGATTTTCGTCCAGCTCAGCGTGGTCTGCCGGGCGGTGCGCAAAGAGCAGCTCCGTGCTAGAAAGCGGTAGCAGGCCCCACCAGTCGTCGGGTGCGGCGCCGGGCGCCTGGGCGTTCACCAGGCGCGCCAGAGTGCGGGAGGCGGCATCGAGTCGGTACGCGGAACCCTCCGGGGTGAGCGCCTCTTCCTCCGGTGCGTTGTGCATCGGTGCGCCGTTCTGCTGTGTGTCCTCCTGCTGGGAGTCTTCGGCGCGCATCGCGTTCATCGATTCCTCAACGAGGGTGCGGCGAAGCTCCGCCACGAGGGAACGCAGGGTCGCGGGGCGGCGCACGCGGGTGATGGGCACGTCCGTGGAGTCGCCGACCGCGTCGGTGGGCAGCACGAAGTCGAAGAACTCGCCGGGTGCCTGATCGTCATTGCGTACGGCGGTGAGCACGAGGCGGGTGCTGGCTCGGGTGGCGGCAACGGCAAACATGCGTAGCTCGTCGTGGCGGGTGTCGCGCACGCGTTCGGGGTAGCTACGGATGCGCGCGGGTGGCACAGGCTGCTCGCCCTCCCTTGCCTGCTGTTCTGCCTGCTGTGCGCGCTGGCGGAGGCGCGCATCGCACAGGTCCGTAAGGTCGCCGGTGCTCAGCAGGGAGCCGCGCACGGTGGTGTTGGGCCAGGTGCCTTCCTGCAGACCGCATACATATACGGTGCGCCAGGACTGACCGGCGGCGAGTGCGGGGGTGAGAATCTCGACCGCGTCTTGGCGTACGCCGCGGGCGGCGAGGGTGTCCATGGGTAGGTCCTGCGCGTCGATGAAGTCGAGGAACTGCTCGGCACCGGCGCCGCGCATCTGCTCGTCGAATCGGTCGGCGGCTTCGAAGAGGCCGATCATGGCGTCGAGGTTGCGGTGGGCTGCATCGGCGTCGGGGCCTGCACCGCGCGACTGGGCGACCCAGGTCTTTTCGAGGCCGCTGGCTTCCCAGAGCGCCCAGAGCACTTCGGTGCTGGTGGATTCGGGGCGCGCGAGTGCTTTACGTCCGGCGGAGAGCACGGCTGCGATGCGGTGCACGGCGCGTCCCACGCCCTCTTCGGGGAGGGTTTCGGGGTGTAGCAGGGCGCCGAGGAGCAGGTCGTCGCTGGGGCGGTGGCCGCCGCTTTGAAGTTCGATGGATCGTAGCTGCTGGCGGAGTCGTCGCACGTCCATGCTGGATGCGCCACCGAGTCGAGAGGTGAGCAGGGTGATGGCGCTCTGCGCACCGCCGAGGGGGTTGGCGCGGCTTTCTTCGGCGATGACGTCGTCGAGGCTTCGGCGCATGAGCTCTTCAGCTTCGGAGGCGCTGAGGGTTTCGTAGCCGCCACGCTCCGCCGCCTCCGTACCTTCTGCACCTTCTGCGGCGGGCATGTGCACGGCGGGGTTCAGTGCCTTCTCGCCGCGCTTGCGGGCGTAGACGAGCAGGCTGAGCGCGTCGAGGAAGGGGCGTACGGCGGGCTCGTCGCGCACCGGTACGAGCGCCGCGGAGGTACGCGAGGGAATACCGTTCGAGGAGAGCACGCGGCGGATGCGCGCCACGTCCGCGCTGCTACGCACGATGATGGCGGACTCGCGGTAGGGGTGGTTGCCGTAGATGCGTTCTTCGAGCAGCATTTGGGCGATGAGGTTCGCTTCGTCCTGAGAGCTGGAGAGCGCATACTTATACACGCCTGCGGGTGCGGTGCGGTAGTGCGCGGGGTCGAGGATTTTGCCGTCGGCGCCCAGGTGCAGCAGCGGTTCGTCGGCGGCGCCCCAGGTGAGGGCTTCGTCGGCGGGGGTGGTGTTGATGCGTCCAAAGGTTGCAGGCGCACTGTTCTTTGTGCTGTCCTTCGCCCCCTCCTGCTCAGCGGTGAGCGGCACGAATCGGGTGTAGCGCGGCAGGCGGCGGCGAATGTCCGCCACAAGCGGCATCATGAGTGCGGGCAGGCGGTACGAGGTGGTGAGCGTGCGGGTGCGCATGCTCGGGAAGCTTGCCTGCAGGGTGGTGACGAGGTCGGGGCGGGCGCCTCGGAAGCCCTGGACGACGGCTTCGTCGCTGTAGGTCATGACAACTTGGGGGCCTTCAGCGAAGAGGTCGGGGTGGGTTTCGGTCAGGTGCGCGGCGTCTGCGGGGGCAATTTCTGCGGCGATGAGGCGCAACAGCCGGTAGATGGAGGGGCTGAGTTCCTGCACGTCGTCGATGAGGATCAGGTCGTAGCGGCGGCGTTCTTCAGCGAGGAATTCGGGGGCGCGCAGTAGCAGCCGGCAGGCGTCGTTGATGAGTACTGCCGGGTCGTAGGCGTTTTTGGCGCGGAGGGCTCGCACGGCGCGGTATTCGGTGTGAAGCTGTGCGAGGGCGTGCCAGGCGGGCTGGTTGTGTTCGTTGGCGAGGCGGTGTACGTCGTCGGCGGTGAGGTCGTATTCTGCCATGCGGTCGAAGAAGTCGCGGATTTCGTGGCGGAATCCGCGGGTTGCGAGGGCGTCGCGGAGTACGTCGGGCCAGGCGGGGCCGGGTGCGATGCCTTCGGCGTGGTTGGCGAGTAGTTCGCCGATGATGACGTCTTGTTCGGGGCCGGAGAGGAGTTTGAGGTTGCCTTCTACGCCGCTGAGCAGCCCCCGGGTTTGGGCTCGTTTGAGCAGGTCGAAGGCGTATGCCGCCCAGGCGCGGGTGGGTGCTACGGAGAGGCTGCGGTCGCTGGAGGCGGCGATGGTGTCTCGCATGCGGGTCGCAGCGGTGCGGGTGGGTGCGAGGATGAGCAGCCGGGCGGGGTCGTTCCCGTCGGCGAGGTAGCGCAGGGCGCGTTCGGTGAGGTGATGGGTTTTACCGGTTCCGGGGATGCCGGTGAGAAGTTGGGTTGTCATGGTTTCAGTCTATCGGCTGTAGCGCGGTTGTACCTTGTCGGCGGTCATGTGGGCTCGTCAGCTACTTATGTGCCGCCTCGGTGACTTAATATGCCGCTCCCAGGGCTTAATATGCCGCCCCGCGGGGGGCTTATCCACAGCCGCGTGACGACCGGGCGCGCGCCTCCTTCTCCGCTGGGTTAGTCTTATAGCATGACCTGGATGAACGGCCTGCGCGCCACTTTTGACCTTGAAACCACCGGTGTGGACGTCACCACCGCCCGCATCGTGACTGCTTCCCTGATTCTGCTGGACCCTCAGGGTAATGTGGTGCGCCGTGGCGAGTGGCTTGCCGACCCCGGCGTTGAGATCCCCGCCGGTGCCGCCGCCGTGCACGGTATTACGACAGAGTACGCGCGTGAGCACGGCCGTCCCGCCCGCGAGGTCGTGTGGGAGCTTGCCGGCGCGATTGGTGCGCTGAACCTTGATGGTGTGCCGATTATTGCCTTCAATGCCGCCTACGATTTTTCGGTGCTGCACCACGAGATGCTGCGCCACAATATTGCCAACGGCGAGCTGCCGCCGGGTGTGGTGCTCGACCCGTATGTTCTGCATAAGCACGTGATTCCTCGTAAGCGCGGCAAGCGCACCCTTGAGGTTCTTGCCGCCGAGTACGGTGTCTCCCTGGAGAATGCGCACACCTCCGCTGATGATGCCCTGGCGGCGGAGCGTCTGCTGGTGAAGCTCACCGAGCAGTTCCCCGAGGTTCTCAACGTGGATGCACGCCAGCTGCACGAGCAGCAGATTCAGTGGGCGGCGGAGCAGGCGGCGAGCTTCCAGGCGTGGTTGCGTACGCAGCCGGGTAAGGAATCTGAGGCCATTGACGGCCGCTGGCCCGTGCGCCGATAAAAATGCGCCGATAAAACTGCGCCGCTAAAAACCTAGGCAACATCCTCAAACACCTCTCCTTTGCTGACGGGCTGACACTATCCCCGTTTGGGCTTCTCCCCTATGCTAGATAAGGAACCACACCTACACGAATAGCACGTGAATAGCACGACCCGGAAGGCCTCTCATGGATGATCAGCCCCGCACTACCGAGCCGTACCCTGACACTAATACGCGCAGTATTTATCTGGGGTCTACCCGTCTGGCTCATGAGCACCTGGTGGCGCAGTCGCAGGTGGTGCTCCGCCTGGGCCGCATCCTGATGAAGTCGGGTGCGAGCGCCTACCGTATTAAGGCGTCGATGGCGCGTTTGGCGAAGGCTGTGGGGTTGAAGGAGCATCACGCGCAGGTGACCTTCACCGAAATTTCGACTTCTTCGTACACTGACGGTAATTTCCGTACCGAGGTCGCTGAGCAGCGCACGATGGGCATTAACGCTCATAAGCTGGATCAGTTGGGTAAGTTCATTTCTGAGCTTCCTGAAAAGATCACCCCTGCGGAGGCGAACGCCGAGCTTGACCTTATTGATTCGGCGAAGCCTCTGTACACCCGCTGGATGTTGGCGCTGGCGTCGGCGGTGGCGTGTGCCGGGTTCGCGTTCCTAAACCGTGGCGGTCTGGTGGAGTGCACGGTGGTGTTCTTCGCGGCGGGTGCCGGCCAGTTTTTGCGTTCGACTCTGCTCAAGCGCGGGGTGAGCCATTTGGCAACGTGGATGGCGTGCGGCTTCCTGGCGGCGGGCCTGTACATTGCGCTTGTTAATGTGCTGGTCGCGGCGGGTTGGATTAGCCCGAACCATATGATTGGTTTTATTTCGTCGGTACTGTTCTTGGTGCCCGGTTTCCCCATGGTGACGGGCATGCTCGATATTTCCCGCATGGACTTTTTGGCGGGTATTTCGCGTCTAACCTATGTGGGTTTGTTGTTGCTGAGTGCGTCGTTTGCGGTGTGGGTTTTGGGTTCGCTCTTCCACCTGCCGTTGGCGGCTCCTGCGCCTCTTAACCTGGATCCGACCCTGTATTTGGTGTTGCAGGTGCTTTCCTCGGGTGTTGCGGCGGCTGGCTTCGCGATGCTTTTTGCCGCTTCCCCGGTGGCGTGTGTGTGGGGTGGCGTAATTGCTGCGGTGGCGAACCCCGTCCGTATTCATATGGTGGAGGCGGGCATGCCCGCGCATATGGCAGCGACGATTGCCGTGTTTGGTGTGGGTATTTTGGCTGAGATTGTGGCTCCGCTGCATCAGCGTAAGTACACGCGTATTTCCCTATCTGTTCCGGCGGTGGTAACGATGGTTCCGGGTGTTCCGTTCTACCGTTCGATGTCGCATTTTGCTAGCGGTGACATGTACTCGGCGGCAAGCGGTTTCGTGCAGTCCCTGCTGATTTTCATGGCGTTGGGTATGGGCCTGGCCTTCGTGCGTCTAATCTTCGACAAGAACTGGCTGTTCGATCAGGACACCCAGGTTCTGAACCGCCTGGATACCGACCGGCACCTGCGTTAGCGCGTTGCGCGTCCTCTCTGTTCCCTAACTTGTCTGTTGTGTTTTATCGTCACCTTTCGGTACGTTCAGGTGCTTGTCACCTGCGGTTCATCTGTAGCGCCTATGATGGTTAGGTACGGGACGCTAGTGGCGTGCGGGCTCCGTTGCCTGGTGCGCATCGTCCCTTGTAATTCTTTAGTTCGCCGTCTCTGTTGAAAGGCACCGATACGATGACTCCTTCCTCTACCCACCCGCTGCACCACGAAGCCAGCGAGAAGCTGTTTGAGCGTTCTCGCGCGGTGATTCCCGGCGGCGTGAATTCCCCGGTGCGTGCTTTCAATTCTGTGGGCGGCACCCCCGCGTTTGCCGCGAAGGCTAAGGGCGCGTACCTGTACGATGCGGACGGCAACGAGTACGTTGACCTGGTCTGCTCGTGGGGCCCGTCGATTCTGGGTCATGCGCATCCTCAGGTTGTTGAGGCGGTTCAGCAGGCGGCTGAGCGCGGCCTGTCCTTTGGTGCGGCGAGCGCGCCGGAGGCTGAGCTGGCTGAGCTGGTGGTCAACCGTATTAACGCGGCGATTCCCGGCGCTATTGATCAGGTGCGTATGGTGTCGACCGGTACTGAGGCGACCATGACTGCGATTCGTCTGGCGCGCGGTGTGACCGGTCGCGACAAGATTATTAAGTTCGCGGGCTGCTACCACGGTCACGTGGATGCGCTGCTTTCCGAGGCTGGTTCGGGTGTGGCTACCCTGGCGTTGCCGGGTTCTGCTGGCGTGACTGCCGCAACCGCCGCGGAGACCATCGTTCTGCCCTATAACGACCTGGACGCTGTGCGTGAGGCGTTCGCAAACCACGAGGGTCAGATTGCCGCGGTTATTACTGAGGCGGCGCCCTGCAACATGGGTGTGGTGACCCCCGAGCCCGGTTTCAACCGTGGCCTGCACGAGATTGCTCACGCGAATGGTGCGCTCGTCATTTTTGATGAGGTGCTGACCGGTTTCCGTGTGTCTTCGGCTGGTTACTGGGGTTACGCGGCCCCCGAGGATGGCGGCTGGGTTCCCGATATTTTCACGTTCGGCAAGGTCATTGGTGGCGGTATGCCCATCGCGGCGCTGGCTGGTAAGCGTGAGGTCATGGAGCACCTGGCGCCGGTCGGCCCCGTCTACCAGGCGGGTACCCTCTCCGGTAACCCGCTGTCCGTCGCGGCGGGTATTACGACCCTGACCCTGGCTGATGCCGCCGTTTACGCGCACCTGGATGCCCGCAGCGCCCAGCTGCAGCAGGCTCTGACCGAGGCGTTCAACGCCGCCGGTGTGGACCACTCCATCCAGAACGCCGGTAACCTCTTCTCGGTCGCGTTTGGCACCTCTCAGGAGGGCGTGCACAACTACGCCGACATCAAGGCGTCGGCAACCAGCCGTTACAACGCGTTCTTCCACTCCATGCTCGAATCCGGAGTGTACCTGCCGCCGAGCGCGTTCGAGGCGTGGTTCGTTTCTGCCGCCCACGACGATGAGGCGATGGACCGTATCATCTCGGCTCTTCCGGCTGCCGCAGCTGCTGCCGCATCCGCGTAGGAGTTTGAGAGACGTAAGGAGGTGAGCCGCTCATGGATCTGAGCGCTCTGGGACTGCCTATGGAGCAGCTACGCGACGTGTGGCTGATCGCCTTCATGGTGTACCTGGGCTTGTGCCTGCTGGTGGATATCGCCTACCCGGTGCCCATCAAGAAGGAGAAGGCAGCCGAACTGTACCTTGAGGTGTCCGGCTCGCCCGTTGATGAGGCGCGCCGCGCCACCGCGGAACGCACCGCGATGGGTGCGCCGCTGAGCTCCTCCCGCAAGGGTAGCGCCACGAAGAAGGCGAAGAAGAAGCTGGATTCTATTGAGGGCGCCGGCGTGTTTAGCGGCTGGTTCCACGTGGTCATGTACCTGTGGGGCTGGATTGTGGCGGTCTCTATCTTCACCCTGTACTGGGATATCGTGTACGACGGTGTTGTACTACCGGCGCTGATTCTGCCGTTCCTCATGGTGTACCTGGGTGCGCGTATTGGCCGCCGTCAGTGGCGTGCAGTTCGCGGATACAGCAAGGACGACCGTGTGCTGGGCATGCCGCGCATCTACTCGGCGACGCTGGGTAAGCTGAGCGCACCGTTCCGTGTGCGCGGCACGGTGCCGGGTGTAGAGCCGATCCGTGACGACCGCACCGCCTACTGGATCCTCGGCGGTATTGCGTTCCTGCTCGCCTCGGTCTTCCTGGTTTCGTTGGCGGGCTGGAGCATTGACGAGGATTGGGAAGCGATCTATATCGGTCACGCATCCTGGTTCTTGCTGGCGGCGGGCGTTCTGCTGATTATCATATTGCTGATGCGTAGCCGCGATTACGTGCTGTACAACCCGGATTCGTTCCAGGCTGGGCGTCTGCTCCTTCCGGCGAAGTCCCGCCCCTACTCTGAGGTTCGCGCATTCCGTGTGTACCCGAAGAACCCGGACGCTATCAAGCTGAACCCGAAGGACGCGAGCCAGTGGACGCTGGAGATTCTGCTCCCCGGCGGCCGCAAGCACGACTATTCGCTGAATGAGCACCAGATTGATTGTTTGGTGGCGCAGATTGCGTTCAATATTGAGCAGGGACGCTGGGCGCAGCTGGATTCGCCGGCGGACCGTGAAATGTTGGCGAAGTACTTCGTGGACGGCCGCGTGATCTGCACGACCATGGGGTACAAGCCTGCCGGTAAGCATGCGGAGGAGGCGGCACGCCGCGCGTCCTTCCAGAAGGCGCAGTACAAGTAAACCTGTAGCCTACATACCGCGAGAAGCCACATGTGTTTCGAGAAGCCACGTTTTATGTTGCTTTTCGAAACACATGTGGCTTCTCAGCACCGTAGACGCACCATCACCGATACCCGTAGAGAGGACAATTCATGGAGCTAAGCGCTTTTGGGATACCCCTAGAGCCGTTGCGCTACATATGGCTCATCGCCTTTATCGTTTACATAGGGTTATGCATAGTACCCGCTATCACTCACCCCGCAACAATCAGCACGGAAAAGGCGAAGGAGCTCTACATCGCCCGTTACGGCTCCCCCGTCAACAATGCAATGAGGTATGCCGAACGTCGTTCCCTGGAGGGTAACCCGCTACCAAAACATAAACTGCGCTCTAACCTCACCCGTGCCCGCAAAGAAATCGATAGCGTATACGGTATCTCCTCGATTGAGGCTTGGTTCCACGTGCTCATGTATGTGTGGGCATGCCTTGTCGCACGGTCCATCTTTCGTCTGTACACAGATATTGCCCATAATGGCATTCTGCTACCGGCTCTGCTGTTGCCGTTCTACATGGTGTTCGTGGGTGCACGTTCAGGTCGCCGCACCTGGCGCAAAGCCCGAAGCATCGATACGGATGACATGACAGCCGGGTTGCCTCAAATCTATAGCGCAGCATTGATGCGTCTCAACCTTTTTGCTGTGCCGAATGGGGCTCATCCTCAAGCTAAACCGGTTCGGGCAAAGAATGATTTCTACGTTGAAACCCACTTTGTGTTGGTTGTGGCTCTCATCGTCTTCTTCTATTCGCTTGTCGGTTGGACAGTTCTAGGTGTTCAGCCAATGCCCATTGGTGGAGCTTCCATAACGCTGGCAATTGTTACCACCGTAACTGCAGTAACTCGGTGGGTTTATATGAGGCGGTACCTGCTGTTCAACCCCGACTCGTTCTACATCGGGCGGCTCTTCCTCCCGGCGAAGAAGTACCGTTACCCCGATATTGTGGAGTTCTGCGTCTTCCCGAAGAACCCCGAACAGATCAAGCCGACCTTCTACGAGCCGTCCCAATGGCAGATAGAAATCAAGGTGCCGTCCAAGATTCCACCGAACCTCGCCAAGCGCATGCCGTGGCTGTGCAGGCATATTGTGGCGGTGCACGATGAGCGGGTCGTCTGCCTGACCTCCCAGGTTGCTTTCTACCTGGAGCAGGAACGCTGGGCGGACCTGCGCTCCCCCGCCGACCGCGAAAAGCTCGCGGAATACTTCACCAACGGCAACGTTGTGTGCACCTCCCTCGGGTACAAGCCAGTCAGCGAAGAACAAGCATAAACGGCGAGAAGCCACATGTGTTTCGAGAAGCCACCAAAGACGTGGCTTTTCGAAACACATGTGGCTTCTCAGCGTTCAAGGAGGGAGGGGGTTAGGCGTCCAGCTCGCGGAGCCAGCCCGCCGCCTCCGTACCGTAATAAGTCAGGATGACGTCCGCACCGGCGCGGTGAATCGAACGCAACGACTCCAACACCACAGCCTTACGGTCAATCCAGCCGTTCGCCGCAGCCGCCTCAATCATCGCGTACTCACCCGACACCTGATACGCCGCCACCGGCACCGGCGAAAACTCCGCCACCTCACGCACAATATCCAGGTAGCTGCCGGCAGGCTTCACCATGACCATATCCGCGCCTTCCTCCAGGTCAGCGCGCACCTCCAGCAGAGACTCACGGCGGTTCGCCGGGTCCTGCTGATAGGTCTTACGGTCACCCGTGAAGCTGGACTCCACCGCGTCACGGAACGGGCCGAAGAACGCCGAAGCGTACTTTGCCGAATACGCCAGAATCGACACATCCTCAAAGCCGGCCTCGTCCAGGGCAGCACGCATCGCCGCGATCTGGCCGTCCATCATGCCCGACGGGGACACCGTGTGCGCACCCGCGCGAGCCTGCGAAACCGCCATCTTGCAGTACAGCTCCACAGTCTCGTCATTATCCACCACGAGGGTGCCGTGGCCGTCATCGACCAGCACGCCGCAGTGGCCGTGGCTCGTGAACTCATCCAGGCAGGTGTCAGCCATAACCACCAGGTCGTCGCCGAACTCCTCACGGCACACCGCAATGGCACGGTTCAGGATGCCCTGCGGATCCCAGGCGGTCGAGCCGACCTCGTCCTTATCCTCATCGCGGGGAATACCGAACAGGTCAATGCAGCGGATGCCCGCCTCGTACGCCTCACGCACGGCGGGGATGATGCTCTCCAGGGTGTGCTGGTACTGGCCGGGCATCGAACGAATCGGCTGCGGCTCAGTGATGCCGTCGCGAACGAAGAACACCTGAATCAGCTGCGCGGGGCGCAGGGTGGTCTCAGCGACGAGGGAGCGCATGGCTGCGGTGGTGCGCAGGCGGCGCGGGCGGCGGGTGAGGTTCATGATCTCTCCTGAAAACTCGATAAAAAACATGTGGTCTTAGTAGATGAGGGATGCAGCGGCGCGCGCCAAATCCTGCGGGGACGGCGAATCGGCCTGCACGTGGCGCAGGTTCAGGGTGCGGCATGCGGAGGCGGTACTCGCCCCAATTGCCACCACCGGCGGCACCGATTCGGGCGGCACGGATTCAGGCGATAGCGCGGGGGTGCCGTCCAGCAGGGCGTGCAGGCGGGAGGGGGCGGTCACCACCAGCGCATCCGGCGCGGGGGTTTCGGGGATACTCCCCTGCACGAGTGCGCGGGCGGCGCTGAGGCTCAACTCGCCGGGTGCCACCTGCTCAGCGGGCACCATGTCGTAGAGCACGCAGCGGTGGCTGTCCCAGCCCAGGTTTTTGAGGCCCTCGCGCAGGGTCGGGCGGGCGTTGGAGCCTTCCAGAACCAGCACGGCGGCTGAATCAGTCGCGGCGGAATCAGCTGCGGAGTCTACGGGGGCAGGGCGCCCAAACTCCGCGAGCATACCCACGGCACTCTGCACCTGCGGCTGAAAATCCGTGCCCAGCCCCAGCTGGGTGTGCACGGCGCGGGCGGTTGCCGCTCCCACGCAGGCGATGCGCACTCCCCCACTCGCGCAGGCGCGGGCGAACTCCGCGCCCCACAGCTCGGCACAGGCACGAACCGTGTTGGCGCTTGTGAAGCTCACCCACGCATAGTGACCGGAGGCGAGCGCCTCCAGCGCGGCGGCGTGGTCTGCGCCCGGTTTGACGGTGCGGGCCTGCTGTAGCGGGGCGAAGAGTACCCGGCACTCCCCTAACCCGTTCTGTGTGCATTCTTCGGCGAGGGCGCGTGCGAAGGCGGCGCCCTGGGCGGCGGAGCGGGTCAGCAGAACCGTGCGCGCGGGTTCAGCTTGCGGACTAGCGGCAGACATGACGCCTACTTCAGATCCAATCCGGCCAGGGCGGCGGCACCCATCTGCAGCAGGTCTTCTGCCACGCGCACGCCCAGGCGTTCGGCGCCGGGCACATCCAGTTCGGCGGTTGCCGAAGTGTGGCGCAGCATGTCGGTGCCGTCGGGGGACGCCACCACAACGTTAAGCACCAGGTCGCCTTCAACCACGTGCGCGTACGCGCCGATGGGTGCGGCGCATCCGGCTTCGAGGCGGCGCAGCAGGGCACGTTCGGCGCTGACGGCGAGGCGGGTTTCGTGGTGGTTTGCGGCGAGCAGGGCACGGCCGAGGGCACGCACCGGGCGCGCCACCTCGGGGTCGGCGAGCACGGCGGGGTCCGGGTTCTCGAATTCGCTTTCGCGCACTTCCAGGGCGAGCGCGCCCTGGCCGGGGGCGGGCAGCATGCGAGTGGGGTCTAGGTACTCGGTGATGAGTTCTTCCTTGCCCAGGCGCTTCAGCCCGGAGACGGCGAGCACCACGGCATCGCAGTCGCCGCTACGTTCGGTGCCTACGCCGTGGTCGGCGCGTTCGGAGGTTTCGGTGTTCTGGCGGAGCACGACCTGCTTGCCGGCGTGCTCTTCCAGGCCCTTCACACGGCCGATGCGGGTTCCCACGTTACCGCGAATGTCCACGATTTCAAGGTCGGGTCGCAGGGCGCGTAGCTGTGCGGCACGGCGGGGTGAGCCGGTGCCCACGCGGGAGCCTTCGGGCAGGGTGTCGACGGTCAGACCGTCGCGTGCCACGAGGGCGTCGCGGGGGTCTTCACGCTTGAGGGTTGCGGCGACCACCAGGCCGGGGCAGGGTGCGGAGGGCAGGTCCTTGAGGGAGTGCACTGCCATGTCCACGCGGTTTTCTTCGGAGGCGTTCTCACCGTCGAGTAGACGCTGGCGCAGTGCCGCAGCGAACACGCCGGTGCCGCCGAGGGTTGCCAGGGGCCCGGTGAGCACGTCGCCTTCGGTTTTGACGGTGCGCAGGGTGAAGTCCACGACCTCGGCATCTGCGGCGCCGTGGTGTGCCTGGTGTTCGGTGTAGAGGGAGGTGACGGTTTCAGCGGCAATACGGCTTTGGGTCAGGGCGAGAGCAGACCCGCGGGTGCCCAAGATGTACTCGTGATGGCTCATATCTCTCCTTTTCGGTGATGTGTGTGATAGCCCGTAGGCGTGTGCGTTTCCCCCAGAGGCTGTGTGTTTGTCTAAATTCTGGGGGTAGCCTGTAGGCACGTGCGCTCCGACCCGCCCGCACACCCCGGTCAGGCGGTGTTGGGGCGAGCCGGAGCTACAGGGGTGGTGTTAGTGGGAGCAACATCCGCCGGAGCCACATCCACTGGAGCGGCTGGCGGGTGCGTTCTCAGAAGCGCTGTCCTCAGCGCCGTCAGCACAGGCTGCGTACTCGGCGATGACCGGCTTCGGCGCACCGCGGCCGGGCTTGCAGCAGTCGGGTTCGCACTCGTCGAACCAGCCGTACTGACCGCTCGCGCTCGGGGCGAGGACGCTCTCACGTTCGGGGCGCAGGTCGGCTGAAACACCGTTCTCCACGCGCTCCTCAATGAGGCGGCGCAGCGACTCTACGTACGCCGGATGCGTGCCGGGGGTGGGGGTGCGCACGGCAACCATGCCCAGGCGTTCGCAGGTGTCCAGCGCCTCGGTATCCAGGTCCCACTTGACTTCCATATGGTCGGAGACGAAGCCGAGGGGCACCAGCACGACGCCTTCCACGGGGGCTTCGCCATCCTCCGCCGGGTTGGCGGGGGTGGGCAGCGCCTCCAGGGCGTCGTTGACGTCCGGTTCCAGCCACGGCATGGACGGCGGGCCGGAACGGGACTGGTACACCAGCTCCCATTCGACGTTCTGCAGAAGCTGCGGGGCCTCATCGCGAACCAGCGAAAGCACGGCGCGAGCGACCTGCAGGTGCTTCTCCACGTAGGCGGAGCCGCCCTCGTAGTTCACGCCGCGCGGACCTGCCTCGTTCGCAGCGGAGGTCGGCACCGAGTGGGTGCAGAACATGATGCGCAGGCGCGGGTTCAGCGAACCGCTATCGCGCGCGGCAAGCTGCTCACGCACCGTGGCGAGGCCGTCCTTCAGCCCGTCAGCGAAAGCGCGGGAGAAGCCGGGCACGTCAAAGAACTGACGGATCTTACCCACGTGCACGCGACCTTCCAGGCCGAGCTGCTCGATTGCCATACCGTAGTCTTCACGGTACTGGCGGCAGCTCGAGTAGCCAGGGTAGGCGCTGGTCGCCAGCACGAGCACGTTGCGGTGGCCGTTCTCGTAGGCTTCGGCGAGCACGTCCTTCACGTAGGGCTTCCAGTTGCGGTTCGCCCAGGTGATCGGGATGTGCGGGCCGCGCTCAGCGAGCGCCTGCTGCAGTGCGGCGAGCAGGGCACGGTTCTGCTCGTTAATCGGCGAGACGCCGCCGTTGGCGCGGTAGTGGGTGGCGACCTCTTCGAGGCGCTCATCCGGGATACCGCGGCCAGCGGTTACATTGCGCAGGAACGGGATGACGTCCTCCTGCCCCTCGGGGCCACCGAAGGAGGAGAGAATCACCAGGTCGTAGGGGCGCACCTCTTCGGCACGTTCACGGGTGATGCTGCGTTCGCTTCGGTAGTCGCCGAGGGTCTGCTCGTTGAGCACGGCGGGGCCGTTGGAAGCGGTGTTCGCCGGGTCGGTGCGGTTGGGTACCACGTCGTCCGGCAGGAGCGTGCCGTTGAGGGTTACGCCGTTGTTCGGCTGATGGCTCACGCCAGAACCTCTGCTACTTCGTCTGCGCCGATGCGGCGGCCGGTGTAGAAGGGGGTGTCTTCGCGAACGTGCAGGCGTGCTTCGGTGTTGCGGAAGTGACGCATCAGGTCGACGAGGTCCACGAGTTCGGGTGCTTCGAGGGCGAGGACCCATTCGTAGTCGTTCAGGCCGAACGATGCGACGGTGTTTGCCAGAACCTGCGGGAAGTCGATTGCCTTCATGCCGTGGTTCTTGAGCATTTCTGCACGTCGTTCGGGGTTCATGTAGTACCAGTCGTAGGAGCGTACGAAGGGGTAGACGCAGACCCAGGTTTCAGGTGCCTTGCCGCGTGCGTAGGCGGGTGCGTGGTTGCGGGTGAACTCTGCTTCGCGGTGTACGCCCATGGTGGACCAGACGATGGTGGTGCCTGCGAACAGTGCGGTGCGGCGAATCTTGCGGACTGCTGCCTGCAGCTTTTCGGGGTTCTGGCCGTGGGTCCAAATCATGACGTCTGCGTTGTCGCGCATTGCGGAGACGTCGTAGATGCCGCGCAGGGTCACACCCTCGGCGGCCAGCTGCTCAACAACCTTCTCGAATTCGGCACGAGCCTTGTCGGTGTTAGCCTCTGCCGGGCGTGCGCCGGAGCGTGCGAACACGGTGTACAGGGCGTAGTGCAGGGTTTCGCCTTCTTCGCGGCCGCGGCGGTTCTCGTCAGCTGCGGAGTGCTGGACTGCGTAGCCCTTGGGTGCGCCGCCGTAGCCGTGGCCTGCGTGGGTGTAGCCGCCCTGACCTGCGCCGTGTGCGCCGCCGTGGCCGTGTGCTGCGTGATCGTGAGACATTGTGTGTTCCTTTCTTCAGCGAGGGTTCGCTGTGCTGGAGGCGCGGCTTCCGTAGCTGCGCGTTTTCTCAATTTTTTGGTCTAGTTACTGGCTGAGCTGAGTTATTGGCTGAGCTTCTGCCGCGGCTGCGCCGTCTACTTGGCGGTTGCGGCTTTCGGGGAGGTGACGCCTTCCCAGTCCTGTGCCGCGTGGTAGATGAGGCGGTCCATCTGCTCGTAGGTGTCTTTGACGGTTAAGACCAGGCCGGAGCCTGCCGCCCAGGAGCCGACGGTGCTGAGGGTTCCGAGTTCGCTGGCGCGTTCGCGGAATTCCTTGACTCGGTCGCGGTGGCCGGGGGTGGAGGCGGGCAGTACGCCGCGCCAACGCACCACGTCCGCGTCGACGAGGTTGTTGTGGGTGAGGGCTACGTCCATCATGCGACTTGCGTCGAGCAGGGCGAGGGTGATGAGCTGCTCGTCTGCGAGGGCGACTTCGGAGAAGCGGGAGTCTTCGCCGCCGCGGCCGTAGGACAGGCGTACCACGTGGCGTCCGGGGCCTGCGGCCTCGGCGACCCACTGCCATTTGGCGGTGGCGTGGGTGAGTGCCTTGGCGCGTACGGCGGTGGCTTCTTCGGAGACGAGCAGGCCGGTGCCGCGGGGGTGCTTGTCCAAGGCGGGGGCATCAACGACGAGGGTGACGAGGGCGACTTCGGGGCCGGGTTCCAGGGCGGGTAGGGCGGTGGAGACGTGCGGGCCGATGAGTCGTGCCACGGTCGGGCCGTCGGTGGCGAGCACCAGGTAGTCGGCGTAGAGGGGGGTGTTTTCGCCGTCGGTGGTGTGGCGCTGGATGATGAACCACTGGCCGGTGGATTCGTCGCGGTCAACGGCGATGACGTCGAATCCGGTGACGATGCGAACACCGGAGGCGTACAGGTCTTCGACGAGACGTTCGGACAGCTGGTTCATGCCGCCCACAATACCGGCGACCTGTGAGCCTGCGGGGGCTGCCGAGCGGAAAGCGTGCGCTGCAGCGGCGAGGGAGCGGTGCTTGCGGAAGGCTTCGCGCAGACCGGGGATGGTCGCATCGACGTCGAGCTTATCGGGGTGGGTGGAGTACACGCCGGAGACTACGGGTGCGACGAGGTTGTCGAGCACTTTCTGGCCCATGCGGATGCGCACGAGCTCACCGAGGGTCTTCGCGTTCTCGCCTGCGGAGACGGGGAGGAACTTGTCCACCTGGGCGCGGCGCAGACCGTTCTTACCGATGACGGGGATCAGCGACTTATCGTTCACATTGCCGGGGATGCCCATGATGCCGGTGCTGGGGGTGCGACGGGCGCCCTGCGGCAGGTACAGCCAGGAGCCGTAGGAGTTGGGGGTGACGATCTGGTCGCCCAGGCCGAGTTCCTTGACGAGGTCGCTGACAATGGGGCTGCGGGTTGCGAAGGATTCTGCGCCGGAGTCCAGCAGAAGGCCGCCAACTTCATGGGCACCAACGGCACCGCCGAGGTGGTGGCGCTGTTCGAGCAGGGTGACGCGCATACCGGCTGCGGCGAGGCGGCGTGCGGAGATCAGGCCGGAGGGGCCGCCGCCAATAACGATGGCGGTGGGTGCCTTCTCTTTGCGGGTGAAAGCTCGTGCGTTCTGGGGCGCGGCGGAGGAACTGACCTGTGCGGTGCGGTGCGGTGCCTGGTTGGTGTGGCCCATGGTGGTTCTCCTTTGGTCTGCGTGCAGTGGAGTTGCCCATTGCGGTAACGGGTGTGGTGGTTGGTTCGGGGTGCAGATGTTCGGTGCAGATGCCGGAGGGTTTCCAGCATCTGCGCCGTCTATTTATCGTTATTTATCCTATGCCTGCGCGGTGCGTTCGTGGATATATGCCACGAGGTCGGTGAGCACCTGCGGGTCGGTGGTCGGGGGTACGCCGTGGCCGAGGTTGACCACATGCGAGGGGGCGGCGTTGCCTTCTGCGAGCACTTCGTCTACGTGTGCGTAGAGGTTTTCGCTGCCTGCGGCGAGCAGTGCCGGGTCGATGTTGCCCTGCAGGGGTACGGCGCCGTTGAGCAGGGTGTTCGCTGCGGACAGCGGCAGGCGGTAGTCCACGCCGATGACGTCTGCGCCGGCTTCGTGCATGGCGGGCAGCAGCGCGGCGGTGCCGGTGCCGAAGTGGATGCGCGGCACACCGTATTCGCGCACGGCGTCGAGGGCGGTGGCGGAGTGTGCCTGCACGTAGCGGCGGTAGTCGCCTTCGCCGAGGGAGCCTGCCCAGGAGTCGAAGAGCTGCACGGCGGATGCACCCGCCTCGATCTGCGCGCGCAGGAACTGGCCTGCGGTGCGGGCTGCCCAGGCGGCGAGTTCGTGCCAGGCGGCGGGGTCGGCGTGCATCATGGTGCGCGGGCGCAGGTGGTCGCGGGAGGGGCCGCCTTCAACCATGTAGGCGGCGACGGTGAAGGGTGCTCCCGCAAAGCCGATGAGCGGGGTGTCACCGAGCATTTCTACGGTTGCGGCGACGGCTTCGCGGATGGGGTCGAGGTCGCTGTCTTTGAGCTCGGGCAGGGCGCGCACCTCGTCGAGGGTGCGCACGGGCTGGTCGAGGACCGGGCCCCTGCCGGGCACGATGTCAACGTTGACGCCCGCGAGCTTCATGGGGATGACGATGTCGGAGAAGAAGATGCCGGCGTCGACCTTGTGGCGGCGGACGGGCTGCACGGTAATTTCTGCGGCGAGCTCGGGGGTGAGGCATGCGTCCAGCATGGGGATGCCTTCGCGTACTTCACGATATTCGGGCAGGGAGCGGCCTGCCTGGCGCATGAACCAGACGGGTCGGTGGCTGGAGGGGCGGCCGGTGAGGGCGCGGAGCATGGGCGAGTCGGCGGTGGTGCCTGCGCGCAGGGGGTGGTTGGCGGGTAGGTGTGCGAGCTGCTCGTCGGTGAGCAGGGGTCGCTGGGCGTCAGTGGGGTGTGCGGGCAGGGAGGGTGCCTGTGCGGGGCCCTTTTCCGATGCGGGGGTGGTGTGCTGGTTTTCGCTCATAGTCTCTAGTGTGACAGGTTTATGTGGGCGTTTTTGCGACACTATGTCATGGTGACTCTTACCTAATGGTGGCTTTCTTAGCGGTGAGGGAAACCTTAGTTCGTGCCTACTCTTTGTGCCCGCTCCCCCACTGTGCAGATTTTCTTGCCCCCTACGATGATGGAACTTAGGTTCTGTGAGCTTTACAGGGGCTTAGTCGGCGTGGTTATGATTAATCTCTAGTGAGTACTTATGCATTTGTGGCATCGCACCACACCGTTGATCTGACCACCGTCGCTGCGTTGAGCGCCGGTGCCTCCGGCGTACCCGATGTTCTGGCGGGCGATATGGCACGCCAGCTGGGCGTGAAGGGTGCAGTCGTTCTTGCCACCTGTAACCGTCTTGAAATGTATGTTCAGCTACACGTATCCGCCCATGTAAACATGGTTCGTGAGCTGATTGCTGATTCGATCGCGCGCACCTCCGGCCTGGATCAAGAACTGGTTGATTCCAGCTTCGACGTGTACGCCGATGATGAGGCTGCACGCCACCTGCTGACGGTCGCCTCCGGCCTGGAGTCTGCCGTGGTTGGCGAGCGCGAAATCGCCGGTCAGGTACGCCGCGCCCTGGCTACCGCGCAGGCGAAGGCTCAGGAGGAGGGCGTGACTCTTCCCGGTGAGCTGGTGCAGCTGTTTGAGCATGCGGCGCATACGGCTCGTCAGGTAGGTCAGCACACGGCGCTTGGCGCCCAGGGCCGCTCGATTGTGTCTGTTGCCCTGGATCTTGCGGATGAGGTTGCCGAGAAGGACTGGTCGACCCGACGCGCCCTAATTTTTGGTACGGGTGCTTATGCGGGTGCAACCATTGCGGCTCTGCGTGAGCGCGGTTGCACCGATATTTGGGTCAATTCCCGTTCGGGTCGTGCCGCCGAGTTCGCGGCGAAGCGCGAGGTTTCTGCGGTGCCGGTGGACGGCATGGAGCAGGCCATGGCCTCTGCCGACGTCATTATTGGCTGCTCCGGCGGATCCGATCCGCTGCTTCCCGAGCAGATTCCGGGCGGTCACCACACGATCCTCGACCTGGCGCTTTCGCGTGACTTTGACCCCTCAGTCGCTGACCTGCCGAACGTTGAGCTGATTACCCTCGAATCGGTACGCCTTGCCGCACCCGAGGAGACCGAGGAGTCCGTGGCGACGGCTACGCGCATCGTGGAGTCTGAGCTGGCGGCGTTTGTGTCTCGTCAGCGTTCCCGCACGATTGACTCCGCGATTGTTGCGCTGCGCTCGCACACTATGGATGTGCTGGATTCCGAGCTGGAGAAGGTACGTAACCAGTTTGGTTGCGGTGCGGCGACGGAGCAGTTTGAGCTGGCGATGCGCCGCATGGTGAAGTCCCTGCTGCACACCCCGACGGTGCGCGCCAAGAAGCTTGCGGCGGAGGGCCGCACGGAGGATTACGTGCAGGCGCTGGAGACCCTCTACGGCATTCAGGTGGAGGATTCTTAAGAGCCTCCCCTCCCCTGCTCTTCCCGGCGTTTTTGCGCGCATTTTCACGCATCCGGCGGCGAGTATTTTATTAGCCCCCGGCGAAGTACTGCCCGTTCACGGTGCCGATGGGCGCATTCACGCTAGAGTAGATGCTAGATAAGATAGTTCCCATACCCGGCGCACGTTTGGCTGTGCCGGACTATTCTGCGAGGAGACTCATGGAAATCAAGATTGGCATTCGCCACATTGCTCGTGAAATCGTTGTTGAGACCAGTGAGGCTAAGGAAATCCTCATGGAGAAGGTCTCGAAGGCTATTGAGGACGGCTCGCTGCTGCAGATTATGGATGATAAGGGCAACACCACCCTGATTTCTGGCGCTCAGATTGGCTACGTTGAGCTGGGTTCCGACGCTAAGCGTCACGTTGGCTTCGGTATCGGCGCCTAATTAGTTCGGTAGCTGTTTACCCTTTAGCTTGAGCTTTCCCCGCATCCGTCACGATGCGTAACCGCGCTTTATGCGCTGTGTGCGTGCGCTTTATGCGCCACGTGGTTACGCCGTGCCGAATGCGGGGGTTTGCGTTTTAAACCGCCTACACAAAAACCTCGCGGCACCCGGTTTTGGGGCGGTATATCGCCCATCACGGGTGCACACCACAACCGGTCGGGGGTGCGCCGGAAGCAAATCCAGGTTAATATTGAGGGGTTAAGTGAATGACCGGTCGTATCCCTTTCAAGACCCCGAGGCTGCACCGCCTTCTCATCATGAATGAACCATGAGTAATAACCATGCGTGCAGGCGGCGTCTCGGTAAGAATTTCCCGTGTAAGAATTTCCCGCGGCCGGCTTTCGACGCCCGCCCGTCACCGTCTCCACTACCGAGGCGCTGGCTGGTACACCCCGTTTCGGGGAGAAACACACCCCGAGCAGGGGTAGAAAGATACGGTCCAATGACTGAAACGAACACGCAGGAAACCACTCAGACTGCAAAGTCCTTCGCCGACTTCGGCGTTCGCCAGGATATTAGCGACGCCCTCGCGGCGGTTGGCATTACCTCCCCCTTCCCCATCCAGGAGCTGACTCTTCCCGTGGCTCTGTCTGGCCAGGACATCATTGGTCAGGCGAAGACCGGTACCGGTAAGACCCTCGGCTTCGGTCTGCCCACCATTCAGCGTGTGGTCGGCCGCGACGATGAGGGTTGGGCTGATTTGGAGTACCCCGGCGCACCTCAGGCGCTGATCCTGGTTCCGACCCGTGAGCTTGCTATTCAGGTGGGTGAGGACCTGGCGATTGCTGCGAAGCTGCGCAACGCCCGCGTCGCCACCCTGTACGGTGGTGTGCCGATTGAGCCTCAGGCTGAGCTGCTGCGCCGCGGCCTGGAGGTTGCGGTGGGCACCCCCGGCCGCATTATCGACCTGTACCAGCAGGGCTTCCTGAACCTGAAGCAGGTTAAGATCGTGGTCCTCGATGAGGCTGACGAGATGCTGGATTTGGGTTTCCAGCCGTCGGTTGAGAAGATCCTCAGCTACCTGCCGGAGGACCGCCAGAGCATGCTGTTCTCCGCAACCATGCCCGGCCCGGTCATTGCGATGGCACGCCAGTACATGACCAAGCCCATGCGTATTAGCGCCGCTGACCCCGAGGACGCCTCGAAGACTAAGGCGTCGATCCGCCAGGTCGTCTACCGTGCACACCACCTGGACAAGGACGAGATGATTGGCCGCATTCTGCGCGCTACCGGCCGCGGCCGCACCGTCATCTTCACCAAGACCAAGCGTGACGCAGCCCGCGTGGCGGAGGAGCTGGTGAACCGTGGCTTCGCTGCCGCTCCCCTGCACGGTGACCTGAACCAGGTTGCGCGTGAGCAGGCGCTGAAGGCGTTCCGCACCGGCAAGGTCGACATTCTGGTTGCGACCGACGTGGCAGCTCGCGGTATTGACGTTGAAGACGTGACCCACGTGATTAACCACCGCGTGCCCGAGGATGAGAAGACTTACCTGCACCGTACCGGCCGTACCGGCCGTGCGGGCAATGAGGGTACCGCCGTGACCCTGGTTGACTGGGATGACCTGCCGCGCTGGAAGGTCATTAACGACGCCCTGGAGCTGGGTGTTCCTGAGCCTGTTGAGACGTACTCTTCCTCTGAGCACCTGTTCCATGACCTGAACATTCCGGCTGGCACTAAGGGCCGCCTGCCGCGCGAGGAGCGTGTGGCTGAGGGTATGGGCGATGAGTTCTTTGAGAGCGCCCGTGACTCGCGTGATGGCCGTCCGGCTCGTTCTCGCGGTGGCCGCGACGGTTCCCGTGAGGGTGGCCGTTCTGGCGGTCGTGACGGTGAGAAGGGTTCGCGCCGTTCTCGCGGTGGCCGCGACGGTCGTTCAGGTGAGGGCCGCGGCGAGCGCCGTAGCCGTTCCGAGGGCCGCAATCGCGCTGAGCGTACCGAACGTTCTTCCGAGCGTGCGGAGCGTAACGAGCAGGGCGCATCCGAGCGTTCCGAGCGTTCTGAGCGTGCGCCTCGTCAGCGTCGCCGTACCCGCCGTGTTGAGGGTCAGCCCGTGGAGGGTGAGGGCCGCCGCCGTACCCGTCGCCGCCCTGAAGGCTCGCGTGCTGAAGGTTCTCGTTCTGAAGGTTCTCGCGGTAAGGGCCGTGGCGCTGACCGTGCTGGTTCTGAAGGCTAGGGCCGGGGTTGGGTATTTCAGTATCCCCGGCGCCTGCCGCGCCCTCCCCTGCCGCTGAGTCGCCCCGCACGGATTCGACGGTTTTCGATCCGCAGGGCCCGTCGCTGCTGGTGCAGGCAGATAACCTGGAGTATCTGCGTGAGCTGCCCGATGGTGCGTTCACCGTGATTTATATTGACCCGCCGTTCAATACGGGCAAGAAGCAGACGCGCCGCACGTTGAGCGCGGAGGCTTCTGAGAAGGGTGACCGCACCGGTTTTAAGGGCAAGAGCTATTCGAGCACCCTGCAGACTCTGGCGAGCTATAACGACTCGTTCGAGGATTATTGGGCGTTCCTAGCGCCGCGTATTGAGCAGGCGCATCGTCTGCTTGCGCAGGACGGCACCCTATACCTGCACCTGGATTGGCGTGAGGTTCATTATGTGAAGATTATGTGCGACATGATTTTTGGTCGTGAGAACTTCATTAATGAGCTGATTTGGGCTTATGACTACGGTGCGAAGTCTACGCGCCGCTGGCCGACGAAGCACGACAATATTCTGGTGTATGCGAAGGATCACCGCAGCTATTACTTCAATACTGCGGAGGTTGATCGTGAACCATATATGGCTCCCGGTTTGGTGACTGAGGAGAAGGCTTCTCGCGGTAAGCTCCCTACGGATGTGTGGTGGCATACTATTGTGTCGCCGACGGGTAAGGAGAAGACGGGTTATCCCACGCAGAAGCCTACGGGTTTGTTGCGCCGTATGATTGCGGCGAGTTCCCGCCCGGGTGATTGGGTGTTGGATTTCTTCGCTGGTTCTGGTTCTACGGGTGCGGCGGCGGCTCAGCTGGGTCGTAAGTTCGTGTGTGTGGATCAGAATCCGCCGGCTATTGAGGTGATGGCTAAGCGCCTGGGTGTGGATTCAGTGTCGTTCGCTGAGTATCGTGGTGTTCCGCGTGGGGCGAGTGTGCTGTTCACGCCGAAGCGTACGGTGGGTGTTCGTGGCGGTACGAGTCGTGATGCGTTGACGGCGGCGAGCCGTCATGCGTTGAAGGCTGTGTTGGATACGTTGACGGAGACTACGCAGCCGGTTGAGGGTGCGTCGTGCCGGTTTGTGCGTCACAGGTCGATGGATGCGGTGGATAAGAAGATGCGTATTGATGGGCGTGATGAGTTGCGTCGTCAGCGTCAGCATCAGGCGCGGGCTAAGGCTCGTGCGGCGCGGGCTCAGCGGGATGCGGTTGCTGCGGGTGCAGTGTTGCAGCATCATGCCTCGCGTGAGAGCGTCTAGGCTGTCTTGTCTGCGCGTTCGTGAGAGCACGTGTTAAGAGTGTGGGGCGGGTTCCCGATAAGGAACCCGCCCCACACTCTTTTGTTTTCACCTCATTGCATATTCTCTAAATCTCTACCTGAAGGTTAGGATTTTTGATACGCTGAGAACATTCTACTCATTGGGGTGTACAAAGATTGTGCCTCCCCTCTGTTCGTGAAGGAGCTATGATGCTTCGACAATTATTCGCCCGCCCCACGAAGCGGACCATCCAGGTTGGCGGCACGGTACTGCTGGCAGGTGCCATGGTGTGCG
>NZ_KV814371.1:419798-421008 GCF_001813895.1 Rothia sp. HMSC071C12
CGGTACTGCTGGCAGGTGCCATGGTGTGCGGTAGCGTGCCGGCATATTCTCTTGGTGTTCTGAAACCTCGCCAAGTGACCCCTATTGTGCAGCCCAATGAACCGGCGGTGACCTGTAACGACCGCGCAATCTACGAATATAAGTACCTTCCGAATGCTTATGTGACTTACAGTCGCAAGATTATCTACGACTGGGCTGAGTGCGTTGGTCTAATTTCTGAATACCAGAAGTATCAGCTAATCGAAGAAAACACCGTAATTTCCCGTGGCCAGTTTGTGGAGTATTTGTATCGTCTGTCGGGTTCTCCTGAGGTGAAGAATCTTCCGGCTCAGTCTCCGTATGGCGATATCAAGACGGATGATCCGCGTTTTCCTGTGGTGATGTGGGCTCGTCAGCGGGGCATTACCTGGGGTTGGAGTGATGGGAATTTCCATTACGATGCCCCCGCGAATGAAACGACGACAGTAATCATGGCATACCGCCTAGCTGGTAGTCCGGCGGTCAAGCTACCCGATATGAATCCTCCGAATGAGGAAGAGCCCTGGACCAAGCGGAACCCCAACCTTCCTTACGGCTCAGAGTTGCATCGGGCCTATGTTTGGTTGAAATACACTGGAGCCGGCTTTGATAAGAAGTACACTGGCTTCCACGAATCGGTTAGGTACCATGACGTCGCGAGCATGGACTCTGAAGGTCGACGAGTGAGCCAATGGACTTTCCAGGCAACATATGAACAGGCTTTTGAAGTATTGCGCATGGCAGATACTCGAGGCGTATTTTAAGAGATTATAAAAATAGTTTGGTCCCCTGCTCTTCTATGCAGGGGACCAAACTATTTTCTAGTTTTCTGTGGACTCATTCTCGGCTTTAGGGATTCTCGGCGCTACAAGCTTTCCCTCAAATTTAAAATTATTAATTTCGATCCTTAATAGCTCATAAAGCTCAGAGTTGATTTTAAGAACCCATTTATCCCCCATAATTTTCTTTTGGGCCGCAGTTCTGGTCTTATCACTCATCTGACAAGCATCGAAAGCATTTGCGCCAATAATACTAAGACGCTTTGCGCCACCTTCAAGATAGAACCCCCATTGTGCTGCGAGAGCCTTATCTAGTGGAAATTTATCCTCTGGCTTGTCACTATCTTCGTAAGGATTATCAGAGCGCACTCCTGTAAAGGTGCAGTCGCTAGCCCACGAGCTGATATACCAGT
>NZ_KV814371.1:421108-426991 GCF_001813895.1 Rothia sp. HMSC071C12
GCAAACCACCCGTGGCCGCCGTTCTCTTGAGCCGCACACCCCCTTTCTATCGCCAAGATACAGAGCAAACCGACACAGTTTCATTCTCTCCTTCAGCTTCAGTGCAATGTTAAAAATATTTAAAGCAATAGATTTTATATACCTCATTAATATGTTGAGGAAAATTAAAATATTTACGTAAAACTTGAAACGAATTTATGTAAAAATCATAAATTTTCTTGCAAAGAGAAGAAAAAGCGATACACACTAGAGATACCTTCTGCAGCGCAGCACGGTGCTACGTGCAGAAAGTATTCGCCCACTAACATCACTTCGTCGTGATGAAGGGCGAATAATTCACTCACCTCTAGGAGACATCGATGTCTGAATATCATGCGCCATCGCGGCGCGCCCTTTTGGCAGGAGGAGCTCTTGCCGCAACCACTGCAGGAGTCTCAGCTTTCTCCCCAGCCCATGCGGAGCAAGCAAACAAGACTGAAGAGTTCATGACTCGCGCCCCAGAATGGGTAAAAAATACCCAGAAGCGGCTAGACGAGTTCAATAAGCGTCTGCAATATCTCACGTACACTGATACTGCGAGGGAGTACACAGCCCATAATCTTGCGAAGAACGGCCTTCATGTTAATGTTCTGGATTACTGCGTAGACCCCACGGGCGGAGTGGACTGCACCGATCAGCTGAACAAGCTGGCAGAGCGCCTGTATTGGCTCGGCGGAGGGTCAATTGAGCTACCTGCCGGTATTTACAAGGTGTCGCACCCCTTCATTCACTTGCTCGATAAGGTGGAGTTTTTCGGGCATGGAATGTCTACCCGAATTATTGCGACGTCCACAGATGCGCTTACCAAGGCAGCGGGTACCTCTGATGAATGTTTCGGTGTTTTTCATACGGGAACTTATCAAAACCCGACATCTAATGCGACAGATAACCGTCCGATGCGTTTCGGAGTGCGTGATATGTGGATTCGCACGAGCCCCCAAAAAGGGCATATCAACGTACAGCAGCTTACGGATAATATGCATACTAGGGCACCTCTAGCCCATGTTGCAGGCATTATTCTACACACTGAGTTTACGGGTAAGCCTAATGACCCTGAAGCTGTCCCTTCCCTCTCTAACCTAGAAATTTGGGATGTAGATATGGGTGTTGCGATTTTGGGGCTTCATGACCGAGGTATGAAAGTCGATAAAATCCGTGTCCGCAAGTCTTTGCGCCAAGGCTTGCTGGTTGGCAAACCTGTCGGTCATCCGTTACGCCGCAAAGATGGCAATAATCCTGGTGGCGCAGATAATAAGTTCCTTACAGTAGATATTTCTGATGCCAACCTTTCAGGGAAAAACTACGCCGGAATTGAAATCTACGCCTCCCAATGCAAATTTTTTGGGTCAACCAGCTGGTACAACCGCCGATCCGTGCTACAAAATTCTATCTACGTAACGCGGAAAAAGGACCAGTCCGACGATCAATATACTGCCAAGACCGGTGCTGGATGGTATGTCGCCGGAACGCGTAACCTCTTTCAAGGATGCACGGCTCAAGAGAACGGTGGTCACGGATGGTTTGCCCTAATGCCGAGGAATAACTATGTGGGTTGTATCGGTGAATCCTCCAGCTGGCATGACGCAGTCTCAGATAAAGCACATAACCACGAGGCAGCGAACTGGTATATCAGCTCGTGGGCTAGCGACTGCACTTTCACGGGAGTACGCTCAGACAACCCCTACGGGCCAAGCCAAGAAGTACCCCTAGAAAGAATCCTCGCTTCACTGTGGGGCTTCTATCTTGAAGGTAGTGTTAGGCGTTTGAATATTATTGGAGCAAACGCATACGACGAATGCCACATGGACTACGAAGACAATAACAAACCTAAACCCAAGGTTCTGAACGATAAATGGAAGTTTTCTATTAAAAATTCCCTGAACCCACCCTACAAGATTGAAATTAATCAGTATGTCTATAAATCTACTGAGGATTCAGCAGATATTTCTAATAAAAAAGATTTTCCAATCACTGAATAAAAATTACTAAAATGTGCGCCTCACCTAACATTAGGTGAGGCGCACATAGTTTATTTAAATTTGAAAGATTTATCTGCTAGACGAATCACTTCGATAGCCTGCTCATAAGTAGCGTAAGCCAACCATTCAAATTCATCGTTAGGCGATACGATACCATACCGTCGATACGATACGTTCTCAATAGAATCTTCATTATTTGGATTCTGAAGACCATAGTGTAACCAGGTGTATGCCTTATGAAGCTCCGAATTATATGGCATATTCGGCCATTTTTCCTTCCAAGGAGTAGGGGGGAAATACTTCTCAGGGTCATATGCAGCTACCGTTACTTTTGGACTGCCCGCCAACCGATACACCATCAAGGCAGTAGAAGACTCACTAGCAGGGGTATCATAATGGAAATTCCCATCACTCCAACCCCAGGTAATGCCCCGCTGACGAGCCCACATCACCACAGGAAAACGCGGATCATCAGTCTTAATATCACCGTACGGTGACTGAGCTGGAAGATTCTTCACCTCAGGAGAACCCGACAGACGGTACAAATACTCCACAAACTGGCCACGAGAGATAACACTATCTTTCTTGACCATTTGGTGCTTCTGATACTCAGAAATCAGACCAATGCACTGCGCCCAATTAAAGATAACGCGACGCCCCAATTCACCATCTTGCCGATAGTACTCATATTCTGCGCGGTCGTTGCAGGTCACTGCCGGTTCGTCCGGCTGTACAATGGGGGTCACCTCGTGAGGCTTCAAATGCCCGGTGGCATACGCCGGAACACTACCGCACACCATGGCACCTGCCAGCAGTACCGTGCCACCGGCCTGGATGGCCCGCTTTGTGGGGCGGGTGAATAATTGTCGAAGCATCATAGCTCCTTCATGAACAGAGGGGAGGCACAATCTTTGTGCGCCCCAATGAGTAGAACGTTCTCAGCGTACCAAAAATCCTAACCTTCAGGTAGAGATTTAGGGAATATGCAATGAGGTGAAAGCAAAAGAATGGGGGGCGGGTTCCTTTGATTAGGAACCCGCCCCACACTTTTGTTTTAGTGCTGTGCCGCCAGCTGCTCGCGGATACGCGCCACCGTCACCGCATCCGTCGTGTTCTCACCCAGCAGGTTCGGCTTACCCGCGCCGTGATAATCACTCGAACCCGTCACCAGAACCTCACGGCCCGCCGCACGCTGACACTCAATGAACTCCAGCAGACGCGCCCGGTCCTCCGGGGAGTTCTCACGGTGATACACCTCCACACCCGCCAAGCCAGCATCCACCATCAAACCCAGGTACTCCAGGCTCAGGGCGGGACCACGCATCGTACTCATCGGATGCGCAATCACCGGCACACCCCCAGCCTCACGAACCAGACGCACCGCCTCCAACGGATCCAGCGCATCCTGCGGCACATAGTAGGGGCTGCCCGTGTACAGCAGCTTCGCGAAAGCCTCAGAACGGTCAGTCACCACACCGGCGGCAACCAGCGCGTCAGCAATATGGGGGCGGCCCACCGCCGCGTTCCCCTCCCCCACCTGCGCCAACACGTCATCCCAGGTCAGCGGGTAGTCAGCGGCAAGACGCTGCACAATAGCCTGCGCACGGCCCGCACGGCTGGCACGAATCGCCTCCACACGGCGCGCCAACTCCGAACCCACCGGGTCAAAACCATAAGCGAGCAGGTGAATAGTCTTCGTGCGTGCACGGCCCGCACCGTCGGTGTAACGGTAACGGCAAGAGAACTCGGCACCCGGCAGAAAATCCAGACCGTACTCATCCGCCAGCTGAGCCGCCTGCACCCACCCGGCCGTCGTATCGTGATCAGTCAGCGCGAACCCCGCCAATCCGGCGCGAGCAATCAGCGGCACCAGCTCGGTCAGGCTCTGCGTGCCGTCAGAAATAGCGGAGTGAATATGCAGATCGTAACGCCCGGCACGGTTCAGGTTTTCAGGCGCGCCCGATTCAGCGGGCTGCGGCGCCTGCTGCGCATTAGGTGCACTATTTCGGTGTTCTGTCTGCGTCATATTCTCTCCTTCCCCGCCCCTGCTAGTTCGTCGCCACCTCAGCGGGGTTTCAAGGCATGTCATCTACTCTTCTGATTCAACCCTACCAATATCGGCGGCGCAATATCAGGCACCCGGTCGCAGGTCAAAGATATATTCTGCTCCACCGCGCCCTCTCTTATGGTCAAAAGCGCTAAAACACCTGCCCACCTATGGTGAAGGCGATATGATTAACCCATGACTGAGAACAACGAGAAGAGCACCGAAGCTCAGAAGACTGACCACCGCAGCACCCCTAAGGCGTCTGCGTTCACCGAATTCATTGCCGCAAACTGGGCACCTGCCGAAGATGACGGCTACACCCGCGAGCCCGTAGCAGACTACGCAGCTGAGCGCCGCGCCAAGATCTCCAAGGCATTCCCCGGCGAGCGCCTCGTCCTGCCCGCAGGCCCGCTGAAGGTCCGCTCCAACGACTGCGACTACCGCTTCCGCCCCCACTCGGCGTTTGCGCACCAGACCGGTCTGGGCATCGACCACGAGCCCGACGCCGTGCTGATCTTCGAGCCCGTCGAAGAGGGCACCGGTGACAACGGTTCCAACCACGAGGTGACCCTGTACTTCCGTCCGCTGGCTGGCCGTGACACCGCAGAGTTCTACGCGGATGCACGCTACGGCGAGTTCTGGGTTGGCCCCCGCCCCACCCTGAAGGAATTCTCCGAGCGTTACGGTCTGCGTACCCGCGACCTGTCCGAGCTTGAGGTTGCTATCACCAAGAACGCCGGCAACCAGGGCCTGGGCGGCGTGAACATCCGCCTGGTCCGCAACGTTGACCCGGCTGTTGACGCGCTGGTTGACACTTCCCGTTACAACACCGGCGTGGAGCTGGAGCAGGCTGACAAGCTGGACTCCGAGCTGGCCGTGGCTCTCTCCGAGGCTCGCCTGATTAAGGACGCTATCGAGGTTGAGAACCTGCAGCGTTCCGTTGATATGACCGTCAAGGGCTTCGAAGAGGTCATTCGTGAACTGCCGAAGGCTAAGGAGCACCACCGCGGTGAGCGCGTCGTTGAGACTGCGTTCTTCTCCGTGGCACGTACCGACGGTAACGACCTCGGCTACGACACCATCGCAGCGTGCGGTAACAACGCAACCATCCTGCACTGGATCCGTAACAACGGCACCGTCGATGACGGCAAGCTGCTGCTGCTGGACGCAGGCGTTGAGGACGACACCCTGTACACCGCAGACGTGACCCGTACCTTCCCCGTGAACGGTAAGTTCACCGAGGTTCAGGCGAAGGTCTACAACGCTGTGCTGGAGGCTGCTGACGCCGCATTCGCTGTGGCTAAGCCAGGCCGTAAGTTCCACGAACTTCACGACGCCGCTATGGAGGTTCTGGCTCACCGTCTGGAAGAGTGGGGCCTGCTGCCGGTTTCTGCCGAGGTTTCCCTCACCATTGAGGGCGGTCAGCACCGCCGCTGGATGCCGCACGGCACCAGCCACCACCTGGGCCTGGACGTGCACGACTGCGCGCAGGCGAAGGCTGAACTGTACATGTGGGCTGAGCTGGAGCCGGGCATGGTCTTCACCATTGAGCCGGCACTGTACTTCAAGGAAGAGGACATGTCTATCCCCGAGGAGTACCGCGGTATCGGTATCCGCCTTGAGGACGACGTGCTCTGCACCGAGGACGGCAACGTGAACCTCTCCGCTGCGCTGCCGCGCACCGTTGAGGGTATTGAGGAGTGGATGGCGAAGCTGGCGAAGTAACGCCTAGCCCCCCCCAGTTACGTTAGTAACGTCTTATAGGGAAAGCCCCTCACCGATTCTGAACTGCCTCCCGTTTCTTGGACAACAAAATTA
>NZ_KV814372.1:0-1432 GCF_001813895.1 Rothia sp. HMSC071C12
GTGGGTGTGTGGTGGAGCAAGGAACCTACCGGGAGCTGCTGAAGGCAGAGGGAAAGTTTATGGAAATTTTCAAAAATCAGATCTCTGAAGATTCTGCAGGGCGCAAAACTTCCGCTGAAAGGGACTATAAAGATGCGTAAGATTATGGCTAATACTGTTTGGTCCGTGGTTTATGCTTTCAAAAATCACCCCGTATGGACCGTTTCCTATCTAGTGTCTGTTGTGTGCCTATCACTATTCCCTGCTCTGCAGATGGAGGCTGTCACTAGACTTGTTGAGCATTTGGGCCAGAGCCAGGATGAAGTGCTCCCGCTAGCGCTGGGGGTTAGTTTTGTGCTGGCAGGATACATTGCCCTGGGACAAGCATCAGACTCTCTGCGTATGATTCTAAATTCTCGAATGTCAAGTACGGGTATTCAGAACGTATCTTCTCGTCTGGCGACTTGTTCCTCTCAGGAAATCGCAAGCGGTGATTATGCTCGCTCATCAAGGGCAGCTCATGAAGCTGTGACAGGGGGGAGCCTGGGGTCTCAAGTTTCCACTATGGGTGCTCTGATATTCATCATTTTTTCGACGGGAGCCCTTAGTTATTCCGTAGGAAAGATCAATGTATATGCTTCACTCTGCATGCTTGCAGGCATGATTCCTGTTGCCTTGATGTCACATCTCTATTCGAGTAAGAATGCTGAGGCAATGGAAAAAATATATTCATATAGCTACAACGCGTGGCATAGCACTAACCAGATTGCACAAATAACTACTGCTCGTGAGCTTGCAATTCTTAATGCTCGGTCGTTCTTTGCGCATCGTGCTAATCAAGAACGGAAAAAATCCGGTGAGGAGGAAATTGGCCTAGCTCGTTACATCCTCAGAATATATACAATTGTTGGTTTTATAAGCGCTGCACTGCTAGCTTTAGCCCTTATTTTTCTAGCGGCCTCGGTGCCGGCTCCCGGTGCTCTTGCTGGAGCTGTTATAGGTATTACCTCAGCTATAGTCTCGCTTGGCTCGATGGGAAGCGACCTTAGCTCGATGGCAGCGGGGTCAAACGCAATTGATATATATCGAAAGTTTATTTCTAGCGCACAGCCCGAGCAGAAAAATCCGGTTGCCGATACCTACCCCGAAATCTGCAGCGTTTCCATTAGGAATCTTGCTATCCAGTATCCAAAAGCTGATTCTTTAGCTCTTAAAAACATCAATCTCACTTTTGGTCCCGGGCAGATGATTGGTATTGTCGGGCCCAGCGGATCGGGAAAGACAACCCTAGTAAATGCACTCATGGGTATGCTTAAGCCCTCCAAAGGAGACATCCTCATTGGAGATAAGCCGGTACAGGACATATCACCTGATGATTTGTTGGCAAATGTGGGTTTGGTGAGTCAAGACTACGGCCGCTATGAACTGACTGTGCGTGAAAATCTTCTTCTGG
>NZ_KV814373.1:0-372 GCF_001813895.1 Rothia sp. HMSC071C12
GGGATGAAGTGAATATCCCATCCGGGATCGAGGAAACGCGAGCGCAAGGTCCCGTGGATTGCTCCGTCGCGAAGGAGCCCACGCGTGTCGAATTCGGCGATGGGCTGTAGCTGCCCGGTATCTTTCCGGAAAACTTTTGCTTCGGGAAGGATGTCGAATTTGACGTTCCAGTCGAAAATTTTTTGTTCCTCGTTATGGATGCGCGGTTGTGCTTCGAGAATGTGCATGGTCAAGATTTGTTGATTGGGGGTGATGACCCACCCTTTTCCGTCGTCAAAGATATCTTGGATGGCGGGAAAGAATAGTTCTTCGGCGGTCATTGCATATTCGAGGCGGCGCGAATCGGATGCCAAAAGCATATAGTTTTGGCAT
>NZ_KV814374.1:0-41519 GCF_001813895.1 Rothia sp. HMSC071C12
CGGAAGCAACCATCGGTGTAAACCCGACCGACGCGCCGACCGTGGCACCCCTGCCCGAGGCAACCGTGGGTGTAAACCCGACCGATGCTCCCACCGTGGCACCCCTGCCCGAGGCAACCGTGGGCGTGAACCCCACCGATGCACCCACCGTGGCTCCCCTGCCGGAAGCAACCATCGGAGTAAACCCGACGGATGCACCGACCGTTCCTGCACTGCCGGAAGCAACCATCGGTGTAAACCCGACCGACGCACCGACGGTTCCTGCACTGCCGGAAGCACCGGTTGCCGATAAGACCCCCAACGCTGACAAGCTGGAGGACGCAACCGTGGCGCATCCCAAGAGCAAGCCCGCTCAGAGCAAGCCCGCTCAGGAGGCTTCGGTGACCGCCGCCCGCTCGGCTCAGGACACGCTGGCAAAGAACACCCCGGCAAAGGACAGCCCCAAGAAGGCTACCCTGGCGAACACCGGTGCATCCAGTGTTGGTGTGATTGTTGGCATTGGTGTTGCTGCAATCTGTGCTGGTCTTGGCTTGAGTGTTCTGCGCTCGCGCCGCCGCTCCTAAGAGCTGCTGGGCATACAGCCTAGCTTTCCCGTGCGGAATAAACTGCGGATAGCAAAGAGCCGCCGGCTCCCCCGTTATGGGGAACCGGCGGCTCTTCACGTATCAGCTCATTCAATCAGCTGACGCAGGCGTTATCAGCTGGCGTTCGCGTTACTTCGAAGCCTTAACCTCGATGCCGCTCACGTCAATCTGCTCCAGCGGAATGATGCGGTCACGAGTAACCACGCGGTGCACCAGCCAGACCGCAATAATCACGGGCAGACCAATGTAGGAGCTGAGCACGCCAGCCCAGTCACCGCTCAGGAACGCCTCGTAGTTCTGGCCACCAATTACGACCAGGCACATGAGGAAGGCGATAATCGGGCCCGCGGGGAAGAACGGCGCCACGTAGGGCAGGTCCTTCAGGCTGTTGCCCTGCTTCAGGTATGCGCGGCGGAAACGGTAGTGAGCCACGGCGATACCCACCCAGGTGATGAAGCCAGCCAGACCGGACACGTTCACCAGCCACAGGTACGCGCCGTCCGGCGAGAGCAGTGCGGCGATGAAGCCGACCGCGCCGATAGCTGCGGTTGCCAGCAGCGCGTTCATGGGCACGCCGCCGGAGTTGATGTGGGTGAACATCTTCGGTGCCTTACCCTCCTGGGCGAGCGCGAAGAGCATACGAGCCGAAACGTACAGGCCCGAGTTACCTGCAGAGAGCACTGCGGAGAGGATCACGGCGTTCATGATGGCGGCCGCGAAGGCGATGCCCGCACGCTCGAAGATGAGGGTGAACGGGGAGATGTTGATGTTACCGTCCGCTGCGGTGAGTAGGTTCGGGTCGGAGTAAGGAATCAGGAAGCCGATGACGACCATCGCACCGATGTAGAAGAGCATGATGCGCCAGAACACGCTGGTCAGCGCGCGGGGCACATCGCGGCGGGGGTTCTCAGATTCACCGGCAGCCACACCGATCATTTCGGTGCCCTGGAAGGAGAAGCCTGCCACCATGAAGATGGCGAGTACGGCGGGTGCGCCGCCGACGAAAGGTGCCTCACCGACGGTCCAGTTGGAGACGCCCGGGGAGCTACCACCCAGGATGCCGAAAATCATGGCGATACCGGCGATGAGGAAGACGACCACGGTGACGACCTTGATGGTGGCGAGCCAGAATTCGCTTTCACCGTAGGAGCGTGCCGAGAGGGCGTTGATTCCGGTCAGCAGCACGAGGAATCCTGCCGCCCACACCCAGGATGGGATGTCCGGGAACCAGTACCTCATCACCTCGCCGACGGCGACGAGTTCAGCGGCGACGGTAATCGCCCAGTTGAACCAGTAGTTCCAGCCCATGGCGAAGCCGAAGGACGGGGACACGTAGCGTGCCGCGTAGGTCTGGAATGCACCGGGGACGGGCAGGTGCGCAGCCATCTCGCCGAGGGACTGCATGAGGAAGAGCACCATGATGCCGATGAGGGCGTAGGCAAGGATTGCGCCGCCGGGGCCTGCGGTGGAGATGGTCTTACCGGAGGCGACGAAGAGGCCGGTGCCGATTGCGCCGCCAATTGCGATCATCTGCATGTGGCGGGCGGAGAGGCCTCGCTTCAGCTCACCCTCTGCGGGGGTGGCTTCCGATGCAGCGCCGGAAGTCTCTGTAGGCTGTGCCATGTCAGGTCTTCTTTCTGAGGCTATTGCTTCGTGCGTTTGCTAGCGGTCTAGTCTGGTGTCCAGTCTAGTCTTGCTGCGGGTGGTGCCGCCGAAGGTTTGTGCCTGGGTCAAGAAATTCTTCAATCATAAGGATTTCTTACGTACCGTAAGTTTTCCTAATCTGAGGGTCAATCCTACTCGCTTTTGAGGCTCTTTTCCACCCAAAACCACAAAAACACAGAAAAACCCTCCCGCACCGCTCATGCATAAGCGGTACGGGAGGGTTCAAATCCTGTTTACGGGGTGCCTCTAGCTTATCTACTTCGCCAGGCTTTAGCTCACCCGGCTTTAGTCAGCCAGGTTGTGGAACGAAACGTTCGTGGGGTGCTCCACGGTACGAGAAACGGTGCAGTCCTTCTGCTCGCTGAGCTGAATCAGACGGTCCACCATCTTCTGCGCCTTGGCACCCTGCTCATCGGCGGGGAATCGCACATCAAAGTCCACCTCAACGTCGTCGAGGCGCACCGCGCCGTCTTCGGTCTGCTTCAGCGCCGAGGCGAGCACCTCGAACACCTCGGGGGTGGAGCGGCGGGAGGTGCCCGCGTCCACGTCCACGGAGGAGCAGCCGGCAATCGCGGCGAGTAGCAGCTCGACGGGGGTCAGCAGGCCCTCGCCCACACCGAAGTCGAGGGTTGCGCCGTTGGCACCGTAGGCACGGTAGCGCAGTCGGTCGATGCGCTCAATCTTGGTCTGGCGGTAGTTGTCGAGTTCGCGGCGTTCCTGCTGGCGCGAGTACACCTTCTTCTGCTCTTCAGCAGTCTGCACACTGTTGTTCTGCTCAGCGTTGTTCTGTTCAGCCATTGAGGTTCCTTTCGGGTTGTCTGCACGGTCGCTAGGTTATTCAGCGCCGCGTTGTTTAGCGTCATTCACTATAAGCGTGTTTCTCATTATTTTATTCCCGGACTCTTTTTCTCGTCGGTCAACCGCTTGCTCCTATACACTGGAAAACCGCGGCGGAGCTTCGAAGTCCCTCACGCACACAGTAGATTTTTTGAAGAGCACAACAGGCACAAGGAACTCTTTTATGGCACAGACCCCCGGCGCTGAGCGTCCCGGCACTGAACGTACGAGGCGTCCCGGCACTGAGCGTACGAGCACGCAGAATGATTTCCGCTTGGCTGTTGCGGATTCTTCCGTGGTGATGCTCGGTATCGCTGTGCTGGGTTTGGGTTTGGGTATTATCCTCAATGCGCACGGTCTGCCGATCTGGACTGCGCCGCTGCTATCTGCCCTAGTTTTTGCCGGTTCGGTGGAGTTTTTGATGGTGGGTATGGTCAGTGGTGGCGCGCCCCTAGCGTCGATTGCGTTGACGGTGTTCCTGGTGAATGCGCGCCACCTGGTGTACGGTCTTTCCTACCCGTTGCACAATGTGAAGGGTTTCTGGGCTAAGGCTCTGGCGATTCACACTCTTTGCGATGAGGCGTTCGCGGTTAACTCCGGTCCCGACCGTCATGAGCGTTCGGGGGCGCGCATTCTGTGGGTGAACGTGCTGATTTACGTGTCGTGGGTTCTGAGCGTAATCCTCGGGTATGTGCTGGGCGCGAGTTTCCTCAGCAGTCTGAAGGGCATGGATTTCGTCATGGTGGCCATCTTCACGGTTCTTGCGATGGACGGCTACCGCGCCAACCCGGATCGTGTGACGGCGCTCTTTGTGGCGGTTTCGGCGGCGGTTGCGCTGATTTTTGTACCGTCCTCGTTCCTGGTGGTGACTCTGGGTTCGTATGTGGTGCTGCTGCTGGCGCGTTTCCCGGTGGCGAAGCGCCGCGGTACTCTGCCGCATCGTGCTGTGCATGAGGTAGCGGCTGAGGCTGAAAGCGCCGCTACCGCTGATGCGCCCGCTTCCACACAGCGATAAGAACGTTACATACGTGTTCGAAACCGGTTAGGATAGATGAGTGGAGCTTCGCTCTCCCCTCTTTCTATTTCTAGGATTACTAAAATGCCTCCCGCGCGAACCTGCACGGAGGCTCCCAGAGGTGAAGGTACCCCATGACTCAGATGAAAGACACCGCTAAGGAAACTAGCGACGCAGAACGCTGTGCCGCCCCGGAGTAACACCGCACCGGGAGCGGCATCACCCGAGGTCACGCACGAGAACTACTGACGCGCGCAACTACCCGCGCAGAACTATCTGCACAGAACTATCCACGCAGAAAACTCGTGTAGGAGGAACGACCCTCCGCCTCCATGTTTCGCGGCTTTCATCAACTCACGTACCTACCGCACTACTTAGCCCCCAGCCTCTTCTTCGGTTGGGCTCTCCCTACCCTTTTTCGCGGATGCTTTCACGGCTTCACCCGCGCGCCTCTTTCGGGGCCCTTCCGCTCTTTTCGGGGCACTTTTTCGGGGTCTTTCGCTGAGTATGTGCAGAAAGAGAAAATCTTCATGAACAGTGAAGTGACCACCGGCTATATTCTTGCCGCGATTCTTGTGGCTGCAGGTATTACGTTCCTGCTTCGTTTGCTTCCCTTCGGTCTGAAGAAGGCTCTGGCTGGCTCAGAACTTTTGGATGCGCTCAGCCACTGGATTCCGCTCGGCGCGGTTGCGCTGCTTGCCATCTATGCGGTGGCGAAGATTAATTATTCTTCCGTTGAAACGGCGGCACCGTACCTTGCGGGCCTGGTGGTGACCGTGGGTGCGCACCTGTGGCGTAAGAATATGGTGCTGAGCATGGTGGCGGGTACCGTCACCTGTGTTGTGCTGGCTAACTGGGTTTTCTAGGGGGGGGCACGATGAACATCTCTAAGAACTCTGTTTCTTCCGCTACTACTTCCCCTGCTGCTTCTTCTCAGCCCGCACCTCAGCAGGCGAGCCAACCCGCGCCCCATCAGGCTTCTCCCGAGCAGGTGGAGCAGGTCATTGCTTCTGCGCTTCCGCTAACCGGAATGATTCCCGTGGTGGAGGCTCCCGCCTCCCCCGATGCACAGGAGCCTCAGCAGCCGCGCGAGAGCGGCTTCGCCGAGGCGATGCGCGTTGCCGGTGTCATCATGCTGGGTCTGTTCTTTGTCGGTATTGGTCTGGGCGTGCTGGTGCACAGTTACGGCCTGCCGTTCTGGGTGGCTCCCCTGCTGCCGGTTCTGGTTTTTGCCGGTTCGGTGGAATTCGTGCTGATCGATATGATGTCGAGTCATGCGTCGCTGTTCTCTATTGCGGTGATGACTCTGCTCATTAATTCCCGCCACCTCATGTACGGCCTGTCCTACCCGATTGAGCGGGTGCGTGGTGGTTTGGCGAAGTTCTACACCGTGTACACCCTCATTGATGAGGCGTACGCGCTGAACACCGGACCGGACCGCCATAAGCTGCGTGGTTCCCGCATCCTGTGGATTCATGCGGGCCTGCACCTGAGCGTCTTAGCGAGCGCTACGCTCGGCTACGTGCTGGGTGCAAGTTTCTTGAGTGACCTCAAGGGCGTGGATTTTGTGATGACTGCGCTCTTTGCGGTGCTCGCTATCGATGCGTATCGCAGTTCTAAGGACCGCACGACTGCCGCTATTGCAGGTGTGTCTGCGGCGGTTGGTTTGTTGGTGGCGCCGCAGTCGATGCTGCTGATTTCGATGGTGGTGTACATTCTGCTGCTGGTGTCGCGTTTTGTGGTGGCTAAGCGCCGCGGCACCCTGCCGGAGCATATGCTGGTCGCGGACGAGGAGCCCGCCGAAACCTCCGACACTTCCGGCAAGCCCGGCGCCTCCACGCACTAAGTCTAAATCGCGCACTAAGTCTGGATATAGTAAAGCGCCCCGCCCACCCGAAATACCGGGTGGGCGGGGCGTTATGCTGTCGCCAGCCGCATGTGTGGTTGAACCCATGCGCTGTAGACGTTCAGTATCTGCTGTGCTGTGTACCGCCAAGTGTCCCTGACGGAAGTACTATGCGGGTGCCGGCGTTACGTCCGGCTCCCGTACTAAGCTTACTTGATAGCTACTAGTTGATAGCTATCAGGGCTTACTTGATAGCTGCCAGGGCTGCTTCGTAGTTGGGCTCGTTGGTGGTTTCGGGAACCAGCTCGGTGTAGACAACCTCACCGTCGGGGTTCACGACGACCACGGAGCGTGCCAGCAGACCAGCCAGGGGGCCGTCCACGAGCTTCACGCCGAAGTCCTCACCGAAGGAGGAGCGGAAAGCGGAGGAGGTCACGACGTTCTCAATGCCCTCGGCTGCGCAGAAGCGGCCGATTGCGAAGGGCAGGTCGTTGGAGACGCACAGCACGACGGTGTTCTCCAGGCCTGCAGCCTGCTTGTTGAAAGTGCGGACGCTGGTTGCGCAAACACTGGTGTCGACGGAGGGGAAGATGTTCAGCACCAGGTTCTTACCTGCGAAGTCTGCGGAGGAAATCTCGGAGAGATCAGCCGCGAGAACCGAGAATTCGGGCAGCTTTGCGCCGACTGCGGGCAGGTCGCCGTTGGTGTGGATTACGAGTTCGTTCTGTAGAGTTACTTCAGCCATGCCTTCATTGTCCCCCGGATAGGGCGGGTGTGCAAGGGGACACAGGCACTAGCGGGCAGAGTTTCCGCATAGCTGATTTTCTGCTACGTTGCTTCACTTCTTCTGGCCCTGCTGTAGCGGCTGTCTAGCGGTAATCCTGGTCTGTGACTCTACGGTAACGAACGGCACTGACTGCACGCACCGCGTGCTCGCCTCTTTTTCCCTATACTGGACGAGTTCACACTATTCACTTCTTGACCAGCACCGATGCGCGTTGCCGCGCATCTTCAGGAGTATTCATGTCTTCTAATCGCCGCCGTTTCACCGGCCGTACCGCTTTGGCTCTACCTGCGTTGGGCGCCGCTCTAGCTCTTGTTGTCACTTCCTGCTCGGCAAGCACTGATTCTGCTGTTTCGGGTACCGTGGTGTCTTCTTCTGGTAGCGCTTCTGCCTCCGCGAGCGCGACCTCCACTCAGGCACTGTTCCCGACCCCGTCGGCGAGCCCGAGCGCTACCCCGAGTGCTTCGTCGCCTGCTCCGATGCCGTCGGTGGTGACGATTACGGTTCATGCTGAGCCGACCGCATCCGAGTCGAAGTCGGATTCCAAGTCTGAGGCTAAGTCTGAGTCTAAGAAGGATTCCACCTGCGCGTCTGATTCTGCATCGACCGTGGTGTCTAAGGCTCTGCGCGAGCTGAAGAATAAGAGCAAGTGGGATCAGTGGACGAACGTTTCGCGCACGTACGAGGGTTACGACCCCTGTGCTGAGCTGTCGTGGATTGACGCGATTCCGGGTTCTTCCCCGTCTGATTGCTGCATCTCCTCGATGGCGCACCACATTCTGCTGTTCCACCGCGGCAAGTTCATTGGTACCGCAACCTATGAGCCGTACTCGTTCTCTCCGGTGATTACCCGTACCTCGGACAGCTCGATTAGCGTGACCTACCGTTATATGAAGGAAGACGAGAAGGTACACAACGCGAGCGGTCGCACGACCGCTGAGTTCAGCTGGAGCTCTTCGCAGAATAAGGTTGTGATGACCGGTGAGGTTCCGCCGAGCGAATAGCCGGTTCACCTTATAGGCTACGTGTTTGATGCCCAAGAAGTTGGGCATACGAGAAACCCGCCGTCTCGCATATGGTGCATATGTGAGACGGCGGGTTTTCCGTTGCTTAAGGATATGTAGAGTGCCCGAGGGCTAGCTATTTAGGCAACGAACTTCTTGTAACCGAAGTATGCGGCGCCTGCCAGGATAGCGATGAACAGAATCTTCTTCATGATGTACTCCTTTGATTGTTCTGAAGGGCACCCGGTGTTTTACTCCGTCTGGCGACTCACCTGAAGGTGAGGGCAGGCGGGGTGTCATCCGCACGTGGTGCCGTTGCTCCCTATCTTACCTGCTTTTGAACAACGTTTTCTGTTTGACGTGCCAAGTCCGCATTTTAGACAGTCAAACACTCAGCGGTTCAGCGCATCGTTGAGGCGGGGAATATGCCTCTGACGGGCGCATAATGGGAGCATGAGTATTTTTAAGAAGAAAGAGTACAGCGCTGAGCGCTCGGCTACTCGCATGGCTCGCGCCCTCGCTGTGATGGGTGCGTTGCACTTCATCATCCCGGATCCCTTTGACTCGATTGTGCCGAAGTACCTGCCGGGCCCTCCCCACGCGTACACTCACGCTTCGGGTGTAGCTGAGCTGGGCACCGCTGCCCTGCTGGCTAATGACAAGACCCGCCGTGCCGGTGGCCTGCTTGCGGCTCTGCTGTTTGTTGCGGTGTTCCCCGCGAACATTCAGATGGCTCTGGATGCACGTAACCAGTCCACTCAGCGTAAGGCTATTGCGTACGGTCGTCTGCCCCTGCAGTTGCCGATGATTTGTAGCGCTCTGAAGATTTGGCGTAAGTCGAAGTAGTCAATACATTCACCATTCGATACATTCGACACTCATCTCATTGACGAGAAAAGCACCTTAGCGTTTTAGAGATAAAACACTAAGGTGCTTTTAGCTTAATAAAAGCTCATATAAGCTCTTCTTATATCATATTTACGTATAATTGAAAACAACATACTATCTGCCACAGTGGCAGATATATAAACCCAAGGAGATTACAATGGGTACTTTTATTGGCACCATTATTACCGGCGCAATTATTGGTGCACTTGCACGCTTCTTTATGCGAGGCCGCCAGAACATTTCGATTCTTTGGACCATTATCTGCGGTGCTGTCGGCGCAGCAATCGGTACCTGGGCAGCGACCCAGCTGGGTGTTGCAGACACTAGCGGCATTGACTGGATTCGCTGGATTATCTCAATTATTGCTGCAATGCTGACCATTTCCCTGTACATGGGATTGACCGGTAAAAAGTAAAGAAATATTCGTCAATTTTCTTTTAAAACCTAAGCAATTTTTATAAAGCATAAGGCGGCACCTCCCCTAGCGTGAGCTAGTGCGGGAGGTGCCGCCTTTTCTGCGCCTCGCAGGAGGCATTACGTCTTCTTGGCTTATATCGCCTTGGCTTATATCGCCTTGGCTTATGCCTTCTTCGCTTATGCCTTCTTGACGACGGAGGACTTCAGGTACATCTGGCCTGCGCCGGGGACCTTCGCCTCAATGTCGTGGCCGTTGACGGGGGATTCGAGCAGGCGGATGCCGCGCACCTTGGTGCCTGCCTTGATGTCTGCGCCGCCCTTGACCTTCAGGCCCTTGACGATGGTGACGGAGTCGCCGTCGACGAGCTCGTTACCGACGGAGTCGAGAACCTTGGCGCCTGCTTCTTCTTCGGTTTCATCTGCTGCGGTGCGTTCCCATTCGTGGCCGCACATGGGGCATGCCCAGAGCTCGCCCATTTCGTAGGTGTAGTTTTCGCTACATTCGGGGCAGGCGGGTGCTTCGATTTCGTTGAGATTTTCGCTCATGGTTCCTTCTTCGATCTGTGCGGATGGGCCGCTCCCCTACGGTGTGTGGCTGCGGCGTGTGGGCGCGCGTCAGCCAGGCAAGGGGTGCGACGGTGGTGGGGTGCGAGGGTTCTCGCGTTCGTGCTGACTATACCATTTGGCGGGTGTGAACCGCATGTGCGGGGCTGGTTTTTGCCGGTCTTTTGGGGTGGGTGCGGGGCGTGGGTGAAACCGAAAATAAAATTTGCCTGGTTTGTGCGTAATATTTACGAAAATTCGGGTTTTTGCTCATTATGCAGAAGATAAGGCGTGTAAAGTATCTAGAGCATTTGTACGTTTATTGAGTGAAAGGCACGGCTTCATGAAGCTTTCTGCACGTAACCAGTTCGCTGGCAAGGTTGTTGAGATCACCGAGGGTGCAACCAACGGCATCGTTAAGATTGAGATCGCTCCCGAGGTTATTATCTCCGCGTCCATCACCAACGAGTCCATTAAGGAACTGGGCCTGAAGGTTGGCGAGACCGCTTACGCAGTCATCAAGGCTTCCAACGTTATGGTTGGTGCTGACCACTAATCCCGGTCGATAAGGCTTATACCCGGGCGGCTGCCTTTTGTGGCGCGCGAGGGTTAATAGGGCGGAGCCCCGCACTGTACATTCACAGTGCGGGGCTCCGCTTTTATGTTTGTATCGCTTAGACGTTGAAGCGGAACTCCACCTAGTTCTCACGTCAAATGAGACTACTCACAGACTACACCATTCAGAGGGCTTAACAGACGGCTTACGAGGAGGAAGAACGGGTACTCGTACTGCTGATGGGAACGTCGATGCGATCCCGTGCCACGACGATGCCATCTTTGACGATGTAGCACTCCACAAGGTGCTCCCCTGGGAAGTCCGACCGCTCGTCCCGCACACCGGATACTGTGGAGTCGACGATCTGACCGCGGATGCTGTTGCGTCGCTCCGCCTCCGGACCACGGTTAAGGACCTTCCACTTCACTTTGTATGGCTGTGGAACAGAGCACTCGACCACCATGAAGCGCAACTTCTTATCGACCTTCAGCCACGTCCCAGTGCGCAACATCTCTCGCAGTTTCATCGGTCGCCAACCGTCCTGAGTCACTCTGCAATCGATCGAGACAGTTTCCGAGATGTCAACCGGGTAGCGGTCCTCGACGAACTCCTCAGTGTTCTTGAACAACCGCACATCGTTCGGGCTCTTCGCTCGCGGGACGAATGTACCGAATACTTCGCGCCAGATGGAATTTGCCATAGACTTGCCCTCGGCTTCTATAGCCCCAACACAGCGGTTGTAGGCCTTCTTCGCCTTGGGTTGGAACTTGGCCTTCACGTAGACGCGCTGATGGCTGCCAAGGGCCAAGTAGTAGTCCTTTTCCGGCTCGTTCTTGAGGAACTCGAAGAAGTCGCGAGCCATCCGATCAAATGAGCCGCTACCCGCTGCGTCGAACTCGTGCGTTTGCTCGAAGAAGTGGTAGACCAGCGTGTCGATGAGGAGGCCCCCCATGACCACCCCGTTGGCGTTCTTCCATGCGCGGGCCATACGCGCGAGGTGACGCATGTTGGCGGAGGTGCGGTCGACGCTCTCACGGATAGCTTGAATCTCGTCGCGGGGCTTAGTGGTCTTCCAGCTCTTGGACTTTGTATCAGGGTAGGAGAAGCTGCCGTCTGTATTCTCGAACGCTGGTTGGACATCGAATTTGAAGGCATTGGCCGCAAACTGCACGCGAACTACGCACTGATCGACCCGGATATCTGTTTTCGGGTACCGAGCCTTCAGATCGTCGCGGACTCGTTCAAGCATGCGACGAGGCCCACTATCTCCTGTGTAGTCCTCACGAATACCTGTCGGCAGAATATAAATCATGTCGAGGTCAGAGACACCCTTGATCGCCGTGTGCCGACCAAAGGATCCAACCATGAGATTGTAGTCGCTACAGCCATCCTTCTTGCGGAAATCTTTGTTGAGTGCCTTGGCGATCTCATCACGTCGGCTGGCGATCACAGAGGCTGTGTCGCCCACCTTAAGAGCGCTCAGCAACCCATCGAACATCTCTGCCGTTTTCATAGTTGCCCTTCCTCCCCACCGAGACGGAGCGCTTCGGGGAGGAACAGGTCGATTTCACGAGTCGTAAACGTCATTTCCTCATTGTTCTTCAGTCCGTCCTGCGCGCGTACGAAGGCTTTGCCTGAGGTGCGCGGGGCTGCGGAGTATACATCTCGCGCGAGGCTCTGCAGTTCGTCGCGGCGCTTCCGCGCGTCTATGTCTGCTATCTGGCCCGACATCATGTCGGCAATCAGAGAGATGTATGACTCCCGGACATCCCAGAGATTCGAAGCTACGTCACGATGGGCTGCCGAGGTTTCATCGAACTTGAAAGTCTTCGCACCAAGGCTCATCCAGCTGACCAGAAGCGCACAGAAGGAAGTGACGATGCTGGTCAAAGTTGAGTTGCCGAACAGACCAAAGACGAGAGTCAGAAATGTTCCTGAGCTAACTGCAGACAGAGCAATCAAAATTCCCTGCTGCCACTGATACCTCGAGAAGCTGATGTCTGCTTGCTTCTCATGGATCTTATGGCTATAGACCACCCGACCGAACGACTCCCGAACTTGCGCAAGAAGCCTCTGATCGCACTCAGGACCATGTGAAGCATGATTCTTCAAGGTACCCCCCTACTCCAAGTTCGTACTCGCCCTAGCGCCCGTGCTCTCTTCGTTCACTTCTTCCTCCTAGACGTTGAAGCGGAACTCCACCACGTCGCCGTCCTGCATGATGTAGTCCTTGCCCTCCATACGGACCTTACCGCGAGCCTTCGCCTCCGCCATGGAGCCAGCCTCGTCCAGGTCCTTGAAAGACACCACCTCAGCCTTAATGAAGCCGCGCTCAAAATCAGAGTGAATCACGCCAGCAGCCTGCGGCGCAGTATCACCCTTATAAATAGTCCAGGCGCGAGCCTCCTTCGGGCCAGCAGTCAGGTAAGTCTGCAAACCCAGGGTCGAGAAGCCCACACGAGCCAGCTGGTCCAAGCCGGACTCATCCTGACCGTTCATCTCCAGCATCTCGCGAGCCTCCTCCTCAGACAGCTCCACCAGATCAGCCTCCAGCTTCGCATCCAAGAACACAGCCTCAGCCGGCGCCACCATGTCACGCAGCTCCTGCTGCTTCTCCTCAGACGCCAGAATGCCCTCATCCGCGTTGAACACGTAAATGAACGGCTTAGCAGTCAGCAGGTTCAGCTCCTTCAAATGAGCCAGCTCCAGCTTCGCGTCCTTCGCACGAGAAATGATGGTGTCACCATCCTCCAGGATCTTCTGCGCAGCCTTATAAGTCTCCAGCTGAGCGGCGTCACCCTTCTTAATCTTCACAGCCTTCTCCAGACGCGGAATAGCGTTCTCCAAAGTCTGCAGGTCAGCCAGAATCAGCTCAGTGTTAATGGTCTCCATATCGGAGGCGGGGTCGACCTTGCCGTCCACGTGGATGACGTCCGGGTCATCAAACGCACGCACCACCTGGGCGATAGCGTGCGCCTCACGAATGTTCGCGAGGAACTTGTTACCCAGACCCTCACCCTCAGAAGCGCCCTTCACAATACCCGCAATATCAACGAACGAAACAGTCGCAGGCAGAATACGCTCCGAACCAAAAATCTCAGCCAGACGGTTCAGACGCGCATCCGGCAGGTTCACCACGCCCACGTTCGGGTCGATAGTCGCGAACGGGTAGTTAGCCGCCAGCACGGTGTTGCCAGTCAGAGCGTTGAACAGGGTGGACTTGCCCACGTTAGGCAGGCCAACAATGCCGATAGTTAGAGCCACAAGTTTTCCTTCGAATCATGTGCCGCCGTACGTTCAGGACGCGCCGCGTACGTGATGCGGCGGGTGCGGGCGGGCACAGGGCGAAAATGGTGCCCGCTTCCAAGCGCGGCACCGTCGGTCTCAGGAAGAAACGGGTGCGGGGCGCCTGCGGGCATAGACACTACCATTCTACCGTGTTCGGGCAGGAGCCGCCCGGGTTGATGAGAGCAGGGGGCTAAAGCCAGCCGTTCTCCGTGGCGATACGCACCGCGTCCTGACGCGTCGACGCACCCGTCTTCGCCATCGCCGCCGACAAATAATTACGCACCGTACCCGCCGACAAAAACAACGCCGACGCAATCTGCTGAGCCGTACCACCCGACGCCGCCTCACGCAGCACCTGCGCCTCACGCTCCGTCAACGGAGAAGCACCCGTCACCAAAGAATCCGCCGCCAATGACGGATCCACCACACGCAACCCCGCATGCACACGACGAATCGCCTCCGCCAACTGGCGAGCACCCGTATCCTTCACCACGAAACCACTCGCACCAGCCTCCAGGGCGCGGCGCACATAGCCCGGGCGGCCAAACGTCGTCACAATCAGCGTGCGCACCGGCTCACCCGACTCACTCACCGCACCTGCATCACGCAGCGCCGCAGCCGCCTCAATACCATCAGCCAGCAAAGTACCGGGCATCTGCACATCCAACAGCACCACGTCCGGCTTCAACAGGGCGACAGCGCCCAGCACCTCATCACCACTACCGACCTGACCCACAATCTGCAGGTCAACCTCCAGCCCCAGCAGAGCGGCAAGAGCCTCACGGATGAGCTGCTGATCGTCAGCGAGCAGAACACGAATCATGGGAGCCTCCCAGGGCTGAAGACAGGGTGATAACGGCGGGCGGAACAACCGCGTGAGGTTGTCTACCACCACCATACAGGGGCGGGTAGCTCCCCCGTCCAGGGCGCGACGCCAAGTTCCACAATCTGCAGAATCTACCTACAGCAGTGAGGTGTCACCGTCCATGCTCACACGGATGCGCGTACCCACCCCACCGCCAGGGTTCTCCGCCAGCCACTGCTCGGGCGCCGCCTCAATCACCACGCTACCGCCGGACGCCGCCACACGCTGAGCCATACCCGTCAGGCCGTTACCGCGGGCATCGCCCACACCCACACCGTTATCGAGGATGTCCAGACCGGTTGCGCTCAGACGCACCCGCGCCGCGTTCGCACCCGAATGGCGCACCATATTCGTGACCGCCTCACGCAGAACCCAAGAGAACAGCTTCGCGTTCACACCAGCCACCGCGAGCGCACTCTGAGCATCCGGCAGTTCGGCGCGAATGCCGGCGGTCTGCAGGGCACGTCCCGCCCCCTCAATCTCGCCCGAGAAGTCGGGCACGCGCAGGCGCGTCACGGTTGAGCGAACCTCCGCCAGGGATGCGCGGGACAGCTGCGCGATTGCCTCCATCTCGGCGCCGGCGCGGGCGGGGTCAATCTCCAGCAGGCGCTGCGCCAGCTCCGCTTTGAGGGTGATGACGGTCAGGGAGTGGCCGAGCACGTCGTGCACGTCGCGGGCGATCTCTTCACGTTCCTCGGAGAGCGCCAGGGAGGCACGCGCCACGTCCGCGCGTTCGCCCAGCTCAATCAGGTAGGAGAAGCCCAGAAGACCCAGCAGCGGCGCGCCGATAAAGAGAGCAATGCCTCCGTGAGAGGAGAAATCGAAACCGCTCACAGTAACGAATGTCAACCAGCAGATTGCGCCCATCGACGCCGCGACGGTCAGTCGCAGACGGTACGGGGCAATCGTGCCAAAAATCCAGAACGCCACAAAGTACATGCCGAAGCCCAGCAGAATTACGTGTATGTCACTCGGGGTCAACACCGCCATACCTACCAACGGCAGAATCATCAGTGCCGTCCAGATGACGCTTCGACGCACCGTGGAGGCGACCGGCACCAGCCACGGCACCGCGTACGCCGAGCAGTTCACCACCGCGAACAGCACAATCAGCGCCACGCCGGTCCAACGCACCGACGCCAGTTCCGGGGCGGTGAGGAAGCTGTCCAGCGGCATGAGCAGGAACACCAGCCACGGGGCGCTGAAGCCCAACGCCAGCCAGTTCACGCTGCCGCGGCGTTCGCGGTAGAGGAAGCGGAAGCGGTTCTTGCCCAGGGTGCGCTTCGCAGCGGAGGGTGCCACCTCGTTCCCTGTGCGAATTTGGTCGGTGTTGTGCGGGTGGGTGTGGGTTTCGGTCATGGTTCTAGCCTAACGTGAGAATACCGCGGGTGCAGATACCACCGGTGCGGCGGCTTCAACGGGTACAGCGTGGGTTCGGTGCGAGTGGATACGGCTTCCGCCGCAGCCTCGGGATTTGAGGCTGCGGCGGGAAGAAGCATTTAGCGGCGGGTTGCGCGGCGCATCAGCAGGGCAGAAACACCCAGGAAGATAGCCGCCCACACGATGAGGCTCACCACGGCGTACCAGAGCGGCTCGGTCACGAGCCAGTCCGCACCACCCGAGATAATGGTCTGACCTGCGCTGAAGGGGTAGCGGGCAATCTCAGCGGCACCGTACAGCGGGGTGAAGCGGGCGTACTTCAGCAGGTCGGTGCTCAGCGGGGAGAACACGGTACCGAAGAAGCTCATAATCACCAGCAGACCGTTCGCAATGGACACGGCGTTCTCGTTACGAATCAGCAGGCCCATCATGATGCCGTAGAAGGCGAACACCAGACCGCACAGCACCGTCAGCGCGCCAGCGGCAAGCTGCTGGTTCACCGGGATCTCAACGCCGGTAAACATGCCCACAATGTTCACCGCAATCACCGGCACCGCAGAAATCACCAGGGCGGTCAGCGACTTCGCGCCCAGGTACTTGCCGGTGGTCAGCGGGGTGAGCGCCAGCTGGCGGTTCCAGCCGCTGGAAAGCTCAGCGACGGTGCTGCCGCTAATCGCCACAGTGTTCTGAACCGCACCGTAGAGCGCCATGCCAATCATGACGTACGCCGCTACGTTGCCGTCACCCATCGGCTGGGAGGAGTAATCCTGCATCGCGCCAAAGAGCAGGAAGAAGACGATGGGCAGTGCCACGCCGAAGAAGAAACGGTCGGTCGAGAGAATAGAAGCGCGGATGTCGTAGAGTGCGTAGCGGAGCATGATATTTTCCTTGAGGTGTGTAACGGCGGCGTAGCGTTTAGATGGTGTGGTGTTTAGGCAGTCTGAATGTTTAGGCGTCGGATGCCTTGGAGGCGGCGGCCTGCTCGGTCAGCAGGGTGAAGGACTCGTCCAGGGAGGGCTTGGTGACCTCCAGGTCGCTGATGCTGTAGTTGTTCAGCAGAGTGCGCAGTACCTGCTCAATCTCCAGCACGGAGATGCGGTGGCGGTACCCGCCGGACTCTTCGGTCACCTCGACCGGCACATCCAGGTCGGTGATGGGTGCGGGTGCGAGGAAGGAAAGGTGGCGGTGGCCGGTCAGGGCGCGAATCTCGTCGGAGGAGCCGTCAGCGATGATGGAGCCGGATTCCATGAGCACGATGCGCTGGGCGAAGTTCTGTGCTTCTTCCAGGTAGTGCGTCGCAAAAAGAATGGTCGTTCCTCGTTCTGCGATGGCTTCCATACGTTCCCAGAAGGTGCGGCGCGCATTCACGTCCATGCCGGCGGTCGGCTCGTCCAGGATCAGCAGTTCCGGCGAGTGCATGGTCGCCAGGGCGTAACGCAGACGCTGCTGCTGACCGCCCGAGCACTTACCGACCTTACGCTTAGCGATATCGGTCAGGTCAGCGCCGGCGAGCACCTCATCCACGTCAATGGGCTTGGGGTACAGCGCCGCAATCATCTCGACCGTGGCGCGGATCGTCAGGTCCTTGAGCAGGCCACCGGTCTGCTGAACCGCACCGAGCAGACCGGCGCGTGCCGCCTCGGAGGCGTTGCGACCGAAGACGCTCAACTCGCCGCCGCTGGGCTGGGTCAGGCCAAGAATCATGTCGATGAGGGTGGTCTTGCCTGCACCGTTGGGGCCGAGCAGTGCGATGATTTCGCCGCGCTTGACGGTCAGGTCAATCGAGTCGACGGCGACCACTGTGCCTGCCGCACGGGTGGAGAAAACCTGGCGGAGGGAGCGGGCGGAAATAACGGTTTCTGCGGTGTTGTGCTTGCTGTTCTGAAGTGCTGCGGTGTTCATGTTTCTATTACACCTCCGGTTTTCGCGCCGCTGCGGTACAGAGTGTCATGAGCTGCCCATGACAAATGTCATGAGTTGAGGATATGCGAGCGTCGCGGCCCGTTACGCGAAGCGGGGGCTCCGTCCTCAAGGCGCCTGTATCAATCGTTGTTGGGGCGCCGCAGAGGGGGCACACCCCCAGCAGCGGAGCCGGTTACGCGAAGCGGGGGCTCCGTCCTCAAGGCGCCCCAGCGCCGCAGAGGGGGCACTCCCCCGCGAGCGGAAACCGGCGCGTACCGCCATCCCAAGCCGTGCATCCCAATGCATCCTCAGGCACGAAAAACCCCGCGTAGCGAGACCACGAAGCAGCGGAGGCGGTCACGCGGAGCGGGGGCTCCGTCCTCAAGGCGCCCAGCGCCGCAGAGGGGGCACTCCCCCGCGTAGCGTGAACGCGAAGCTGCACAAAGGCGAAGCTGCACAAGAACCCCTACCCATGCATCCCGCACATCAGATACAAAAATCCCCGTATCCGCCCCACTACGGGGAAGATACGGGGATTATTCGCAGTATTTGGGCTATCTAGCCTTTATCGAGTGGGCTTAGCGCCGCGGCCACCGAGCTGGCGGCCCACGTTCTCGTCATTCTTCAGGGCGGAACGCAGTTCCTTCGGCAGGGAGAAGAGAATGTCTTCCTTCGCGGTCTCTACCTCTTCGATGGTGTTGTAGCCGTACTCGGCGAGCAGAGCCAGCACCTCCTGAACCAGAACCTCGGGCACGGACGCGCCGGAGGTCAGGCCCACGGTTGCTACACCCTCGAACCAGGATTCGTCGACCTGGTGTGCGAAGTCCACACGCTCGGCACGATTAGCGCCGTATTCGAGGGCTACTTCCTTCAGGCGCACGGAGTTCGAGGAGTTCGCGGAACCCACCACGATGACCAGGTCGGCGCGCGGAGCGATCTCCTTGATAGCGCCCTGGCGGTTCGAGGTTGCGTAGCAGATATCGTCCGAAGGCGGATCCTGCAGCGAGGGGAAACGCTCACGCAGACGCGCCACGGTCTCCAGGGTCTCATCCACGGACAGGGTGGTCTGAGAAATCCAGACGACCTTCTCCGGGTTGCGGACGGTCACCTGATCCACCTCGTCGGGCGAGTTCACGATCTGGATGTGGTCGGGCGCCTCACCGGCGGTACCCTCGACCTCTTCGTGGCCGGTGTGGCCGATGAGCAGGATGTCGTAGTCCTGCTTGGCGAAGCGTACAGCCTCGCGGTGCACCTTGTTCACCAGCGGGCAGGTCGCGTCAATGGTGTTCAGGGAGCGGTCGCCGGCTGCGGAAACCACCGCCGGGGACACGCCGTGCGCCGAGAACACGGTCACGGAACCTTCGGGGACTTCGTCCACTTCATCAACGAAGATAGCGCCCTGCTTCTCCAGGGTCTCCACCACGTGGCGGTTGTGCACAATCTGCTTGCGCACGTAGACGGGCGCGCCGTAGTGCTCCAGTGCCTTCTCAACAGCAATCACGGCACGGTCGACGCCCGCGCAGTAACCGCGCGGGGTGGCGAGCAGGACTTTCTTCTCACCGGTGACGGGTGCGGCGGCTTCAACGTCGGCGCGGCTGCGGCGCTCGCGGGGTACGGGCGGCAGGCCCAGGGCAATAGTTTCAGTGGACATGGTTACTATCCTACGTTGTTCGGACTTTTAGTGTGTGATGACTGTGGCACCGCTCGCAGGGCTACGTCCCAGGGCGATGAGGCGAATCAGAATACCGAGCAGCAGGGCGAGGATCGCCATGACCAGCCCGTAGCTTGCCGCCGCCTGCAAGTGCCCGGTCAGTGACGGTGCAAGCTGGTTCCATACCCCGGTAATCAGCGCCGTTCCGGCGGTGCTGTGGCTGGTAATTCCCAGAGATTCAGGGCTCTGGCCGCCAAACCAGGCTGCGGCGCCCCAGCCCAGCAGGGCGTAGAGCAGAGCCGTGACCACCGGCACCAGGATGCGGTGCCTGGGTGCCAGCAACGTAGCCAGCAGCAGGCTCAGCACCGAGATGATGGTCAGCGGCACGGTGGATTTGCCCAGCGCGGCGGCACGGTTAATGCCGGCGTGCAGGTACCACTCCTGCTGCTCCTGCTGGTTGTTGCCGTCCTTCAACCGGTCAATGTTGAGGGTTTCAGGGCCGAGCTTCGTCAGGTCCGGGTCGAAGGAGCCGATAGAGCCGACCTTCGCATCCAGCGCACGGTAGAAGGGGGTGAGCACAATGACGGCGGGGCCGTCCTGGTGTTCGAGGTTGTAGCGGCGAGTTTCCTCGGCTATTTCCTTCCAGAGGCTTCGATATTCTTCAGTTTTTGACAGCTCAGCCGCGGAACGGTTGAGCAGGGAACGTATGCCGTCTTGTGTCGGCTTTACAAGAATGGAGTATAAGCCGCTTTGTTTGGTGCCGTCGAGGAAGGTTGTCATAGCTTCGGAGTTCATGAGGTCTTCGACCGCACCGTCCGCGATGCGCGAGGCGAGCTGCGAATCCTCCGCCAGGGTGGAGGAAATCTGCGAGAAACCGCGCTCTGACATGAGCTTAGAGTTCACCCAGGCACCCGTGGTTGCACCCAGTCCGGTCACCAGGGCCAGGGCGCACAGCACAACGGTCAGGAACCTCCGCAGACCTGCCGCGAAGGGAGGCTCTGGGGCGGCCTGCAGTTCAGCCTTGGTGGGGGCAGTGGCGTGGCCGAGCGTGCGCGTGGGCTGTAGCAGGGTGGTGTCTTCATCCGCCGTATAGTAGCCGTCCGTGCGGGTAATCCGGGTGTCGACGACTCGGGTCGCGTCCGCCGGGTAGTTTTGCGCGCCAGTACCCGCCGCTGACGAAGCCGCGGCGGTGTTGAGGGCGTTGTTCTGATGTGCTGACTGATCGGGTGAGCGCATGAGCCTAGGGTACCCGCTCACAGTGTTCAAAGCCGATTCAGACCCGCAGAATGCGCCAGAAGCTAAGTTCTGCCTGCACTGCGTGCAAGCTACCCGAGTCGCCAGGCTGACCTGTGCGCAGGCGCATAACCGACCAATCAGGGACAATAGAAGGTATGAACTTCTACAACCCCTCCGTAGCGCAGCCGGCACCCGCACTGGTGGTGCCGCCCGTGCACGAGCGGCAGCTTCCCGGGAAGTCTCAGGAAACCACCGCCACCAACCCCTGGCCCCTCGCCCTGCTCGCGCAGAACCTCAAAAACTACGTAGACAAGGTTCCCGAGCTCTGGGTGGAGGCGCAGGTCGCCTCCCTCAACGGCCGCGGCGGCAACGTCTTCATGGAGCTCAAAGACCTCAACGAAGACTTCTCCTTCACCCTCGCGCTCTTCGGGCGTGCCGGTAGCGGCCTGGCGGCTGATGTGACCGTAGGCGCTCGCATCGTCACCCGCGCCAAGCCGAGCCTGTGGAAGAACGGCAAGCTCTCCCTCATCGGCAAGGAAGTGTACGCGGTCGGCACCGGCAACCTGCACGAGCAGCTGCAGCGTCTACGTGAAGCTCTCGCCGCTGAGGGGCTGTTCTCTGACGCGCGGAAGAAGCCGCTGCCCATGCTGCCGAATCGTGTGGGTCTGATTACCGGTCGCGATTCTGACGCGGAGAAGGACGTTATCCGCAACGCCTCCCTGCGCTGGCCCGGCGTGGTCTTCGAGGTGCGCAATACCCGCGTGCAGGGTGAAGGCGCGGCGGCTGAGGTCATTGCCGCGCTCGCCGAACTGGACGCCCACCCGGAGGTGGACGTCATCGTCATCGCCCGAGGCGGCGGCTCCTTCGAAGACCTGCTGCCCTTCTCTGAGGAGGCGCTCATCCGCGCCGTCGCGGCGGCGGCCACCCCGGTAGTCTCGGCAATCGGTCACGAGGCAGACTCCCCCATCCTCGATGCGGTCGCCGACCTGCGCGCCTCCACCCCCACCGATGCGGGTAAGCGCATTGTGCCCGACATTTCCGAGGAAACCGCCCGCATCACCGAGGCCCGCGCCCGCCTGGACCGCGCGGTACTCGGCTACGTGGGCATGCAGATGAACTACATTGCCCAGCTGCGGAGCCGCCCGGTGCTCACCCACCCGGAGTCCTCCCTGCTCATGCGTGTGGAGGAGCTGAGCCAGCTGCGCGAGCGCGCTCACCGTTCGGTGCAGCACCGCTTGGAGCGTGAGTCGGCGACTCTGTCGCATACGTTGGCGCGGGTGCGTTCGCTATCTCCCGCGCAGACGCTCAACCGCGGCTACTCCATCGTTCAGGATGCCGCGGGCGCTATTGTGCGTGACGCTTCGGCGCTGAGTGAGGGCGAGCAGATTACGGTGCGTGCGGCGACCGGTTCGGCGCAGGCAACCGTGACTTCTACGGATCCCTCAAACATCTCCTAAACATCGATACCCCTACGTTTTACCTCTAGTTTTTATCCCTAGGTTTTACCTCTGAAAGGTTCCTCAATGAGCGAGAACATTAGCTTCAACAGCGCCGAGTTGGGCGCACCCGTCGAAACCCTCGGCTACGAGCAGGCGCGTGCCGAGCTGGAGCAGGTCGTGCGCCAGCTGGAGTCCGGCGCCAGTGACCTGGAGACCTCTATCGCCCTGTGGGAGCGTGGCGAGGCGCTTGCCGCCCGTTGCGAGGCGTGGCTGCAGGGCGCGCAGGAGCGCCTGAACGCGGCACGCGGCGCACAGGCTGGTCAGGAGCTTGCAGCGAACTAGCACGCCTCTTTCTCTCCCCTCCTCCCCCCCCCCCGGCGTGTTGCTCCGTCCTCTGGCGTAGCGCGCATCCGCGAAGCCGCTAAAAATAGCCTGCCCCGCAGCTCATCAGAACTGCGGGGCAGGCTATTTGCGTCTGTCACAAAGCAGAGGAGAGCATAATGCTCGCTAGTGCTTCTGCTTGTAGTCAGCCATGAAGTTACCCAGGCGCTCCAGGGCGCTGGTGAGGGTCTGCGTATCGGGCAGGAACACCAGACGGAAGTGATCCGGGTCCTTCCAATTGAACGCGCGGCCGTGGCTGAAGAGAATCTTCTGGCTCTTGAGCAGGTCCAGGGCGAACTGTTCATCGTCGGTAATGTCGAAGCGCTCAACATCAATCTTCGGGAACAGGTAGAGCGCGCCGTCCGCGCTGGTGCAGCTGATGCCGTCAATCTCGTTAAGCATCTTGTGCGCCAGGGTGCGCTGCTCGTACAGGCGGCCGCCGGGAACAATCAGCTCGTTAATGGACTGGTAGCCGCCGAGCGCGGTCTGGATTGCGTGCTGCGCCGGAACGTTGGAGCACAGGCGCATGGAGGCAAGCAGGTGAATGCCCTCAAGGTAGCTTGCGGCGTCCTTCTTCGGGCCGGTGATTGCGACCCAGCCTGCACGGTAACCACAGACGCGGTACGCCTTGGACAGGCCGGAGAAGGTCAGGCAGAGCACGTCGTCGCCGGTGAGGGTTGCCATGTTGATGGCCTCTGCACCATCGTAGGTAATCTTTTCGTAAATCTCATCAGAGAACACGACCAGACCGTGTTCGCGTGCCACATCCACAATCTGCTTAAGCACGGAACGCGGGTAGACGGAACCGGTGGGGTTGTTCGGGTTAATAACCACGATGCCCTTGGTGCGCTCGGTAATCTTCGACTTAATGTCTTCGATGTCCGGGTACCAGTTGTTTTCCTCATCGCAGAGGTAGTGCACGGGCTTGCCGCCTACCAGCGCGGTGGCTGCGGTCCACAGCGGGTAGTCGGGCATGGGGACGAGGATTTCGTCGCCGGTCTCGCACAGTGCCTGCAAGGTCATCGGGATCAGCTCAGACACACCGTTACCCAAGTAGATAGACTCGGTGTCGAGGTTCATGATGCCGCGGTTCTGGTAGTGGTGCACAATGGCGGTACGTGCCGAGTAGAGACCGCGGGAATCAGAGTAGCCCTGAGTTTCGGGCAGGTGACGAATGATATCCATCATGATGGCATCCGGCGCCTCAAAGCCGAAGGGCGCGGGGTTACCAATGTTCAGCTTGAGGATGCGGTGGCCCATCGCTTCCATGCGATTGGCTTCATCCAGAATAGGGCCGCGGATGTCGTACAGGACGTTGCTCAACTTTGAGGACTGACGGTACTTCGTCATGATGATTTACTTTCTAGGGTGATCCAAAATGAATTGTGCTGCGTCATCATCTGCGATGGGGTTGGAACCGCTAGTCAGACGCAACAGGAACGAGAGGTTACCCGTGTCTAATGTAGATGATACGCGGTTAATTGCCGTCCGGGCGCTATCTGGCAGGGTACGGCGGATAATGGGCACCAGTTGCTGCTGCAAAAGCGCCGTCGAGGGGTCTTCCAGGGTGACCAGGCGATTCTCTTCAATCGCGGAGTCGCTGCTGTGCAGCAGGGTCACCTGCACGGTGTCTGCGGTGAGGGCGTTGACGCGCTCGGCGGGGTCGTCCTGAATCTTCGGGTCGTGCACACGGTAACGGTAGAGGCTACGCAAAGAATCCACGCCGTAGGTGCCGCTGGAGTACCCGGTCGGGATGGAGAACACCAGGGAAGACTGCACATCGCGCAGGTTCGCGAGGGAGTTGAGCTTGTGGCGGGCGCTCACGGCGCGGGTAGTGACCAGCACATCCTTGTTGGTGGCGCTAGCACCGTTGAGAAGCATGAGCTCTTCGGGCAGGATGCGCGAGATGGCGTTGGTCATGTCGGTGGTGCTCATGGCGCGCAGGTTGATGGGGTCTGCGGAGCGGGTGGAGCTTGCGGTGGGGCTCGCGGTGCCGTCCGTAGCATGCGCGGAGGCGGTGCTCTCCTCCGCGGTGGGGGTAGCTGCCGGGGGCAGGGTCACGCCTGCCGCTTGAGCGGAGGCGCTCACGGAGGCGGCGATGCGTTCGTTATGGGCGGCGGCGGGGCTGATTTTGCCGTCGTCGGTCAGGTAGAGCAGTAGGTCGCCGCTGTAGTCGATGACCAGGTCCAACGCTTCAGGGGCGGCGGCAGTGGTGCTACCGGTTTCCTCATCGTCGGGCAGAGTAGCGGTAGGGGTGGCGGAGTTAGCCGAAGGAACCATGAGCCCGCGCAGGGCGGTAGCGCGGCTGTTGTCGGTGTCAACAAGTTCAACGGAGTAGCCAATCTGTCGCAGGGCGCGCGCGTACACGTGCGCTACGGCGCGCATTTCACGCAGAGCACCGTAGCCGATGCGCAGAGTGCCGTAGCTGGACGCGGAAGGGTCCACCTGCGGGGTTGCGTCATTATTCCCGCAAGCGGCAAGTAGCGGCATGAGCGCCAGGGAGGTGAGCGCCGCACGGCGGGTGAGGATCAGTCGGTTCATTAGGGAAGCTTCCGTGCGTTTTCGTCGGCAAGAAATTCGCGGTATTCGCGTGCCCAGCTGGCGGCGTTGGAGTAGCCCATCATGGAGGCGACCTCGTCGATGAGGGTGCCGTAGCGGATGGTGTCCAGCTCAGCGATGGGTACCCAGCGTGCCGTGTCGGAGGAGCCGTTGATTTCGTGGCGCAGTTCGCCGGTGACAATGTGGGCACGGAAAACCACCCGCAGGGCGCAGAAGGGTAGCGCTTGCGGGTCTTTCTGGGTGGAACGCACGGGGAAGTGTCCGGCGTGCACGCCCAGAATGTCTTCAATGGCGACGCTGTAGCCGGTCTCTTCGAGGGTCTCTCGCAGCGCGGTTTCGTCGGCCTGTTCGCCGGGTTCCATGCCGCCGCCGGGCAGGGACCAGAGGGGGCTGAGTGCGCGGTCTTCGGGCACCCAGCGGGTCATGAGCAGCTTGCCCTGCTCAATGATCACTGCGTAGGCTGCGGGTCGGGTTTCCATTGCTAATGCCATGGTTTGATTTTACCGTCTATCGTTCGTTAGCGTTTCTTGCCGCGGCGTGCGCTGGCGGCTTTGGCGGACTGTCGAGCGTGCTGGCGCGCGTTACCGTTTTTCTTGGCGTTGGCGCGCTTTTTATCGCGTGCTTCGCGGCGGGCGTTGGCGGCTCGTGCCTTCGCTTTTTCCTTTGCCTTTTCGGCGGCGATACGTTCGGCGCGTGCCTGTCGGGTTTCGCTACCGCGCTCACTAGTTGCGGTGCGGCCACGCACAATACCGATGAAGTCCTGCAGGAGCGCTTCGAGCTCTTCGCTACGCGGCTCGCCCTTGGGGGCACGCGGCCACACCAGGTGCACCGGGTAGAGGTCCAGGCCCGCAACGGGGCGGTAGGTGAGGTCCTTGCGGTGGTAGAAACGCGCAATGGACATGGGCACAATGTACAGGCCCACACCGGCGGCAACCAGCTCGATGGTTTCCTTATCGGTCAGACCTTCGGGCACGATACGACCGGCACTCTCACGCCATGCACGGGAGACTTCCTCATAGGCGGGAATATCGGAGGCGGGCTGCAGCAGGAACTCTTCGGCAAGCTCCTCCACGGGCACCTCATCAAGCACGGTGAGCACGTGGTCCACAGGCAGAATGACCACGGGCAGCTCCTCGTAGAGGCGGATGCTGTGGTACTTCTCGCCGTCGGTGCTTGCCGGTTCGCGGTCGGGGCGCACAATGCTCATGTGTGCGAAGGGGTTCTCGGGTACGTCCTTACGCTCAATGGGGGCGTGCTCGGTAGCCTCAGCGCTAACCTCGGCGGGCGCCTCGGAGACAGCAGCACCCTCTTCTGCAGCCTCAGCGGCGGATTCAACGGAGGATACAGTAGCGGACCCAGCAGCGGGGTTAGCGGCGGGATCAATCAGGCACAGGTCCTGATGCAGGGAGTCCAGGCCGCGCGCCTCACGCACGGGCACCTCCGCCAGCTGCACGCGGTCGCCGTAACGCTCGTGCCAGCGGTTGAACCACTTGCCGGGCATAATCGCGGGCACGTAGCTAATGCGCAGCATAGAACGCTGGAGCACGGGGATGGGCAGAGCCTCCGGGGTCTGGATCATCGCCAGCTGCTCGGGATGCAGGTACACGCGGGCGGGGGCCTCGGTGGGCGCTTCGCTTTCTACCTGGTCGGTAGCGTTTTCGGGCGCGCTCTGCTCGGGGTCGATTGCGGTGAGGGCAGAGTCGTTGACGGGCTGCTCTTCGGGGGTGCCTGCGGTGGAGGATGCGGATGAACTCATCCCTCCACGCTAGCACATCTTGGGCGGGGGCATTGAGGGTAGGTGAGTGGCCTCAACCCGGCGAGATAGTGCACCTATCCCCCGCTGAAAGTAGGACTAGTTCTCGGCGATGTTATCCGCAGTGTTCTCAACGGTTTCGCGGTTAATGCGGCGTTCGCGCAGCTGAGTCACAATGACCAGCACCGTGATAACAATGGCAAGGGCGAGCGGGAACATCCACGGCTCCAGGCCGAGGGCCGCAAGAATTGCGAAGCCGATGGTGGTGTAAATACACGCCCACATGAAGGTTCCAACCAGCATCGCGGGAACCCAGCGACGCAGAGGCATTTTCGTGAAGCCGGTCGTGATGATGACCGCGGTTTGCAGACCCACGGTGAGAAAGCAGAGGGGCACAGCAATAACGCCCCACCGATTAATCAAGCGGCGCGCTTTACGGTAGAGCGGGCTGTCCATGGCTTTGCGGATGCGGTCGAGGCGGGCACCGCCTTCAGCAGCAAGCGCGCCAAGAGCGTACACGATGCTGGTGCGGACGATTCCGACCACCCACATGAAAGCTAGGGCAACCTCAATCGGGAGTGCGTCAAACCAATCTTTCACCCGGCTATTCTCTCATGAGTGGGCGATATTAACCTGATTGAAGGTTCTTTGAGGCTTCTTATTCGACTTTTGGAGGGGTCAGAAAATTTTTTTAAATTTTTTCAGCCGGGGGTTATTGCCCCTTGTCGCCTGCAATGGCGCGGATTTTACTTAGGGCAACCTTAGTTTATTGACAGGGTGTCGCTATTTTCAGCTTGTCACCCGCACGGGAATTAGGATATATTTTTATTACCGAATAGGGCAGGCCTTGTGGGAAGGCCTTCCTAATCGGTCTAGAAGACTTTCTTCCTGTGTGTGATGCTAGAAAAGGAACCCCATGGACGGGGTTCCTTTTCTTTTTAACTTCTTCCCAATCATCCCCAGGCATACAAAAACCCCGACAGTGTGAACTGTCGGGGTTTTATGCGTATCTGGAGCAAAGTCTACTTCTTACCCTGGTTCTTGTCCTGGCGGTGCAGTGCACTCAGCGGCTTAGGCAGCTGAACCGGGTTCCAGGTGTTGCTAACCGCCTCAAAGGAGGAGCCGGCACCGGGGTGACGGTTCGTCGAACGAACACCGCCGGTCGCAGTAGCACCGGTCGAAAGAACCGAATCGTTCAGCGAGGCGATATCCAGCGCATCGAACTCGGAATCGTCCAGGACATCCGGCAGAGGAATCTCTTCGGGAATCGGCTGAGCGGGAGCCTGAGTAGCAGGTGCCGCAGGTGCCTGACGGACGGGCGAGCCGTCGCGCAGAGCCTGGCGAGCCACCGGCTGATCCGACTGAATAGCTGGCTGCTGAGCAGGAGCTGCTACCGGCTGTGCAGGTGCCTGGGTGGCTGGTGCAGGCTGAGCTGCTACCGGCTTGGCGGGAGCCTGTACGGGTGCCTGAGCGGGCTGTGCAGGCTGAGGCTGGACAGGCTGGCTCGGATCAACCGGAGCCTGCTCTACCCGCTGAGGCTGTGCCGCAGTACGCGGTGCACCGGAGGAAGTAGCGGAACCGCTCTCCTGATCAAAGAGCACGCTACCGCGGCGAATCGGTTGGAATCGACTCGGACGCTGCTGGCGACGCTCCTGACGGTGTGCGACGGGCGCCTCCGCCGCGCGGGCAGAACGGGCAGGTACGGGACGGGCAGCGCGAGAAGACTCAGATGCTACAGGTGCTTCTGCCTGGTGCGCCTCTTCAGAGGAGTCCACCGCAATGTGCGCGCGGCTCGAGCGTGCCGCCTCGCGGTTCACACCGTGTATAGACTTGCGGGTAGTAGCCTCACGGGTGGCGGGGCGAGCATGATGTGCAGGCTCTTCAGCAACTTCAGGCTCCACACCCTCAGCCGCCGAGTCCTCTACAGGCTCAGAAGCATCATCGCCGGCTTCTTCATGTTCATCGGACTCTTCGTAGGCTTCGTCCTCAGCTTCGTCATCCTCATCATTTTCTGCCTTAGCTTGGCGTGCATCACGGCTTGCCTTGACCTGGTTAGCAACAGACTCCAGCAGACCAAAACGGCTCACAGCCCATGCACCGCCGGCAAGAATCAGCAAGAGAACAGCCCAGCCCCACGCCAGAACTCCAAAGAGCGCCAACAGGCCGGTGACCAGGGCAAGAACACCCAAACCGGCAGCAACCAGCAGGGCAATACCGCTCGGGCTCGAAGTATCAAAGTAGGACAGCGGCGAGGACTTTGCGTCCTCCACCACCGGAATCTCGTCCGTGTACGGGGCAGTCGGGGAAGATTCGCGAATCTGCGAAATAGAAGCCGTATCGGGCGCAGGCTGGGCGGATTCCTCCACCGCGTGGGAGGAACGGGAAGAAACCTGCGGAAGAGCAGAAGACGGCAGAGAAGTACCCGGTGCCACCGCGTGATCGGAGGACTGGTATGCCTCCGACTCGTTCAGCAGCACACCGGCGGAGGCGAGAATATCCTCCGCGGTACGCTCAGCACTAATCAGGGGACGTTCAGGCTCCATGACAGGGCCAGCGGGCGCGCGACGCAGGCTCCTGGGCACAAACCACAGCAGCAAAATCACGGTCAGAATTACCAACACGCCGGAGGTGTTCAAAAGCGTCATATTCAGGTCGCCCTCTATCGTCCCTTTATCCCTAGACTTTAATCATACCCTTATATTCCCAATGCTTTCCATAAGCGGCAAGAATCGGGCTGGATATGAACATATACCCCAGAAGGAATATGCACACTACAACGTCGTCGCGTCCCTGCACAAGGCACGCCTTGGGCCCTCACCCAAGTAGCACCCCAAGCACATAATAGACACATACGACGCAAAGGAAGGCGCCCTCCCTTGGGGCTAAAACGCCCCACCGGAAAGAACGCCTTCCTCAGCGTGGTTGGTATTTATCGGTTGCCCTCTTTAGAGAGCGGATGCAGAGTAATTAGCAGTTCTCTGCGACAAAGTCCTTCAGCCATGCGCGCAGGTCGTCACCGAACTCGGGGCGCTCAGCAGCAAGAATAACGTTTGCCTTCAGGTAGGACAGCTTGTCACCGGTGTCGAAACGGCGGCCGGAGAAGACCACGCCGTAGACGCCTTCGCCTTCGCCCTCACCCTGAGCCAGGGTCTGCAGAGCGTCGGTCAGCTGAATCTCGCCGCCGCGGCCCGGAGCGGTGTTCTCCAGAACTTCGAAGACCTTCGGGCTCAGAACGTAACGGCCGATCACAGCGTAGTTCGAGGGAGCCTCATCAGCCGCAGGCTTCTCAACCAGACCGGTAATCTTAACGAAACCGTCTTCGCCCTCAACAGCCTCAATAGCAGCTGCGCCGTAAGCAGAAATAGCCTCGCGGGGAACCTCCATCAGAGCAACGACAGAACCGCCGGTGCGCTCCTGGACCTCCACCATACGAGCGAGCAGGTCTTCCTTCTCGTCAATCAGGTCATCGCCGAGCAGAACAGCGAATGCTTCGTCACCAACGTGGCGCTTTGCGCGCAGAACAGCGTGGCCCAGACCCTTGGGGTCGCCCTGACGCACGTAGTGCAGGTCGCCACCCATCTCATTGGTAGCTACCACGGATGCGAGTAGGGCGTCCTTACCCTGCTCAGCGAGCTGCTGCTCCAGAACGGGAACGCGGTCGAAGTGATCCTCGAGAGCGCGCTTGTTACGGCCGGTAATCATCAGAACGTCGTTCAGACCGGCACGGATTGCTTCCTCCACCACGTACTGAATCGCGGGGCGATCAACGACGGGGAGCATTTCCTTGGGGGTTGCCTTCGTTGCGGGCAGGAATCGGGTGCCCAGACCAGCAGCAGGAATAACTGCCTTAGTAACAGACTTAATTTCAGTAGCCATGCCACAAGAATACCCTAAGTTGTAAAGTACTTAAGGCGATTTATAGACACTATGACATGAAAAAATCTTCAACGTGACTAACTACATATCCACAGCGGCCCATTCTTCGGTGTGCAAAGAAAATGCACCCCACAGAACTCAGCACTATTTTTCTCAAACCCTATACTAAAAAGTGGAATCCACGTCCCCGCAGATATAGGTCAATTTTCACCACCCACCAGGGCAGTTTTACCCTGCGCACGGATACCTCTCAGCATAGAGTGAACGCACCTTACTTCCTACGGGACGCGCCACTCCCCAACCCTTCACACAAGACCCGCAACGACGATGGGACACACCATGCACCTCAACACAACCCCCGCCACCAGCAACTCTGACGCCGGTGCCAGCGCAGACGATATCTCCCTAGACAAAGACATTCTCCGCTCCCAAATCCGCCCGCGCCGCCTCACCGCACGCAGCCACCGCGGCGAACACGGCCAGCAGCAGATGCAGGAGCTCTTCACCGCCCACATCCTCGAAGCAGTCGCACAGCGGGTCCACTCCCCCGGTACCATTGCGGCGTATCTGCCCACCAAATCTGAGCCGCCCATTGTCCAAGCACTAAACGCTCTCCATGAGCAGGGACACCGCATCCTCGTGCCCGTCGTACGCCCCGGTCGCAAACTCGCCTGGGTGCACTGGGACCCCACCGTTGAGCATCCGCTCAGCCCCATGGGCATCCCCGAACCCGAAGGCGAAGAACAAGACACGCAAGCATTCATTGACGCCGACCTGCGCCTCATCCCCGCCCTTGCTTTTGATGCAGGCGGGCACCGCCTCGGTCAGGGAGGCGGCTACTACGACCGCATTATCCCCCTGCTCAGCGACCAGCAGCTCACCGGCCGGAGCATCGGCATTGTCTTCAGCGACGAAATCTACGAAGCCATTCCCTACGACCAGTGGGACGCTATTCTACCGGTGATTCTCACCGAGCGGGGCATTTTCCTCGCTCACCAGCAGGGCTAAAAGCACCCGGCTCACCCACGCCCGATTCGCTCTTGATTGACACCCAAATCTTTATGCAAAAACGCAAAGATATGCAGGAACACACCAACAAAATCACTCAGGAAAAAGGTAAAAAGAAACAGAAATAGCTATTTGAGAAGAAAACGCAAATAGCTCCCAACCTTTCAAAAGCGGTACACTCAAACCACGTTAATAAACCATCCCAGCGAAAACGGATACAGAAGGACAAAATGCCGGTCTACGTTTACCAGTGCAAGAATTGCAACCACGTCTTTGAACAGCGCCAGTCCTTTAGCGACGATGCACTGCGCATCTGCCCGCAGTGCGGCGAAGAAACCCTGCGCAAGCGCTACAACACCGTCGGAGTGACCTTCAAGGGCTCCGGCTTCTACAGCACCGACAAGGGCAACTCCTAAACGGGGTCCCACACCAGCCCAAAAGAGGGGCGGGGCAACACAGGTTGCCCCGCCCCTCGGCGTTTTAAGAAGTGCTCTCCCTCAGGAAGACGCTACACGATATTGTTACCCCAGTGCGGAGGACGCTGCTGACGCATCCATTCCAGACGCTCACGCTCCTCCGGGGTCAGCGGCTGCGCAGAAGCAGCCGCCTTCTGAGAACTCGCCTTCTGGGGGTTCTGCTTCTGGGCATCAGCTTTCTTCGGGGAAGCCCCCGCGGCAGAGGAAGTACCCGAAGCCACAACCGGAGGCGTCGTCACACCCACCAGCAGAGGCTCAGCCCCGCTCACCGAGCCGCCGCCGCTCACACGACGGTGACCGCGGCGAGGCTTCGGCGTCGACGAATAACTAGCCACGAACCTCAGCGCCCTCATCCATATCCAGGTAGTGCAGCACGCGCGCCACCACAGCGTCCGGATCGGCGAAAACCTCCAGGGTGCCCAGCGTAATGTAGTTCCAGCCCGTGCGGCTCAGACGCTCCGGCAGCAGGCGGGTACGCTCACGCACCGAAGCACGCGCATAATTCGGCTCACCATCGGAGCACGCCACCAGCGGCATAGCCGCCGGAACACTCGGGTTCGAAGAGACCACGGGAGCCACACCCAGCGCGGGAACCGGCTCAGCCGCCAGCTTCTCCGGGGCGTGCGCAATCAGAGCGATATCGCCCTCACCGCGGGTCACACGCACACCGCGAGCCTGCAGACGCGCCACCAAATCGTTCAGCAGCCAGTCGCCCAAATCCGGGGTGTCCGCGTCGTCGGCTGCCAAGAATGCGTTACGCGGCAGGGCCTCCGGTACGCGCTGTGCCTTCGCCTCCACCTCTTCACGCGCCTGACGTTCCGCGTGCTCACGCAGCAGGTGGTAGAAGTCCACCGCACCATGATGCAGCTTCTGCGGGTCCAGCTCCGACGGGTCAATGCACGAAACGATGCGCAGGGCACGGCGAGCACGAGTCAACGCAACCACAAAGCCCTGGCGACCATGCTCGGCAGACAGCTGACCCAAATCGTACGACGCCTGGCCCAGGCGGGCACGGCCCACACCCAGGGAGAAAATCACGGTATCGCGCTCAAGGCTCTCAGCGCGGGTCAGATCAACCACGCGGAAAGACTCCTCACCGGCGGCGAAGAACGGCGCCAGCTGCGGGTACAGGCTCAGGGCGTGACGCACCGACTCAGCCACCCGCTGAGCGTGCTTCGGGCTTGCCGTCACCACCGCCAGCGAACGATCCGGGGTACGGTAGGCGTGCTCAAGCACCAGGTTCGTCACGCGCTCCACCTCAACACCGGGCGAATCCAGGTTCGCGTTATCGCTGACCTTACCGCGAGTATCAATGTACTCAACGGTCAGCGAACCGGCAGGCTGAGAGGAGGCGCGGCTCACCGGAGCCGCATGCAGCTGCGAACCGTAGAACTCACGGTTCAGGTAGTCCAGAATCACCGGGTCCATGCTGCGGTGCAGCATCGCCAGGGTGCGGTTGGGCAGTACGGTAGCGAGCACATCGAAGGTGCTGTCCAGCTGCTCGTCGGTCGGCTCGGGTGCACCGAAAGTCGGCGCGGACACGATGAACGGCGAGGGGTAACCCGAATGCGGGTCGCCCAGGGCAATCACCTGGTCGGCGCGGGTAATCGCTGGCAGGTTCGCCGCCAGCGGGGTCGACTCGGAGTCCAGCAGCAGCACCGTATCAAAACGCATGGAGGCGGGAACCTTACGCGCCAGGGCGAAGGGGCTCGCAGTCCACAGCGGCAACAGGGTACGCGCCATGACCGGGGCGTGAGTCAGCAGCTCCTCGAGCACGAACTCGTAGCCGCGCAGCTGACTCTTCAGGTACGCCGCCTGGTCGTGCTCAGACTCAATACGCTCAGTCCACACGCGAGCAACCTTCGCCAGCAGACGCGCCGGGGCGCTGGTCATGTGGGCGTAGTCGGCACGGCGGAAACGGGACTCCGTATCGCGCAGACGATCACCGTCCAGCAGCTTACCCTCGTGATGCTGCAGCAAGAATTCCAGGGCAGACTGCCACCAGGCAAGCTCCAGCTCAGCGGAAACAACCTCGGTCGGAACCTGACGTGCGTACAGGTCATCGAGCAGCTCCGACAGGCCGCGCTCACGCAGCTTCTGGGTCAGGGCGTCACGCTCAGGCAGGGTCATCAGCAGCACGCGGTCCGCCATGAGGGCGTCCAGGCGCGCATCCAGCGCGTCCAGGTCGGTGCGCACAAAGTCGGTGCCCTCAACGGTGTCAGCCAGGACAATACCCAGGCCCGCCAGCTCAGAAACCAGGGAGTTCAGGGCGGCAGCCAGCTGATCCAGGTTCTCCGGGATCTGCGGGGTGCGGGGCGCCTCAATGTGGCGAATCCACTCGGCACGCTCCGCCTGAACCACCTTCAGCTGCTCGTGCAGGTCACCAATATTCACGCCGGGCAGGATGTACTCCTTCGCCGCGCGGCGCAGGCGGGAACGCTGCATACTGCTCATCTCGATGCCGTTCTCACGACGCCACGAACCGGATGCAGTCGCCGCAATCAGGTCGGTCACTGGACGGTCGTAGACGTCTGCGCGGAAACGCTTGAGCGTCTCACGGATGCGCATCAGAATCGCCAGCTGCGACTCCCACTCGGCGATGGTACGACCCGTGCGCAGACCCAGCATGGCGCTGGTGCGGTTCATTGCCTCGCGCAGGTTCAGCAGGGAGGACTTGAGGGTAATGACCAGGGCGTACGCCTCGGCGGCTTCCTCGTCATTGACTAGGCGGGCGCGGTACCACGGGGAGGTACGCGAAGCCGCCGCAAAACCATCAATCTCGCCCAGGCGCACCAGCTCGGCACGCACATGCTCGCGCTCCATGAGCGCATCAAGCATGGGTCGGTCAAAACGCACGCGGGTTGCCGGGCCGTCCTCGGAGGCGGTCAGCTCAGCCAGACGCTGTAACGCCGAGTAGACGGAAATCTGCCAGTTCGCGTCCTTGTTCAGCAGGGCGCGGGTGTGGTCGAGCAGCGCGGCGCGGGTCGCGACGAGCTCTTCGTTCAGGTCCTCGGAGTTCGGTTCTTCGGCACTCTCATTGCGCACAATGGCGCGAATGAACTCGGCGCGCTGAGCCTCGGAGTCGTGCTCGGCGAGCAGGTCGTAGCGCAGGCTCTCAATGCCGGTGCGCTTGAGCAGCGCCGAGAACTCGGCAAGGGTGGAGCGCTTCTCGCCCACCACGAGCACGGACTTACCGCGACCCATCAGCGCGGATGCAATGTTCACGGCGGTGCGCAACGGCTCGGTGCCGGGTGCCGCAGTGATAGTGAAGGAGAAACCGCTGACCGCGGTGTCGATAATCTCCTGGGCGTTCGCGTCAGCGTCCAGCAGGAGCATTTCTTCTGCCGGGTCGCGCTGGTCCAGGGGCTGTTGCAAGTTGTGGGCGTTGAGCTCGCGCGGCTTCACGCCGGGAACCTTCAGTGCCGCCAGGTCACGAACCAGCGGGGTGATGGCGGTGTGCGGCAGCTCGCCCAGGCTTTCCTTCAGGTCCGCAAAGGTGGAGATGAAGTACTTCGACTCAATGGTCATGCCCGGAATACGACCGGCGGATGCGCGCATACGCTCGATAACCGGCTCGGGGTCTAGGCGGGACATGGAGTTCGCCAGCTGCGCCACGTCCATGGTGCCCAGGTCGATGCCGTACTCCTGCTTGATCTGGCGGACCATCGCCGGGTTCAGGCGTGCGGAACCGGCGAGGCGCAGCTCGAAGTCGTCGTCCTTCGGGTGCGGGGTGATGCTCAGCGGCGCCATAAGAATCGGCGCGATGAAACGCTTCTCGTAGGCGGCGGCGTCCTCGCGGGTGTCGTGTGACAGCCAGGAGGCGGTACCCGCAACGAAGTAGCCGGAGTCCAGGCCGTGGTCGGTGGCGAGTTCGTAGATCTTGGTGCGCAGGGTGCGGGCAGAGCGCATCCCCGCCTCGAGCTGCGACTTGTCGCGCAGAATCGTGGAGAGGCGGGTCTTGCGTCCGGCGAGTAGCTGAGCCAGACCGGAGGGGTTCGCTTCGGACAGGTCGATGTGCACGTAGTCGACCTGGTTGAAGTCGAGCATCGCGTCCGGGCCGGTGTAGACGTCCATCTGTTCTGCCCAGCGCTCAAGCCCCGCCGAGGGGTCGAAGTCCTCGTGGGCGGGGTTCAGGTGTGCGGGCAGCTCGGCGATGTTGATTTCGTCGGCTACTTCGTGGGTTTCCTCTGCTGAGGTCGCGGCGGCTGCGGCGGGCTGAGCAGTATCAGCCGGAGTGCCGGTTGCGTGTTGCGCGTCGGTAGGCTCGGGAATCTGGTTCACGTCGTGAGTGTCCTTGTGGGTCAGTGCGGTGTACGTTTGCGCGTACACACCGAAGATGGTGGTTCTTCCGGGGTCCTCTGCCCGGGTGCCTCAAACGGGGCGGGTGTCAGCGTACGCCTGCGTGCTTAGTGTGCCTGCATGCTTGCTGTCTGTTCCTCTGTGCTTACTTCGACCACATTGCGATGTTCACGGCGAGTAGCACCACGGTCACCAATATGTAGAAGACCAGGGCGGGCAGGAGCGCCCAACGGTACTTGGGTGCTAGTTCGCCTTCCAGGTTGCCGAAGCGCAGGGAGCGGAAGAGGAAGAAGCTCAGAATTGCGCCGGGCAGGTTACCGATAATGACCAGTAGCACGGTCAGGTACAGGGCGTAGGCTCGTTCGGTGCGTTCGTTCTCTGCACCTGCGAACTTGAGGGTGCCGCCTAACAGCAGGCTGAGGCATGCGTTCAGGAAAGCCACGGTGAAGAAGGGAATCTTCAGGGCTGCTTGGAAGTCCATCTGGGAGTTCGCTGCGCCCAGAGCAATCCACAGCAGTAGCAGCGCGGGGATGATCATGAGGTACCAGAACAGGTACTTACGCATCTTCTCGGTGTTTTCGATGAGCGCGAAAATTGCGGTCACAGGGTGTCTCTTTCAGATGATCTCAGGCGGATTCGGTCGGATTCAGGAGGAGTGAGTGAAGGGGCAGGCGGGCACGGTAAATGCCTTGTCAGGCGTCGATTTCGCCACCATTGTTGAGAGCGTCTTCCACCTGGTCCTGCAGGGACTCGCGGCGCTCATGTTCAACGTGTTCAATGTAGCGGCGCACGATGTAGTCCAGCAGCACCGACAGCGCAACGAAGGAGTAGTAGGGCTTACGCTGGGTGCTGATGTGGGTGGGGGTGGTCTGGTAGTGCAGGGAGTACTCAGCGTGCGAGGACATGTAGTTCACACCAATGGCGGTCACCGCAATCATGGGGATGCGGCGCAGCGCCAGCATCTTAATGTGTTCGCGCATGTTCTCGGTCTGACCGGAGAAAGACACAATGATGACCACATCGTCCTGGGTCATATTGTTCATGGCGCTTTCGAACTCATTACGTGCCGGAATGACGTGGCAGAACTTACCGCAAACCTGCATGGACTTGGCAAATTCCTGCACGGCATTGCGCTGCGCGTAGCCGGTACCGAAGCAGTACACAGTGCGAGCCTCATGGATGCGCTTGAGCAGTCCGCTCAGTTCCATGTGCTCGAGGTAGTCGTAGGTGCGCTGAATGTCTTCGCGGCCGCTCTCAATGAACCGCGGGTTGAAGGGTTCGCTGCGGTTCAGAGAGGACTTAATGAAGTACTTCAACTCGGCAAATCCGGAGAAGTTCAGCTTCTTCGTCAGGCGGATAATTGAGCTGGTCGAAGTATAGGTTTTATGTGCCAGAGAGTTGATCGTTGACTCTGCAACGAACTCTTCGTTTTCTAGCATGAATGCCAAAATTTCCCGTTCAGTTTCACTGAATCGGTGCTGGTTCGCATTCACGACGTCTTGTAAATCCACTCAAAGCTCCTGAATCCGATGGTGAGCAATATATAAATAGTACACGCTCTAGAGTCATCGGCCAGGGCGGGTGAGGACGGTCATCTCTCACTTTGAGTGTGTATGCCAACAGATTTGAGCTGGGTATGCGCCTGGTACGTGTCCGGGTACAGCTTCGCCGGCGGCATCGGTGTTATCCGATACCGCCGGCGAAGTCTATACCTTATGAGGCGTTATGCCGTCAGGCGGTTGAAAGCTGAAGTCTCTTAGGAGAGGGTCTTAGCTTCGTTCACCATGGTCTCGAAACGCTCGCGAACCTGGGGAACGTCCATGCCGACGATGACCTGGAATGCCTTGCCCTTGCGGACGAGGCCCAGAGCACCTGCATTCTTGAAGTCTGCATCCGAGGTGCTGACGAGGGACTCATCAGCAACGGAGACACGCAGGCGGGTTGCGCAGTTGTTCACGGTGGTGATGTTCTCTGCGCCACCAAGCAGTTCGAGGAAGCCTGCTGCGCGGGGTGCGTAGAGGTCGCCGTCAGCTGCGGGAGCTGCTGCGCCGCCGTCCTTCTCAGCAGCCTTAGCAGCCTTGTACTCTGCCTTGCTGTAGAGCTTGGTCTCGCCGCCGTCTTCTTCACGACCGGGGGTCTTGAAGTCGAACTTCAGGATCATGAAGCGGAAGACCAGGAAGTACAGGACGGTGAAGCACAGGCCCACACCGATCTGCATGAGGTAGGTGCCGGAGTGGTTTGCCCACAGCGGGATCCAGTTCTGGAACAGGAAGTCGAGCAGACCGCCACCCATGTAACCAACCAGACCCAGCTGGTACATGATTGCAGCCATGGTTGCTGCCAGGATTGCGTGAACCAGGAACAGCGGGGGTGCCAGGAACAGGAAGGTGAACTCGAGGGGCTCGGTGATACCGATCAGGATCGCGGTGAGGCAGACGGGGATCATCAGAGCGAGAACTTCCTTGCGCTTCTCGGGACGAGCAGTGGTGTAGAACGCCGCTGCGATACCGATGGGTGCAAAGACCTTGGAGTTACCGTGCAGTGCGAAGCCGCCGCCGGGGAACAGTTCCTTCAGGGGCTTGTCGCTCTTAGCAAACTCGGTCAGGTGGCTCGGCCAGTCCTTAGCAATACCGTTCGGGGTAACAACATTACCGAAGACGAACGGGGAGTAGATAAAGTGGTGCAGACCGGTCGGAATCAGGAAGCGCTCGAGGAAGGTGTAAACCCACACGCCGAGTGCGCCGGATGCGATGAAGAAGCCCTGCAGGGAGGAGATGCCGTGCTGAGCGTAGGGCCACAGCCAGGAGAACAGGAATGCCACGGGCATCATCAGGAAGAAGCAGACGCCGTAGACGTACTGGGAACCCTGGAAGATACCGAGGAAGTCGGGCAGCTTCTTGTCGAACCAGCGGTTGTGTACCCACACCACGATTGCAGAGATGATGATTGCACCGAAGATACCGGTGTCCATGGTCTTGATACCGGCGATCATCTTCAGACCGGTACCTGCCGCGCTCTTAGAGATGTCGGTGGTGTAGTCCAGGTCGAAGAAACCGGTGCCGCCCTTGCCCCATACCTTGAGCATGGCGCCGACGAAGTAGTTGAAGGTCAGGTAGACCATTGCAGCTTCCATCACTGCACGTGCGTTAGCGGTCTTTGCCAGTGCAATGGGCAGACCGATCACGAAGAGCAGTTCCATCTGGTTGAAGACGGTCCATGCGCCGGACTCCCAAACGGACCAGAAGTGGTTCCACGCGCTTTCCTTGTCAGCAGCGAGGGGAATCAGGTCGCCGTTCTGTGCAATGATCGCAATACCGACCGCGAGGCCAGCGAATGCGAAGAGAAGAACGGGTGCCAGCATGGCAGAGCCGAACCTCTGTACTTTTTCCATCATGAGGCTATACGCCCTTTCGGGTTGTCGAGTGAGCGGACGCAGGTGCCGGCGATCGTTGCCGGTCTGCGGTGGCAACGCCGTATCTTTATACCCTCAAACGAAAGTATATGAGACGGGTGCCACATATCCTGCGTGCGCTAAATGCCGAATGTGTTTTAGACAGAAACAATAATGCCAGGTCATACCTGCCCACAGGTACCAAAACTGTGAGTTTTGAAAGAGTTTTTCAGAACCTGAAACATATCCCGGCACTGGTTAAAAATACTTGCTGCAGATGAGACTTTTTCCCTATTACCTAGCGCACAGAATCGATAGCATAAACAGTGCGCCCATAGAGGTCAGAGTGCATAAACACTCACCACCTCAATACGCGGTGCGCATATCATTCTTCAACCTCACACATACCCCGGACTTAATACATGCGCTTCCTCACCCTCAATACGCACAGCTGGTGCGAAATCCACCAGATTGCCAAGATCCGTACCCTCGCCAAGTTCATTATTGAACAGCAGGTGGACGTCATTGCGTTGCAGGAAGTCAACCAGCTCACCTCCACCCCCGTGGTGAAGGAGCCCCTCAACTACCGCGGCGGCGCCGGCGTTCCGGTCCGCGAAGACAACTACGCCCTGCTGCTCGTGCAGGCGCTCAACGAAATGGGTGCCACTTACGAGTGGACCCTCACCGAAACCCACATCGGTTGGGACCGTTACGACGAATGCGTAGCTATCCTCTCGCGCCTGCCGATTCGCGGTATCAAGCCCATCAATATGTCCCCCGGCTACGGCTACCACCAGGTGCAGCGCCGCGCAGCACAGGCAACGCTCATCGAAACTGAGACGGGCACCTTCTGGTGCGCTACCACCCACATGTCCTGGTGGGACTTCGACGGCGAGCCCCTCTTCGCGCAGGAATACGCACACCTCTCGCAGGAGCTTGCCGAGTGCGCCCGCACCGCACCGGTACTGCTCGGCGGCGACTTCAACTCCGCAGCACATCTGAGCAATGAAGGCTACGCGCTGGTCACCTCCAGCGGCATGGTGGATACCCGATCCCTAGCGGAGCACACCGACGGCGAGAACACCGTCCACCGCGAAATCGCCGGCTGGGAAGGTAGCACGGATGCCAAGCGCATCGACTTTGTCTTCGCTGACCGCCTGGTCGACGTGGTATCCCACGCGGTTGTCTTCCGTGACAACTCCCCCGAGGCGATCTCCGACCACAGCGGCCTGCTGCTAGAGATTGACCCCTCCAGCTGGGCGCCGGAGAGCCTCCTTACGCCCCTCACCAGCCAGTCCTAAAGGGGCATCAGACGTTAGCCGCCCGCAGAGCGGCACCACACAACACTCATCCATACCAAGGGAAGGAAGAACAATGACGACCCAGACCCAGTGGTGGCAGGAACCCGTTGTCTACCAGATTTACCCCCGCTCCTTCAACGACTCCAACGGCGACGGCATCGGCGACCTGCCCGGCATTACCGAGAAGATTCCGTACCTCGCCAAGCTCGGTATTCAGGTGCTGTGGCTCTCCCCCATCTACGCTTCCCCGAACGATGACAACGGCTACGACATCTCCGACTACCGCGCCATCATGACCGAGTTCGGCACCATGGAAGACTTCGATGAGCTGCTCGAAACCGCGCACAAGCACGGCATCAAGCTCATGATGGACCTGGTCGTCAACCACAGCTCCGACGAGCACGAATGGTTCAAGCAGGCACGCTCCTCCAAGGACAACCCCTACCGCGACTACTACATCTGGCGCGATCCCAAGGGATTCGACGAGGACGGCAAGCCGATTCCGCCGAACAACTGGATTTCTTGCTTCAGCCCCTCCGTATGGGAGTGGGACGAGGCGACCGGCCAGTTCTACC
>NZ_KV814374.1:41619-244520 GCF_001813895.1 Rothia sp. HMSC071C12
GTGGGACGAGGCGACCGGCCAGTTCTACCTGCACTACTTCTCCGTCAAGCAGCCCGACCTGAACTGGGAGAACCCGAAGGTCCGCGAAGAGGTCTACGACATCATGCGCTTCTGGTTGGACAAGGGCGTGGACGGCTTCCGCATGGACGTCATCAACCTGATCTCTAAGGATCTCTCCTTCCCCGAGGACCCGGCAGTCCTCGCTGGCGGCCTCGACAACTCCCTTGCCGTCGCAGCTAACGGCCCGCGCGTGCACGAGTTCCTGCAGGAAATGAACCGCGAGGTGCTCAGCAAGTACCCGGTCATGACCGTGGGCGAAACCCCCTGCGTGACCGTGGACGACGCCGCACTCTACACCGGCTTCGACCGCAACGAGCTGCAGATGGTGTTCCAGTTCGAGCACATGGATGTGGACGCCTCCGAGGGCGGCGTGACGGGCAAGTGGTCCGACCGCCGCTTCAACCTGGTTGACCTGAAGAAGGTCCTCACCCACTGGCAGGAGGGTCTGCACGGCCGCGGTTGGAACTCTCTGTACTGGAACAACCACGACCAGCCCCGCACCGTCTCCCGCTTCGGTAACGACTCCCCCGAGTACCGCACCGTCAGCGCCAAGATGCTGGGCACCGTACTGCACCTGATGCAGGGCACCCCCTACATCTACCAGGGTGAAGAGCTGGGCATGACCAACGTCTTCTTCGACGACGTCAAGGACTACAACGACCTGGAAATTCACGACTCCTGGCGCAAGTATGTTGAAGAGTCGGGCCGCGTCTCCGCCGAGGACATGCTGCGCTACATCAGCGCCTCCGGCCGCGACAACGCACGCACCCCCATGCAGTGGACCGCCGGCGAGAACGCAGGCTTCACCACCGGCACCCCGTGGCTGAAGCTGAACCCGCGCTACACCGAAATCAACGCAGAAGCAGAGCTCGCAGACCCGGATTCCGTGTTCTACCACTACCGCGACCTGATTAGCCTGCGCCGCGAGCACCCGATCGTCCTGACCGGTGAGTACCGCCTCCTGGATGAAGAGGACGAGCAGGTCTACGCCTACCTGCGCGTGAACTCCGATGAGGACGCCGCTGCAACCGGCGAGCGCGCCCTGCTGGTCGTAGCTAACTTCACCGATGACACCGTTCAGCTGAACTACGCGGGCGGCAACCTGGATTCGGTGGTTCTGACCAACTCGCAGGCTCTCTCCCCGAACGAGCTGAAGGCTATCGAGAACGCCCCGAAGCTGATTAGCTCGAACTACCGCGATGAGAACCGCGAGTTCACCGACGAGGGCACCCTGTTGCGCCCCTACGAGGCGAAGGTTTACCTCTTCGGCAACGCCGAGTAGGCACGCCCCAAAAATGTAATGCGCGAGGGGGATCCGGAACAGACATTCCGGTCCCCCTTCGCCCTATACTTCAATCACAGACACCTTTTCCCTCTTCGGCGTAACCGCCGGTACAGAAAGGCAATTATGAGCAACTCCGAGGCATACGAGGTTCCCTCCTACGAGGGCCGCCAGTGGTGGAAGGAAGCCGTGGTGTACCAGGTGTACCCCCGTTCCTTCAACGACGCGAACGGCGACGGTATCGGTGACCTGAAGGGTATCACCGAGAAGCTGCCCTACCTGGCTAAGCTGGGTATCAACGTCATCTGGCTCTCCCCTGTGTTCGACTCGCCGAACGTGGATAACGGCTACGACATTTCCGATTACTTCGCCATCATGAGTGACTTCGGCACCATGGAAGACTTCGACGAGATGCTTGAGACCGCCCACAAGCACGGCATCAAGATCCTCATGGACCTGGTCGCAAACCACACCTCCGACCAGCACCCCTGGTTCAAGGCGTCCCGCTCCTCCAAGGACAACCCCTACCGCGACTACTACATCTGGAAGGACCCGAAGGGCTTCGACGAGGACGGCAACCCGATTCCTCCGAACAACTGGGCGTCCGAGTTCGGTGGCCCGGCGTGGGAGTGGGACGAGGCGACCGGCCAGTTCTACCTGCACATCTTCTTCAAGGAACAGCCCGACCTGAACTGGGAGAACGAGAAGGTTCGCGAGGACCTGTACTCCATGGTTCGCTGGTGGCTGGACAAGGGCGTTGACGGCTTCCGCCTGGACGCTATCAACATCATCTCCAAGCCCGAGGGCTTCCCGGATGACCCCTCCACCGACTTTGAGAAGCACACCTCCTCGATTCCGTTCGTTATCTCCAACGGCACCATGGTGCACCCGTGGATGAAGGAGCTCACCCGCGAGACCTTCAGCCGCTACGATGTAATGACCGTGGGCGAAACTAGTGCAACCAGCCCCGAGGACGCTAAGCTGTGGGCTGGATACCACACCGGTGAGCTGAACATGATCTTCCACTTCGATCACATGGGCGTGGATAACGACCCGAACGGCTCCCTGGGCGGTAAGTGGTCCTACGCGCCGTACAAGCTGACCGAGCTCAAGCGCATCCTGAACGACTGGCAGACCACCCTGGAGGGTAATGCCTGGGGTTCGCTGTACTGGAACAACCACGACCAGCCGCGTGTAGTTTCCCGTTTCGGTAACGATTCGGATGAGTTCCGCACCCTGTCCGCTAAGCAGCTGGCGACCACTCTGCACTTCATGCAGGGCACCCCGTACATTTACCAGGGTGAAGAGATCGGCATGACCAATGTGAAGTTTGATTCGATTGAGGATTACCGCGACGGTGACTCGATCCGCTTCTACGAGGACATGCACGTGGACCACAAGCGTCTGAGCCACGAAGAGGCAATGCAGGCTATCTACATCAAGGGTCGCGACAACGCTCGTACTCCGGTTCAATGGGATGCTTCCGCTAACGGTGGTTTCAGCCCCGAGGGCGTGACCCCGTGGATTGCTGTGAACCCGAACTACCCGGCGATTAACGCTGAGGCTGTTCTGGCGGATGAGGATTCGATCTTCTACCACTACCAGCAGCTGGTGGCTCTGCGCCGCGGCGAGCTGAAGGACCTGATGGTTTACGCGTCCTTCGCTCCGGTGGATTCGGTGCAGGTTCCGCACAACGAGGATGAGGCCGTGTACGCGTACACCCGTACCGGTGGCGCGGACGGTTCCCCCGCGAATGAGTCTCTGCTGGTGATTTCGAACTTCACCGACCAGGAGCAGGAGCGTGACTTCGCTGTGCTTGCTGAGGCTCGTGAGGCTGGCGCTCGTGTTGAGCTGGTGAGCTCGAACTACAAGGACGATGCGGGTTCGACCCTGCGCCCCTACGAGGCGAAGGTGTACCACATCGTACGCTAAGCGCTGTAGCTCGTTGAGTGCTACCGCGTGCCGATAAGGTGAATAGACAGTAGAAGGAGGGTGAGGCCTATGCCCCGCCCTCCTTTTGCTGTCTTTCTTGTTGTCTTCTTGGTTGTCCCAGCGTGCTTTCTTGGCTCTAATTATCTGGCGAACACGAGCTGCAGGATTGGCACGGCGAGCGCAATCATTCCCACGCTGACGACCGCCCCGGCGGCAATGACGGGGGCTGCGGTGCCTTCGTGCCGGTAGTGTGTTTCGAGGATTACGATGTTGGCGGCTGGCGGCAGGACCGCAAGGATGAAGAGCACCTGCGGATGCGCCAGCAGCTGGTCGAAGTGCACGCCCGCCGTATCGTGTGCCCAGCGGGCGAACGCGAGCACGCCGACGCTGTAGACGCTCACGAGTACAGCGCGGAGGAGAGCCCATCCGGTAGCTCGGGTCAAATCGGTGCGGTGCAGTTTGGCGGCACCGAGCCACATGCCCAGAACGATCATTCCGATAAAGCTGAAAACCCAGGTCAGTACCCGGTAGAAGCCCGCCCCGTGCTGGCTCAGGAAGGGGCCGGCGGGTAGGCAGAGCAGACCCACTGCCACGGCGATAACGGGCGGGCTGGTACGCAGACCCCGCAGCACCGTGCGGAGGGTTCCGCCACGGCTCCTAGTGGCTCGTGTATCCGGTGCATTGCCCTCCCCTGCCTCGGCATCTGTCTTGAATCCACTGCGTAGCAGCGAGGTTCCCAGGATATTGCCCATGATGGAGTTTCCGATGTACGCGCCGATGTACACACGCACGGCTTCTTCACCCCAGAATCCCGCAACCACGGGGATGCCGAAGAGTCCCGCGTTCAGGTAGACGAAGGCGAGCTTCTGCACAGGGTCGCCGGTGATGCGCCCGGCACTGAGCACGCCGAGGAGCATCAGCACCATGGTGGAGGCGGCGACAAAGAACAGTTCGGGGCGGCTGGTGGCGACGGTGTAGATGATGACGGCGGGGATAATCCAGCGGGTCAGCAGGGTTGAGGCGCCTTCTTTGAGGCGGGTGCTCCAGCGTTCGGGTAGCAGTAGCGCGAGCCCCAGACCTAGACTTAGGTAGATGAGTGGGAGGATGATTCCCATGCTCGGTCCTTTCGCTGTTGCTCTGCTGTTTTTGCCGCGATGGGGTGTGCCTAATAACCCTACCCTGAACCTTCAGGTTGAGGTTTATTATTTTTTCTCTGTGGTTTTCGGATTTTTCGCGTCATATTGCATCATATTCCGCTAAACCCTCGTTTTTTATGCGGTTCGCTTCTAATCTTGAAATATAGAAAGAATATGCCCTCACCGTATTCTTTCAATCTATCGCCGACACTCATTTTCTCGCATCATTAGACGCGCTGTTGTTTCTTCTCATGCGAGGTTTATACGCTCAGGAGCCCGCAATGCAGCAACCGTATCTTTCTTCTCCTCCCGAATCTGGAGGTGTCCCCCACCGTTCTGTGAAGGCCCCCGCGAAGGCGCAGGGGCAGCACGCCGGTGTGCATATTCCGTGGCGCTCTTCTGCGGCTCCCTCAGCCTCGAATGTTTCGACCGTGGTAGCTGAACCTGTCGCCGTTGATAATGCGCCTGTAGCGCCTGTGAGCGGTCCTGAGCGTACGTTTAGGGTCCCGCACCCGGTGCTGAGTGCTATCTCATGGCTGATTGCGGCCGCGAGCGCTGCATGGCTTGTGATTCTGGGCGTCTCGTTGGCGTTGAATGTCGCTTCGGGCGTGAGTCACGATTCCGAGTTTATGATGCTGACCTACGGCGTGTATATGGCGTGCGCGTTTGGGTTCTGCTGTTTTGGCACGTTTTTTGCTCTGCATTTTGGGTTGGGGTCGAGCGCTCATTGGCGTGATTCGATTCGTCACCCGAACCACCCGCACTAATAGGTTTATTTCTTGGTGTAGTTTTTTAGGGTATTTATTTGGAGTGCGTTTTTATTTAGACTCGCAGTTTAAATAAATAGACGATTTTTTATAAATTCAAAAATATCCGCCCAGAAATTTTCTACATGTTCTTACGCAAGAAGCCGCCCGGCGCATCACAGCAGGATGCACCGGGCGGCTCCTTCACAGGCTCCCAGCTACAAAGCTAGGTAGCCCACAGCGGGATTACTCCCACTCAATGGTTCCCGGGGGCTTGGAGGTAACATCCAGCACCACTCGGTTAACGTCCTTGACCTCGTTCGTAATACGGTTCGAGATCTTAGCCAGCAGGTCGTACGGCAGGCGCGACCAGTCAGCGGTCATTGCGTCTTCCGAAGAGACCGGGCGCAGAACAATCGGGTGGCCGTAAGTACGGCCGTCACCCTGAACACCCACGGAACGAACGCCAGCCAGCAGAACCACGGGGCACTGCCAGATGTGCTCGTCCTGACCTGCTGCGGTCAGCTCTTCACGCACGATAGCATCAGCGGCACGCAGGGTCTCCAGGTTCTCGCGGGTAACCTCGCCGACAATGCGGATGCCCAGGCCGGGGCCGGGGAACGGCTGACGTGCCACGATTTTCTCGGGAACGCCGAGCTCACGACCGATAGCGCGAACCTCGTCCTTGAACAGGGTGCGCAGCGGCTCCACCAGTTCGAAGGTCAGGTCGTCGGGGAGGCCGCCCACGTTGTGGTGGCTCTTAATGTTTGCGGTGCCGTCGCCGCCGCCGGACTCGACAACGTCCGGGTACAGGGTGCCCTGGACCAGGAACTTGATGTCTGCGCCCTCTTCGCCTGCTTCGGCAATCAGCTTGCGCTGTGCCTCTTCGAAGGAGCGGATGAACTCGCGGCCGATAGCCTTACGCTTCGCCTCGGGCTCGGTGATACCCTCGAGTGCGGAGAGGAAACGCTCCGACTCGTCAATGGTGATGACCTTAATGCCCATGGATGCTGCGTAGTCCTGCTCAACCTGTTCACGCTCGCCTTCACGGAGCAGACCGTGGTCGATGAAGAAGCAGGTGAGCTGGTCGCCAACAGCCTTGTGCACAAGTGCTGCTGCCACGGATGAGTCAACGCCGCCGGAGAGCGCGCAGATAACGCGGTCGTTACCGACCTGCTCGCGGATCTTTGCGACCTGCTCTTCGATGATGTTGTTGGTAGACCAGGTAGGCTTCAGGCCTGCCACATTGTAGAGGAAGTTCTCCAGAGCGACCTGGCCATAGTCGGAGTGCTTCACCTCGGGGTGCCACTGCACGCCGCCGAGCTTGCGGGACTCGTCCACGAATGCTGCCACGGATGCGCCGGGGGTCTTTGCCAGCACCTCGAAGCCTTCGGGGGCTTCGGTCACGGAGTCGCCGTGAGACATCCACACGTTCTGGGTGGTGGGGGTGCCGGTGAGGAAGGAGGAGTTCTCAGCGCAGACCACAGCGTCGGTTGCGCCGTATTCGCGCAGACCGGTCTGGGCGACGGTGCCGCCGAGGGTCTGAGCCATCACCTGGAAGCCGTAGCAGATACCGAAGATCGGCACGCCAGCTTCGAACAGGGCTTTGTCGCCCTTGGGTGCGCCATCGGCGTAGACCGAGGAGGGGCCACCGGAGAGCACAATAGCTGCCGGGTTCTTGGCGAGCATCTTCTCGGTGCTCATGGAGTGGGGGACGATTTCGGAGTAGATGCCGGCTTCACGCACGCGACGAGCAATGAGCTGCGCGTACTGTGCACCGTAATCTACCACCAGGACGGGACGCTCTTCGAGCTGGTCCAGGTTCACAGAGTTGGTCACGAAAATTACCTCAACGTGTTGGTACTAATCCGCGCACTTGCGCGGGGATATATCTATTTTACGCTATCGCGTTGTGGGGTTGAATGCCCGCGGCGCGGGAACTATTCCGCACTTTGCCGGTCATTCCACCGCATCAAGACAGCGATATAAGAAAGCACCGCCCGGCAACGGAGTTAACGTCTCCATAGCCAGGCGGTACATTATAAAAACAATTCTCTTCGTTTATCCCTTGAACTGAGACATATCAATACGCCGGTCGCAGAAGTCAGCCACCGCATCGCTGTGCGTAGCAATAATGGCACAGGCCCCAGCGTTCACCATCTCCCGCAGAATATCAAGTACCTGCGCCTCATTCTCGGCATCCAGGGCACCAGTCGGCTCATCCGCCAGAATCAGGGACGGTTGCTTCAACATAAGCCCAGCAAGCGCCACGCGCTGTTGCTCACCACCCGAGAGTTGGTAGATAAGAGACTTCTCTCGCCCAGACAAACCGACCCGCTTGAGGACGGACTCTAGCTCTTTACGGCTCGGGCGCTGCGAACGCGGCATAACCGCGAGCGGTCCGAGGACATTCTTTTCAACGCTCTCCCCTTCTACCAGGGCATAGTTCTGGAAGAGATATCCTAGACTATCACGGCGGAAATGACGGCGGGTTCGCGAGGATGAGCCGCTCAACATTGTTCCTTGGAAGGTATATTCTCCTTCGGTAAAGTCGGTCAGGGTCCCTAGACAGTTAAGGAGAGTGGTTTTTCCACTTCCGGAGGCACCAGTTAGGGCTAGCATCTGTCCTGGGGCTACGACAATGTGGACATCAGCAAAAATAGGATGCCCTGCAATACGCACAGACCCTCCGCTTACGGTCAGCAGATTTTCTGTTTTTAAGATGGACGCCATCAGTACATTTCCTTTCGCGCATGATTGGCAACTGCAACTCGGTAGCCTCTGCCAAAGGCCAATAAACTCATACCAATCGACACAATAACGGTGGACGTGAAGAGTACCGTTGCCAGCACTGCAATAACAGATGCAGTCTCAGCCCCAGCATTGAGATACTGCTCGTGGGCCAAGCTCGTTAGTTGGAGAACCCCATAGCTAATGACAAGAGTCGTTAAAACCGCCTCCCCAATGAGAACCCCACGGAAAGTCTGGGTCGGATGCATACCGTAGGTAAAGGAACGAGCAATACGCTGCTGATGTTCTGCGCAGTACACGCGTGCGTACTCCAGAAGGGTCACAAGACACAAAACGGAAAGGATAATGAGCGCATACAAGCTAATGCGTTGTTCGCTCTGCATCCTGCTTGTGAGACTAAAATATTTTTCACTCACCGGCAGAATTTCACCTACATAGCTTCGAGCCGCACTACCCTCAAGAGATTCGAGAGCTTTTTGCCGATCCTTAATGAATGCCCCGTTCTGGCTGAAGGCAGCAACGAGCATCTCCATTCTGTCGGTCAGCACAGTTTTCGGGACATACACAATAATGGGGTTCTGTACAAAGTAGTTAGCTTTGGTACCGTCACCATATGTGTAGGAGCTCGTTACAGTCTCATATGCTCTCAATTCCGAAAGCTCAGCTCGTGGAGCTTCTAAATTGTTCGAGGGAGAAGAGCTATCAGCCGAGTCAAAGGCACTAGAGGCAAGGCGCCTTATATCATCGGTGTGCTTTTCCAATTCCTGGGGATAGTAGACGCTAAGACCGCTACGACTTTCCAGGTCTTCAAGAGGAGGTAAGCCTGCTGGCAGGGATTCAGGATTACTATCCAGGTATTCACGATTCACGTACAGAAAGGTGCGACCCAAGCTCTGATCAGGTTTCAGAGAGTCTGATTCATTCTTTCCGGCTCTATAAGCTTCAATCGATTCATCGGATGTATAGACAGGGTTCTCCGCACTAGCGAGGATGACATTATCAGATTCTACTTGTTCTTTACTCCAGCCCTGAAGGTTCTGGATGTCACTAGCCTTATACCGGAAACCATTAAAGGACACACTATATCCGCTACTCTGAAGCACCGCGGGGCGGGCTTGATTGAGTGCATGGACTTGCTGAGTCGTGTAAGCCAAAGTGATTAGAGTAGCAACAACAAGGATGAGCGCCAAAGAGCGGCACGCCCAGCTAGCCGCATAGGTAATACGCGTGGGTACCTTTCCTTTAAGGGCTTGTCCAATAGGTATAGCTACAGTAAATACACAAGCCACATAATGCAGCAGAAGCATAAGGCCCAACATCCAGCACAACAGAATAAGCTGAACTTTCAGTGTCAAGGCCGCAAAAGCCCACGAATTGTACAGAGCGAGGAATGCATAGAAAAGGGCGTAGAGGCCCAGAATTCCGCCAAGAATAGCAGGCCCTGATTCTAGCAGCTGTGCACTGTAGACACGGTTTAGGGATGCACCATGCAGACGCAGGCGCGCGCTTTTTTTCGTCTGCCGGAATACGGCACCAATCAGAGCCGTACTAAGGGCTAGGCATGTTGCGATAAAGGCATACCCGCCTGGGGTTCCCATGTAGTACCCTGTAATGCTTCGGAGATTGAGAACATCGTATTCCGTTACATGCGCACCATTTTCACGCAGGGTAGTGAGCAACTGGGCACGTTGCTGGTCACTACCGCCATAAAGGTTGTAGAGACCTCGAGCTTCTACAACCTTGCCCGGATTAAGCCTTTTGACCTCAACGCGGTCTTCAGGAGCATAGGAAGGGTATCCCGTTTGCTCCCACCTACGTACAGTATTTTCGGCACCACAGAATTCGAGTACGATACCGTGCCGAGTATCTGACACGTCAAGGGTGCGACGAGCTATAGCGATGCTGTTCTTCTCCGCTTCCTGACACATATTCTCCAGAAATTTGCGAGTATCTACGCCTTCACTGATAGAAGGAATCTGGAGGTTACGGGTATGCCCAAGAGACATCTCCGAGTTGATACTCAGAAGCATGAAGAAGGGGAACACGATGGAGGCGAGGGTCGCCCATAGATAAACTGAGGTGAGGACCGATACATACCGGCCAAATCGGAATCGGCACTTAAGCATGGGGATTCGTTTCTGTCATATGGGCGGGCCGCCTGATAGATTCGCTCAGACGGCCCGCCAAATATTTTGCATATTAGCTTCCTGCATCATCTGCAGGACCATATTGCTAGTACGCTATAAAATATTCAACGTGCTTATTTCTAATAATGGTTGTTATAGTAAGCTTCGTTAGTGTGGTTCCAGGAACGAGCAGACGAAGCCCTAGCCGTGGTAAAGGGCTTCTTACATCCGGAGTAAACCCAGTCCCTTCCCCAAACGGTTGCGCTATGCCATTCTTCTTTGTGGTAATAACGAGACCACACGCCCCAGATAGACGAACCATAGTCCCAAGTACCACCACGCACATCAACAACAGTCGCCGCAGCCGGGACAGTTGCGACAGGAGCGGCGGTCAGCGCCGTCGCGCTCAATGCGATAGCGGCAAGAACCTTCTTAACAGGGGTAGCGATGATACCCATTTCTAATCTCCTTCAATAGGTATATCCATATGGTATTGAACTTACACTTTTGCATAAGTTCTTCCTGAGAATATAGACCTTAGCCATCGCTCTCACTAGATACACTACAGTGAAAATATAACCCCCGACACTATAAAATGAGAAGGTTTCACAACGTGGCATAAATTTCATTATTCCAAAGATAGTGACTCGCGCCCTATCCAAAAGAACACCTCAAAGCAATACCGCCCGGTAGCCGGAGGGATAAACCCATCAGCCACCGGGCGGTGATTCATGAAGCTACATTAGCCGCGGTACGCGGGGACCACGGTCAGGTCAGCCTTCTGGAACTTCTTCAGATCCAGGTAACCGCAGTTAGCCATTGCGCGCTTGAGCGCACCGACAATGTTGCTGGTGCCGTTCACGTGGTGCGAAGGACCGTACAGGACTTCCTCCAGGGAGCCGACAACACCCAGCGGGGTGCGCACGCCGCGCGGGAAGTCCAGCGAGTGCGCCTCGTTGCCCCAGTACCAGCCCTGGCCGGGAGCCTCGGATGCGCGAGCCAGCGGAGCACCCAGCATGACAGCGTCAGCGCCCAGTGCGAGAGCCTTCACCATGTCGCCGGAGCGGCCCAGGGAGCCGTCAGCAATCACGTGCACGTAGCGGCCGCCGGACTCATCCAGGTAGTCCGAACGTGCCGCAGCCACGTCGGCGATAGCGGTTGCCATGGGTGCGGAGATGCCCAGGCCCTGGCGGGTGGTCTGTGCGGAACCGCCGCCGAAGCCCACCAGCACGCCGGCTGCGCCGGTACGCATCAGGTGCTTAGCCTGCGAGTAGCCAGCAACGCCACCAACGATGACCGGAACGTCCAGCTCGTAGATGAACTTCTTCAGGTTCAGCGGCTCGTGCGAGGTGGAAATATGCTCAGCAGAGACGGACGCGCCACGGATGACGAACAGCTCAACGCCCGCCTTCACCACGGTCTCGTAGTGCTCCTGGGTGTTCTGCGGGCTCAGGGAGCCTGCAACGACCACGCCGGAGTCACGAATCTCTTCCAGGCGTGCAGTGATCAGTTCCGGCTTAATCGGCTCGGAGTAAATCTGCTGCATGCGGGTGGTTGCGGAGGCAGGGTCCGCCTCGGGCAGCTCGACAATCTCGTCAAGCAGCGGCTGCGGGTCCTCGTAGCGGGTCCACAGGCCCTCGAGGTTCAGCACGCCCAGGCCACCCAGCTTACCCAGTGCAATGGCAGTCGCCGGGGACATGACCGAGTCCATGGGCGCACCAATGATGGGGGTGTCGAACTTGAAAGCGTCAATCTGCCAGGAGGTGTCGACGTCGCGGCGGTCGCGGGTACGACGGGTAGGCACCAGCGCCACATCGTCCAGGGAGTAGGTGGGGCGGGCGTTCTTAGAGAGGCCAATCTGAATTTCAGACATGGGGTGAATCCTTTCGAATTCGGTTTGAGGGGTGCCGCTGGGCGTTATTCGCGCCGATGCCCGCCCGATACCTGAACGGGTATGGGGCGGGCTCAACGGCGCATGGTGTGCACACCATGCGGCGAATCATCGTTGGTGAGGCGTTTTAGCGGCGGTAGTTCGGTGCCTCAACGGTCATCATGATGTCGTGCGGGTGCGATTCCTTCAGACCTGCGGGGGTGATGCGCACGAACTGACCCTTGTACTTAAGCTCCTCGATGGTGCGGGAACCGACGTAGAACATGGTCTGGCGCAGGCCACCTTCGAGCTGGTGAATCACTGCGGAGAGCGGGCCGCGGAAGGGAACCTGACCCTCAATACCCTCGGGGATCAGCTTCTCTTCGCTGGAGACGTCAGCCTGGAAGTAGCGGTCCTTGGAGAAGGACTTGTGACGGCCACGAGTCTGCATCGCGCCGAGCGAACCCATGCCGCGGTATGCCTTGTACTGCTTACCGTTCATGAAGATCAGCTCACCGGGGGACTCGGTGGTGCCGGCAAGCAGGGAGCCGAGCATCACGGAGTCAGCGCCGGCAACCAGTGCCTTGCCAATCTCGCCGGAGTGCTGCATACCGCCGTCAGCAATCAGCGGCACACCTGCCGGGATAGCTGCCTTAGCGGACTCGTTGATAGCGGTCACCTGGGGAACACCAACACCGGCGATGATGCGGGTGGTGCAGATGGAGCCGGGGCCAACGCCAACCTTCACGCCGTCAGCGCCAGCGTCGATGATAGCCTGTGCGCCCAGGCGGGTTGCAGCCTGGCCACCGATGACGTCCACGTGTGCTGCGGCGGGGTCCTTCTTCAGGCGGGCAATCATGTCGAGCACGCCCTGGGAGTGACCGTTTGCGGTGTCCACGAACAGTGCGTCGACGCCAGCCTCGACCAGGGTCATTGCGCGCTCGTAGCCGTCACCGAAGAAGCCGATAGCGGCGCCGGCACGCAGGCGGCCGTCCTCGTCCTTGGTGGCGTTGGGGTACTGCTCAGTCTTGACGAAGTCCTTGAGGGTAATCAGACCGGCGAGCTTGCCTGCGTCGTCGACCAGGGGCAGACGCTCAATCTTGTTGTGGGACAGCAGCGCGAATGCTTCGTCCTTGGTGACGCTGGGGTGTGCGGTGACCAGCGGCATGGGGGTCATGATGTCGCGAACGCGAATGCCGTCGTAGTCGGAGCGGGAGATGTAGCGGATATCGCGGTTGGTGATGATGCCTTCCAACACGCCCTCTTCGCTGACGACGGGCAGACCGGAGACCTTGTAGTAGCCGCAGACCTCATCGTACTCGGCGATGGTTGCGTCAGCGCCGATGGTGACGGGGTTAATGATCATGCCGGACTCGGAGCGCTTCACGCGGTCAACGTGTGCAGCCTGATCCTCGATGGAGAGGTTGCGGTGGATAACGCCCATACCGCCCAGACGTGCCATAGCGATTGCCATAGCGGAGTCGGTCACGGTGTCCATTGCCGCGGAAATAATGGGGGTGTTCAGGGTGATGCGCTTGGACAGGCGGGTGGAGGTGTCCGCATCGGAGGGGATGACGTCGGTGTTGCCGGGCAGCAGCAGCACGTCATCGTAGGTCAGGCCGGTGAAGCCGAAGGGATCCTCGGACAGAGCGGTGGGAATGGTCATTGTCTACCTTTCGGATGCTGGCTTCATCGGTGAGAAGCTCAGCCTATACGTTGCGTATGTCAAGATGCGGTACGACCCGTCTGCTCGCACCCCACAAGGTGGTTTGAGCGCAAACGGGAGCAGCTTACCTTCTATAGTAAACCGCTAGAGGTTTCTTTGCTGAGAAGCACTCAGAGTAAGCATTCCTCAGCGGGAGGCTGTCGGCAGGTTCTAACGCCCCCGCGAACGCGAGCGCATCCGAGCCTACCGACAGCGAGTGCCCGGTACCGCCTCCATGGTGGAGGGGCGGCACCGGGCACACACACTATTTAGGCTTCTTCAGTTTCTTCGGGCTTCTCAACCACCAGGGTCTCGGTGGTCAGCACCAGAGCCGCGATGGAGGATGCGTTCTGCAGAGCCGAACGGGTCACCTTCACCGGGTCAATCACGCCGGCTTCGATGAGGTCCACGTACTCGCCGGTCTTGGCGTTGAAGCCGTGGCCCACGGGCAGCTCGGAGACCTTGGAGACGATGACGTAGCCGTCTTCGCCCGCGTTCTCAGCGATCCAGCGCAGCGGCTGAACCAGGGCACGGCGAACAATCTGTACACCCACGTTTGCGTCGTGGTTGCCCAGGTCCATGCCGTCCAGTGCCTTCAGCGCGTGAACCAGTGCGGAACCGCCACCGGAGACGATGCCCTCTTCCAGGGCTGCACGGGTGGAGGACACAGCATCCTCGATGCGGTGCTTGCGTTCCTTCGCCTCAACCTCGGTTGCGGCACCGACCTTGATGACGCCCACGCCACCGGCGAGCTTAGCCAGGCGCTCCTTGAGCTTCTCGCGGTCCCATTCGGAATCCACACGCTCAATTTCACGGCGCAGCTGCTGCACGCGGTCCTCGATTGCCTCGGGGTCGCCGCCACCGTCCACGATGGTGGTGTGGGACTTGGTGACGGTCACGCGGCGTGCCGAGCCCAGGTGCTCCAGGGTGACCTGCGGCAGGTCAATGCCGAGCTCACCGGTCACGACGGTGCCGCCGGTCAGAATTGCCAAATCCTGCATGATTGCCTTGCGGCGGTCACCGAAACCGGGAGCCTTCAGAGCGACCACATTGATGGTGCCGCGCAGCTTGTTCACGACCAGTGCGGAGAGCGCCTCACCGTCAACGTCTTCTGCGATGATGGTCAGCGGCTTCTTCGCCTGAACGATCTTCTCGAGCACGGGCATGATTTCTGCGATGGTGGAAATCTTGCCCTGGTAGAGCAGCACGAGGCTGTTCTCCAGCACTGCTTCGCCGCGCTCAGCGTCGGTGACGAAGGAGGGCGAGAGGTAGCCTTTGTCGAACTGCATACCTTCGGTGATGTCCAGTTCGATTTCGGTGGAGGAGCCGTCTTCGATGGTGATGACGCCGTCCTGGCCGACCTTCTCGAAGGCGCGAGCCAGCAGCTCACCGATCTGCTCGGACTGGGCGGAGATAGCGGCAACGTGCGCCACCTCGGGGCCCTGCACGGGGCGTGCGTTCTCGAGCAGGCGTGCGGAAACAGCCTCCACAGCAGCCTCAATGCCGCGCTTGACGTCGGCGGGTGCCGCGCCGCTGGTAACATTGCGCAGGCCCTCGTTGACCAGTGCCTGTGCGAGCACGGTTGCGGTGGTGGTGCCGTCACCGGCTACGTCGTTGGTCTTGGTGGCGACTTCCTTCGCCAGCTGGGCGCCCAGATTTTCGTACGGGTCGTCCAGTTCAATTTCGCGAGCAATGGACACGCCGTCGTTGGTGATGACGGGTGCACCCCACTGCTTGTCGAGCACAACGTTGCGCCCGCGCGGGCCGAGGGTTACCTTGACCGCGTTTGCCAGCTTATCGACGCCAGCCTGCAGGGACTTGCGGGCGGCATCGTTGAATTCAAGCTGCTTAGCCATGTGTTCGCTACTCCTAGTGCGTCACAGAAAGGAAATTTTTAAGGGGCAGATGATAGCTCATGCGCCGTACCGGATGAGCGGTACGGCGCATGAGCATCTGAAAGTATTAGTCGACGATTGCCAGAACGTCGCGTGCGGAGAGAATCAGGTACTCTTCGCCCTGGTACTTAACCTCGGTGCCACCGTAGCGGGAGAACACGACAACGTCGCCTTCCTTGATGTCTACGGGAATGCGGTTGCCCTTCTCATCCACGCGGCCCGGGCCAACGGCGACAACGCGTGCTTCCTGCGGCTTTTCCTTCGCAGTTTCGGGGATGACCAGACCGGATGCGGTGGTCTGCTCAGCCTGCTCGATCTTGATAACGACGCGGTCTTCCAGGGGCTTGATAGCCATAATCGGTTCCTCCGGGTTGTGGATTTACGTTTGATGCGAGACAGCGGCGCAGTGGCGCGCCCAATGACTGTCTCGAGTGCTACCTCAACTCTAGTTTCACCTGTGCTTTCGGTCAAGAAAAGCACCCCTCTGCCGGGGTGTTTCACCGCAAGGCGAACGCTGAGCAAAAAGCTGGGCAAATCGGGCTCCCCACCTCTCAAAACCGGCACCCCGTAAAATGAGGAGCATGCCTATTCCCGCATCCCCTTTTACACCCGCCGCCGAGCTTCCGTTCAGCGCCGAAGCACTCGCGGCAGCCGACGAGCTCTACCCGCTGGGTTCAGATACGCTCAGCGCCGTTACTTCTTTGCGTTCGCGAGGTTTTAGCCCCGAGGAGTCTGCACAGATTATTTCGCTGGCGCAGGCTCGTACCCGTGCGCGCGCCAAGTTCGGCGAGCGCGCCCGCACGCTCATGCTCACTCAGGAGGCGGCGGAGCAGGCAACCCGCCCGGTGATTGCCCACTATCGTGCTCAGCGTCTGCGCCCGGTTACCGGCACGGTGGCTGATTTGGGGTGCGGTATCGCCTCGGATTCTGCCGTGTATGCGGCAGATCGCGGTGCCGTGGTTGCGGTGGAGCTGGACCCGCTGACGGCTTCTTTTGCGGCGAAGAACCTAGAGTTTTGCCCGCAGGCGCGCGTGTATTCGGGGGATGTGACCGATTATGCGCACGGTGAGCTTTTGGACGCTGCCGGTGAGCCGGTGGGCATTGTGTGGATGGACCCGGCACGCCGCGAGTTGCGCGGTGCGAAGAAGGCTCAGACGGAGCGTCTTTTTGATCCGGAGGCGTTCTCTCCCCCGTTCTCGTTCGTGCTGAATCTGGCACGCACTGGGGTGCCGATGGGCGTGAAGTTGGGTCCCGGTTTTCCGCATGAGGGCATTCCCGCGCCCGGAGATATTGCGTCGGAGGCAAACCCCAACCCGCGCGTTGAGGCGGAGTGGATCCAATCGGAGGGTTCCCTCGCCGAGTTGGTGCTCTGGTTTAACGCGCTGGCTCAGGAGGGGGTGGCTCGCACGGCGACCTCTGTGCATGAAACCTCTGTGCGCGAGCTGCCCGCGGAAGAGGCTACCCCCACCGAAGGATCCACCGGAGGCTCAACCAAAACCGGCGCCCTACTGCCTCCCTACGAGGCGGTGAGCTTCCGCAGCCCCTTGACGGCGGAAGAGGCGGAGCAGAGTGTTGACGTTCCGACGTCCCTACCGCAGCCCGGTGATTACCTGCTGGAGCCCGCCCCGGCAATTGTGCGCTCGCATCTGGTCGCTGAGTTTGCGCAGAGTATTGGCGCGCACCTGCTGGATGAGCACCTGGCGTACCTGTGTTCTGCCGAGCCGGTGGAGCATCCGTTGGTTGCCTGCTACGAGGTGCTGGAGGAGATTCCCCTGCAGGAGAAGCAGCTGAAGCGTTGGGTGCGTGAGCAGGGCTTTACGGCGCTGACGATTAAGAAGCGTGGCGTGGACATTGTTCCGGAGCAGTTGCGTGCGCGCCTGCTGGGTTCGGCGGGTTCTAAGCCTTCCAAGAAGAAACAGAAAAAGAACGTTAATTCTTCTTCGGGTGCGCAGGCGGGTACTCAGGAGTCCTCGTACCGCCCAGCGACGCTGGTCTTTACCCGCATCGGTTCGGGTAGGGATTCACGCCGCGTCGGCTGGCATGTGCGCCCGCTCTAACCTCACCAGCCCCGGCTGCCCATACCGAACTACCCAGCGCTGACGACCCAGACCCGAGGACGGGTTACCGTTCGTGACGATTCATGACGTTTCCCGTTCCGGATTCTGCACTCGACAGGGCACCGGGCACCGCAAGACCGTACACTAGATACGGTGCCTAGTAGAGGTACTCCCCCGCAAAAGCCGGCTCCCACCGGCTAGCGCACAGCCGGGTAGAGCCCACCGATAATAACTTCCATAGTCGGCACCATGCACGACCCTATTTCCAGACGCAGGAAAGGCAATATGATCGACTTTGCTACCTCCCCGCAGTCCACTCTCGGCGTGGAATGGGAGATTGCGCTCATCGACCGTGAAAGCGGCGCACTGACCCAGCGCGCCAGCGAGGTGCTATCCATCCTGCGCGAGCGCCGCCCCGAACTGCTTGAGCCCGCCTCCGACCGGGCGCATGTGACCGGCGAATTCCTGGAGAACACCGTCGAAGTGGTGACCGGCATCTGCCGCACCGTCGCTGAGGCGTGCCGTCAGCTGCAGGATTTGGCAGATACCCTGCGCGACATCACCGATGAGCTCGGCATTGAGTTCTATCCCGCCGGCACTCACCCCTTCTCCCACTGGGCTGACCAGCCGGTTGTGGCGAAGGAACGCTACCAGCGTGTGGTCGAGCGTGCCCAGTATTGGGGCCGCCACATGGTCATTTACGGTGTGCACGTGCACGTGGGTATTGACTCCCGCGATAAGGTTCTGCCGCTTATTGACGCGCTGACCAACTACGGACCGCACCTGCTGGCGCTTTCGTGCTCCTCCCCCTACTGGGACGGGGTCGATACCGGTTACGCTTCGCACCGCACCCAGCTTTACCAGCAGCTGCCCACGAACGGCTTGCCCTTCCACTTTGATACCTGGGAGCAGTACAGCGATTACCTGGAGTCACTTGTGGCAACCGACGTGATCAACGACCCGAGCGAGGACCGTTGGGATGTTCGCCCGGTTCCGCGTTACGGCACCATTGAAATGCGCTATTGCGATGGCCTCGCGTCCCTGCCCGATGTTGCGGCGATCGTGGCGTTCACGCAGTGCCTGGTGGAGTACTTCTCCCGCCGCATTGAGGCGGGTGAAAGCGTTGAGGTGCTCGCCCCCTGGCACGCTCAGGAGAATAAGTGGCGCGTCGCCCGCTACGGCCTGGAGGCTAAGATCGTGGTCTCTAACGAGCCGGTGCAGCGTACCCTGCGTGAAGATTTTGAGCTGCTTCTGCCCAAGCTGGAGCCGGTGGCACGCGACCTTGACTGCGAGGTAGAGCTGGCGCAGGTACGCCGCATCCTCGCCGAGGGTACGGGTGCGGATCGTCAGCGTGCGGTCTTTGAGAAGACCGGCTCTCTGCGTGAGGTGGCGCTGGATGTTGCCGCGCAGTCTCGTGCGCGAGCGCTGCGTTAGAGCCGCCCCCAGCTAAAGTTTGAATACAGAAAATGCCTCGGCGCAGTCCTTTGTGAGACTGTGCCGAGGCATTTCTATGAGTATTTTCGAGGCGAGCCGCATCAACGGGCTCGCGCTCATAATCCCTGCGGAAGTAGCTATTTCAGAGGCAGCCCGTTTAGAAACAGACCGTGGTCACCGGCAGAGAGGAGTCCGTCGTGAAGTCCACGCCCGAGGGCTCACGACCGGCAGCGACCAGGCGGGCACCCAGCGCCGCAACCATCGCGCCGTTATCGGTGCACAGGGTGAACTTCGGGATAATCAGACGCACCCCCTCGGAGGCGCATCGGGCGGAAAGCAGCTCACGCAGGCGCGAGTTAGCCGCCACGCCGCCACCGAGCAGCAGGGTCTTCATGCCCTGCTCGCGGCAGGCAAGCATCGCCTTCTTGGTGATAACGTCCACGACCGCCTCCTGGAAGGACGCGGCAATATCGGCAACCGGGACCTCTTCACCGGCTGCTTCAAAGCTTTCGATCACGCGCGCCACGGCGGTCTTCAGGCCGGAGAAGGAGAAATCGTAGCGGTGTGCGCCGGGCTCCTCGGCGGTGCCCATGAACTTGCGGTTCGACAGGCCGCGCGGGAACACGAAGGCGTTGCGGTTGCCATCAGCGGCGGCGCGGTCAATCGCGGGGCCGCCCGGGTAGTCCAGGCCGAGCAGTCGGGCGACCTTGTCGTAGGCCTCGCCTGCGGCATCGTCGAGGGTCGCGCCGAGCAGACGCACATCGGAGGTAATATCGCGCACCTGCAGGATTTCGGTATGACCGCCAGAGACTAGTAGCGCACCCAGGCCACCGGATCCGGCATTCGCCAGCAGGTCGGAGCCGTCTTCGGTGCCGTTGTCCTCCAGCAGGCCAACGCCAACGTGTGCGACCAGGTGGTTAATGCCGTAGAGGGGCTTGCCGGTGGCAATAGCGAGCGCCTTCGCCGCGGAGACACCCACCATGAGTGCGCCCGCCAGACCGGGGCCAGCAGTGACGGCGATAGCGTCCACCTGATCGAGGGTGATGTCCGCTTCGGCGAGTGCCGCCTTGAGGGCGGGGATCATGGCGTCCAGGTGAGCGCGGGAGGCGATTTCGGGGATCACGCCGCCAAAGCGTACGTGCTCTTCCATGGAGGAGGAGATGGTGTTGCTGAGCAGCTGTGCACCGCGCACGATGCCGATACCGGTCTCATCGCAGGAGGATTCGATGCCCAGAACGAGGGGTTCGCGAGTGCTCATAGTCTATCTTTCTGTTGCGCTGTCTGCGCGTAGTGCTTCTAGTTGCAGTGAGGTAAGGATGCCGTGGCGTAGGGATGCTGTGGCGTAGAGGGCAAGTGTAGAGAGCGGCGAATGCTCGCCCCTATTGAGGGGATTGCCGTTTAGCCCAACGGACTATTTAGAACGTACATTCCATAATGATGGCGTCGGTTCCGTCATCGTAGTAGCCGCGGCGTACGTGAATCGCACGGTAGCCGTTGCGTTCGTAGAGGCGCTGAGCGCGCGGGTTGTCGGCACGCACCTCCAGCAGGATGCGCTCGGCACCCTGCTCGCGGGCACGCTCGTGCATCTGCTCAAGCATGGCGCGGCCGAAGCCGTTGCCCTCATATTCGGGGAGCACGCCGATGGTTTGAACGTCGGCGGTGTCGGCTACGACCATGGTTCCGCAGTAGCCGATAGTGCGCCAGCTGCCCTCGTCGCTTTCCGGGTTCTCCACCGGCAGCTCGAGCATGTAGTAGGTGCGGGTCGGGTGGATCAGCTCTTCGAGGAACATGTCGATGTGCCAGGCGTCGGCGGGGAACAGGGCGGTTTCCATGCGGTGCATGGCCTGCACGTCGGCAAGTTCGGCAACGCGCAGGCGGGCGCCCAGAGCCAGGTTACTCAGTGCCAGATTATTCAGCGCAAGGTTATTCAGTGCCAGGTCGTCTCGCACGATATTTTCGGTAGCGCTCATTTAGCTCTCCTTCTGCGCGGCAGTCTGCGCAGCCTGTGCGGCGGACTGCGCGGCCTGCTTCTGCTGGCGGGCGAGCATTGCGGCGGGGACCTTTGCGTCCGAGTCGCGCAGGTACTGGGCGGAGGTGTCCTCGCTCAGGTTCTCTACGCCCAGGCGTGCCGCGGCGGCAACCAGGTACTCGGCGTGGGGGTGAACCTCGCGGGCAGAATCAACGATGGTCCAGCCGTGCTCTTCGAGGGCCTCGGCGTACAGGCCAGCACCGTAACCGTAGGCATAGGAGGGAGCCCCACCGGGCAGAATTTCGGAGGCGGGGCATACGTTCGGGCCGTCCACCAGGCTGTAGCCTTCGGCATTCACGCGGTAGCGGGCGGAGTAGACTTCGCGGCGGCGCGCGTCGGAGAGTACGAGCAGCTCAGCACCTTCTACAAGCTCAGCACTTCCAGCAGAGGCGAACGCTCGTTCTACGTTCTCTTCACCAGCAGCCACGCCAGACACAGCACGCTCAGCCAGCGCGGTCAGGCTCATCATGCCGTACACCGGCACCGACCAGGCAAAACCCAGAGCGCGCGCAGTAACGATACCGGCGCGAAGACCCGTAAAAGGTCCCGGACCGGTACCGGTCAGAATCGCATCCAAATCTTCGCCGCGCACGCCAGCGTCCTGCAGGGCCGCCTGCGCGTAGGGGCCCATCACCTCGGCGTGGGAGCGGGTATCTTCGCTCTCGTAGCGGGCGAGGATTTCGAAGGACGCACCGGCTTCGGAGCCGTGCACACGGGCGAGCGCCACAGATGCGGTGGCGGATGAATCAAGGGCAAGTACTAGCACCCTATCATTCTAACGCGCGGGCTCTAGGCGCTCTGCAGGGCCTCTTTCAGTGCGTCAAAAGCGTGCTCCCAGCGGGGGCCGAAGGCACGCACCCGCAGCAGGCGAGGTTCGGGTGTGTCCGCATCCTCGTCGCTTTCGTCCTCGTCTTCGTCGTCCCAGCTGAACTCTTCGGCACCCGAGTAGGCGAAGCGTGCATCCGCGCCGGTCAGACGGGTGAAATCCAGCTCCAGGCGGGAATCGCTCAGGTGCTCAGCCTTATCGCGACCCCACTCGATGACGGTCACCGAGCGCGGCAGGGAGAACTCCAAATCCAGGTCGTCGAGCTCTTCGGCGCTGGAGAGGCGGTAGGCGTCCACGTGCACCAGGTCGGGGCCGCCGGGGCGGGGGCCGTCCGGCAGGTTCGGGTGCACGCGCGAGAGCACGAAGGTCGGTGAGATAACGCCTTCGCGCACGCCCAGGCCTTCACCCAGGGAGCGGGTGAACGTGGTCTTGCCCGCACCGAGCTCGCCCGAAAGCAACAGTACGTCCCCGGCGTTCAGGTGCTGCGCCAGGGTGAGCGCCAGGCGGCGGGTATGGTCGGGGCCGGTCACGTCCAGGTCGAGTGCGGCAGAAATATACTCAGCGCTCATTAGCCCTCCTGCTCCTGCCCGGTACCCCACAGCTCGTTCAGTTCAGCTTCAACCCAGGAGCCGCCAACGTAGAGGCGCTCCACGCGGGACGAAATGCGGGTCACGATTTCGTAGTTAATGGTCTGCGCGGCATCCGCCCATTCTTCCACGGGCGGATTCTCACCGGCACCAAAAAGGATGGCGGGCGCCCCCAGGTAGCCCAGGGCGGGGTCGCTCAGGCCGGGTTCGCCCAGGTCAACGACCATCTGGTCCATGGCGATGCGGCCGACCACGCGGTAGGTCTTACCTTCCGCGTTGTTAGGCACGGAGCCGTTCTCCGCGTTCTGCGCGCCCGGGTAGATGCGCACCGGCGCGTTCTCCGCAATGCGCGGCACGCCGTCAGCGTAACCGAGCGGCACCAGCGCCAGGGTGGTTGCCTTGGGAGTGTGGTAGCGCAGACCGTAGGAAACGCCCTGACCTGCAGGAACTTCCTTCACGGCGGCAATGTAGCTTCCCACCGTCATGACGGGCTTCAACCCCAGGTCCTCAGCGGTCACCTCCGGCAGCGGGGAAAGACCGTACAGCGCGAGGCCGCAACGCACGCCGTCACCGAGCAGACGCTCCTCCGTGTCCCAGCCCTCCAGCGAGGCGGTCAGGGTCGCCGGGGAGTTCGCCAAATGCACGATCTTCGGGGCCAGGCCAGCCTCACGAGCCTGAGTCACAAAAGTATCCAGAGTGTCGAGCTGCTGAGCAGTCTCGGCGCGGGTCGGCTCATCAGCAACCGCCAGGTGGCTAAAAATACCCTCAACAGTAATCAGCCCAGACTCTTCCAGGGAGGCGGCGCGAGCCACCAGCGCGGGCCAATCCGCCGCGGTAGCACCGTTACGACCCAGACCGGTATCAGCCTTAAGATGCACGATAGCGCGCTCGCCGGTGCGTTCAGCGGCGGCGGCTACCGCCTCCAGGTCCCAACCGGAAACGCCCAGGCGGACCTTCTCCTGCAGTGCCGCCTCAAAATCAGTGGAGGGGGTGTGCAGCCACGCCATGAGCGGCGCCTCAATACCGTCAGCACGCAGTTCCAGCGCCTCATTCACGTGCACCACACCCAGTAGGTCGGCACCGGCGGCAATAGCCGAACGTGCCACCGGGTACGCGCCGTGACCGTACGCGTCCGCCTTAATCACTGCAATGAGCGCGCGGTCGCCAATAAGTTCCTTGAGTCGGCGCACATTATGTTCTAGCGCATCAAGGTCAATGGTGGCGCTTCGCTCTGCCTCTGCCGGGGTGCAGGGCGGGCAGTAGAGCGGTTCGGCAGGCTGCTGAGGGTGAGTCATGGTCCTTCACGGTCCTTCTGACGGCGGGTACTACAGGCTGCGCTTGGACAGCCTCTCTTCTACTAAATTCTAGACCTCCCGGTGTGCGAAAGTCCTATCGCGCTACACTAGGTAAGGTACACCTTTGAGAGAGGAAAGCATCGATGAGCACTCTGCCGCCGGTTCGGACGGTTCACGTGTATTCCATGCACACCGACCCTTTTGCGCAGCCCGGTAGCGGAGATGCAGGCGGCATGAACGTCTATATTGCCCGGTCGGTGCATGCCATGCTGGAGCTCGATCCCGAGCTACGGGTTGAGGTTTTCACGCTGGACCGCGGTGAGGCGCTTCCGGCTGATTCGCCGTTCCGTCAGCCTCCTCAGCCCGGCGAGCGCATTGTGCGCCACAGCCTTGATATTCCGTCTGCTCGTGGTCTTTCGAAGAACGAGTTGGCTACGGTCACCGATGATTTTGCTCGGGCGTGCGTGGAGCAGGCACTGTACACCCCGGATATTATTCACGCCCACTATTGGCTGTCTGGTCAGGCTGCGGCTCGCGCATCCCAGCTGTGGTCGGCTCAGGGCGCCGGCTTCCCGGTCCCCGTTCTTTTCACTCCGCATACGACGGCTGCCGCCAAGGATGCGCGCCGCGGCGAAGGTGAAGCACCCGAGCCTGAGGAACGCTACCGAGCCGAGCGCCTCATGAGTAGCTCCGCGAGCCGGGTGATTGTGAATACTCCCCTGGAGGCGCAGCAGATGGGCGAGTACTACGGTACGGACGCGCAGAAGCTTGCCATTATCCCCCCGGGTGTTGACACCTCGATTTTCCATACGATTCCTGGCGTGCATCCGCTCAATGACACCTCGGAGACTCGTTGCCGCATTGTGTTTGCCGGTAGGCCTCAGCCGTTGAAGGGCCCGCATCTGCTGGTGGAGGCGCTCGCGCTGCTCCCCTCCGACCTGCAGGTGGACGTGGATATTATTGGTCGCTCCGATTCGGATTATGAGCGCCGCCTGTTGCAGCGTGCAGCTGAGCTGGGTGTGGCAGAGCGGGTGCATTTGAAGGACCCGGTTCCGGCGTCTGAGTTGGCGAATATTTTCCGTGCCGCCGATATCGTGGCGTCCCCGTCGTCGTCTGAGACGTTCGGGTTGGTGGCTCTGGAGGCGCAGGCGTGCGGCGCGGCGGTGCTCGCTACGGATGCTGACGGTCTGCGCTTTGCGGTGGAGAACCACCGCACGGGCCTGCTGGTGGCGCCTCGTACTCCGCAGCGTTGGGCTGCAGCTATTGAGCGTCTGGTGCGTGCCCCATATCTGCGTCATTCGTTGGGTGCGAACGCCGCGGCGCGTGCCCGCACGATGGGTTGGGAGCAGACGGCGCGTAAGACCCTGGAAGCTTATGCCGAGGTACGTGAGGGTATCTCGCAGTAATGTATTTTTCACGTTGTGAGGAGTTTTAATGTCTTTCTCGATGAGCCGCGATGAGTTCGCCGCGTACCTGGATTCTGTGCGTATTACCGGCGAGGTGGCAACCGCCCGAGAGAATAACCTGGACCACATTCAGGGTTTCCTGGATGGTAATGAGCACCTTGAGTTTGGTGTGCAGTGGACCCGCGAGTGGGATTACGATTCGGTGTTTGAGGTGATGGTCCGCCGCGCGGGCCTGAACCCGGACCGTTCGCATACTCACGGCCAGGACACTATTGGTGCTGAGCAGTGCATCAGCGCGCTGGAGGAGTACGCCCGTATCTTCGGTGAGGCGGTGCGTGCGGGTTCTCGTATTCTATTTGCGACAGGTCACCCGGCGGGCCTGTTCCCCATCTATGCGGTGATGGCTGCGGCTGCGAAGGCTGCCGGTGCTGAGGTTCTCCAGATTGAGGAGGGTGAGCGCTTCCTGGACGGCGATGTCCGCCAGATTATGGATGTCGTGATGTTTGAGCAGTACGGTAATCTGCAGCATACGCATTTCCCCGGCCCGATGCGCATCGCACTGGATCAGTTGAAGGCGCGCGGTGTGACTCCGGATCTGGTGGTTTCGGATCACGGTATGGCTGGTTATGCTTCCTCGACCTGTAAGTTGCTGACGATTGGTATTGCGGATTGTAATGATCCGGGTCTGTTTGTGGCGGCTGAGCAGGGGGACCTGCCGGTGTGCGTGCCGATGGACGATAACGTTCCGCCGCGTCGTTATGAGCCGATGATTGATTTCATTTTGGATCGTGCGGGGCTTGAGCGTCCTTAATGTCTCTTTTACACCGTGTGTGTAGGGTTTGTTATTGAGCCTCCGGGGGTTGTCGTTTTATGTGCCGGTTATTGTTTTTTCTGCAGGTGTGTGAAACAGTCTGGTGTTTTTAGGAGTTTCTTAGCTCCACTAGGCATTCTTCTCGGGGGCTCTTATTCTCTTCTTTTTCTGTGATTGATTTCATCACACCGGAGCGACTTTGCCTCTTCATTCTTCGAGACGGAAGACCCCCGACCCCGTAGAATAGTTTACGGAACACGTTTATGCGCTCTGTGGGCTCATATAACGCTCCACTAGGCGTCTTACCAGCGCCTTTGCCGTAGTCTCTGCCATTATTTTCACTCAGTAAGATTAAGGGTTCACTCATTCATCAGGACAAAGACTAGGACACGATTCCCTATTCACCGATAATTAGGGGTAAATGTGCCTATTCGCCGCTCTCAGTCCACGACACAGGACAAATTTCCGGGGAAGATTACACCGTTGAAAGTACAAGATCGTCTTAAAAAAATGTGGGGTTCAGACTTCGTCGTCAAGCGAAGCTGGCATCCCAAGGTTCAGCGTGCCCTTTACTTTGGCGATTTTCTCGCCATTGCTATTGCGGTTGTCGCTGCGCATCTGATTCGTTTCGGGTGGGAGAATGCTGACCTGCCCTATGTGAACGTTTGGCCTATTAACGCCCTGGATGGCCGTATTCCCGCTATTGATTACATCTTCCTGGGCGTTGGTATGGTTGTCGGCTGGTGGTTTATCCTCCAGGTGAACGGCTCCCGCAGCCTGCGCATCATGGGGTTCGGCACTGAGGAGTACCGCCTCATTACTCGCGGTACTACTTACTTTTTCTGCCTGCTGATTATTGTGGCGTTCTTCCTTAAGGTTGACGTCACCCGTATGTACCTGCTGATTGCTTACCCGCTGGGTCTGTTCCTTCTGCTCGTTGAGCGTTGGCTGATTCGTCAGGGTCTGGTGCGTTCGCGTACTCGCGGTCGTGCGTTGACTCGCGTCATGATTATTTCTGATGTGACGACCGGTCAGCACCTGTACAAGAACCTGAAGGATGTGGTTGCTTCCGGCCTGTCCCCCGCTGCGTTCTACCTGCCCGGTTTCACCCCGGGTACTACTGTTGCTGGCGCTCCGATTCCGGTCCTTGGTTACAGCACTTCTCCGGCTGACATTATGGAGGCCATCCGCGAGAACGATATTCACATGGTCGCGGTTACGAATGGTCACCACTTGAGCCCGGATCAGGTTCGTCTGCTGGGTTGGAAGCTTGCTGATGCGCATATTTCGCTGATTATGGCTCCTGCGACGACCGATATTGCTGGTCCGCGTATGCACATGCAGCCGCTGAATGGTCTGCCGCTGGTGCACGTGTCGACGCCGCGTATTACCGGTCTGTCGGCGTTCTTCAAGCGCGCTGTGGATGTTGTGTCTTCGGGTCTGGGTTTGATTCTGCTGTCTCCGCTGTTCCTGGTGGTGGCGCTGCTGGTCAAGCGTGATGGCGGTCCGGTCTTCTTCCTGCAGAACCGTGTGGGTCTGAACGGTGAAATGTTCAAGATGGTGAAGTTCCGTTCGATGCGTACTGACGCCGAAGAGGTTAAGAAGCGCCTCCTGGAGCAGAACGAGGGTAATGGTGTGCTCTTCAAGATGAAGGACGACCCGCGTATTACCCCCATCGGCAAGTTCATCCGTAAGTACTCGATTGATGAGTTGCCTCAGCTGTGGAACGTGTTCATTGGCGATATGTCGCTGGTGGGTCCGCGTCCTCCGCTGGTTGAGGAAGTTGAGCAGTACGAGGACATTGCGTACCGCCGTCTGCTGGTGAAGCCCGGTATTACCGGTCTGTGGCAGGTTTCTGGCCGTAGTGACCTTTCTTGGGAAGAGTCGGTTCGTCTGGATCTCTACTATGTTGAGAACTGGTCGCTTACCGGTGACCTCATTATTCTTCTGCGTACTGTCCGTGCGGTTTTCGCTAAGGAAGGCGCGTACTAAGAAGAGTTGGGGGTCTCTCGCTGGTATGTATGCCGTTTTTGAAGATGCTGTTCCGGCACAGGCAGCTTGGCATCATCCATTGATATAAACGCACAGAAGGGGCGTGAATCCATTTCCGGTGGATTCACGCCCCTTCCTTTGTGCCTTCTGCCTGGTTCATTGAGAGACGCTCTAGAATCTCTGGAGGGCGTTAGGCTGGAGGCGGCGTACTGGGCGCCTCTGCCCTATTCGGCGATGAGTCGCGCAATGACTTCGGGGAGCATCTCCGCGACGCGGGTTGCCGGGGCGGGGCCCAGCAGTGCGTCCTTGACGCTTCCGGTGGCGCTGGCGCGTGCGGCTTCACCGTGCAGGTAGACTGCGAGCGCACCGATGGAGGCGTAGGTGCAGTCTTCCAGGGTTTCTCCGCGGGCTTCGAAGGCGGCTACGGTCTGGGCGAGCAGGGCGCCGTAGATGCCGGTGAGGGTGTCGCCACTGCCTGCGGTGGCGAGCCAGGGGCTTCCTCCGGCAACGCTGTAGGTGGCGCCGTTGGGTGCCGCAATGAGCGTGTAACCGCCCTTGAGCATGACGGTCGCGCCGGAGAGTTCGGAGGCGGCACGCACCCAGCGGAAGGGCTCTGCGTCAATGTCCTTGCGGCTGGGTACGATGGCTTCGCCCAGGTGCTTCTTCCAGGTTTCGGGGGCGAGCTCGTGTACGACCCGCAGGAATCGTTCGAGTTCTGCCGCGTGCGGGGTGAGAATCTTGTGGGATCCGAGGTGCTTACCGGTTGCCATGTATTCTGCCGCCAGGTCGCAGGCACCAGCGTCGAGGATTGCGGGTTCGGGCGAGTGGAGCAGGTAGCGGTTCTTGTCCAGCGAGTCGTAGCTGGAGCCGGAGCCGCCGGCCCAGACGGTGACCCTCTGCAGGGCGGGTGCGCCGCTGAAGTAGACGGTTTCGGGGTTGTGGGCGATCATGAGCTGGCGGAGCTCGTGGGAGTTGGCACCGAAGCGAACCATACCAACGCCGGTGTTGAGGGCAGCACGCACACTCATGAGGGCTGCGCCGGGGTATTCGAGGCTTCCAGTGAGCATGCCGAGTACGCCGCGAGTGTACTTGTGGGAGTGCTCGTCGGGGATTTCGATGAGTTCGCGGTAGTCTTCGCGGTCGAGAACACGCAGGGCGGGCTTGTGGGCGTCGAGGGCTTCGGGCACGCCCAGGTCGTAGAGTTTGATGTCTCCGGAGTGGACGCTGTGGCTGGTGCCTGCCGGCAGCTTGTGACCGATGAAGGTGACGGTGCGGTCGGCGCGCAGGGAGGGTTCATGCACGGTTCCGCGGTTGTTGTCGACTCCGGAGGGGGTGTCGACGGCGAGGACTGCGCCGAGCTTACCGTCGAGCTGCGCGGCGCGGAGTACGCCCAGGTATTCACCGGCGCTACCGCGTACGGCACCGCTGGAGCCGGTACCCAGGATGCCGTCGATGGTCAGGTCGTAGCCGGCAAGCTGTTCGAGGGCGTGTTCGGGGTCAAGCACGCGGGTGCCTTCGCCGCCTTCGCGGGCGATGAGTTCGAGGTTCTTTTCGCTGGAGTCGAAGATGACTGCATCAACGCTGTGCCCCTTGGCGCTGAGGCGGGCGCCGGCGTAGATGGTGTCTGCACCATTGTTGCCCGGGCCGATGAGCAGCAGGATTTTTGCTTTGTCTTTGCCGTGGAGCAGCTCCTGCGCTTCGGCTGCAACGGCGTCTGCGGCGCGTTGCATGAGGTAGCCGTCGTAGTCGGCGGCTTCAATGTAGGGCTTTTCTGCTTCGCGTACCTGGGAAGCAGTGTAGATGAGCTTCATTGCTGTCTCCTTGGGTGGCACCGTGCGGGCCTTAGGGGGGTCACCGGGGGTGGTGTTGATGTGGCTCTGCGTTTAATCGTCGGTGGCGTTAGTTTTCGTCGGTGTCGTCGCCGGTGATGACGCTGAGTCGGTAGCTTTCGGGGTTGAACTTTTGCAGGTGCGCCAGTTCTGCATCGCTGAGGTATTCGGCGGTTGCGATGGCGATGGCGATGGGTTCATCGTGGGTCAGCGAGAGGTGGATGCGGTTGATGCCGAGTTCTTTAGCACGGCGGGCGATGGTGCCCTGAATGATGAGGTAGGGTTGGCCGCTTTCGGCGGTGGCGACTTCGCAGTCTTGCCAGTTGAGTCCGGCGGGTGCTCCGAGTACTTTTGCGACGGCTTCTTTGGCGGCAAATCGTACGGCTTGGGAGCGTACATTCCGGGTACGTTCGTTGGGGGTGAAGACGCGGCGGACGAAGGCTGGTGTTTCGGCGACGATTCGTTCGAATCGTTCGATGTTGACGGTATCTACGCCGATTCCCATGATCATGAGCTTCACCTTCTGGGCTAGGGGTGGTGCCGCGTCCTGTTTGCGGTTTCTCTTGTTTTAAGTCTAGCGAGATTCGTTTCTTTTAGATGGGATAGCGGCAAATATGACGCATAGTTGATATCTGTTTCACAGCGTCTATTTTTGTTGGGTCATCCACGAATAACCACCAGGTTAAACGACAAGGGCGGTGGTCAAGTTCTCTAAGAACTCAACCACCGCCCTTGTCGTTATCGCTGAGGCGATTTCCGAGGATTACTCCAGAGGATTACTCCACGGTCACGGACTTTGCGAGGTTACGCGGCTGGTCAACGTCCAGGCCCTTAGCTTCTGCCAGTGCGCATGCGAAGATCTGCAGGGGCACAGTTGCCAGCAGGGGCTGCAGCAGCGAGGGGCATGCCGGGACGGTGATGAGGCGGTCTGCGTAGGGCTTGACGGCCTCGTCGCCTTCCTCGGCGATGACGATGGTGAAGGCGCCGCGAGCGCGCACTTCCTGGATGTTGGAGACGACCTTGCCGTGCAGGGAGTCGCGACCGTTTGCGGAGGGAACCACTACGATGACCGGCTGGCCTTCATCGATCAGTGCGATGGGGCCGTGCTTGAGCTCGCCTGCTGCGAAGCCTTCAGCGTGGATGTAGGTGATTTCCTTGAGCTTGAGTGCGCCTTCCATTGCGACGGGGAAGCCCACGTGGCGGCCGAGGAAGATCACGGAGGAGGCATCCTTCATTTCGACGCCCAGTTCCTTGACCTGGGTGTCGTTGTCGAGGACCTTCTGGATCTTTGCGGGCATGTTCTGCAGCTCGGCAAGGATCGAAGCAATTTCGTCCTTGTACTTGTTGCCGCGCAGCTGTGCCAGGTACAGGCCAAGCAGGTATGCTGCGGTGATCTGTGCCAGGAATGCCTTGGTGGATGCCACTGCGATTTCGGGGCCTGCGTGGGTGTACAGCGCAGCGTCGGATTCACGGGGCAGGGTCGAGCCGTGGGTGTTGCAGATGGAGACAACCTTTGCGCCCTGTTCGCGTGCGTGGCGCACTGCCATCAGGGTGTCCATGGTTTCACCGGACTGCGAGAGTGCCACGATGAGGGTCTTCTCGTTCACGATGGGGTCGCGGTAGCGGAACTCGTGTGCGAGCTCAACCTCGGTGGGGATGCGGCACCAGTGCTCGATGGCGTAGCGTGCCACCTGGCCTGCGTATGCTGCGGTACCACATGCGACGACGATGATCTTGTCGATGCTGCGCAGCACCGAGTCGTCAATGTTCAGTTCGTCGAGGGTGAGGTTGCCGTTTTCGTCGAGGCGGCCCATGAGGGTCTGCTCGACGGCTGCGGGCTGCTCGTGGATTTCCTTCTCCATGAAGGAGTTGAAGCCGCCCTTTTCAGCTGCTGCTGCGTCCCATTCGATGTGGAAGGGCTTGCCCTCTGCGGGGTTACCTTCGAAGTCAATGATGGAGTAGTCGGTGCCGGTGATGGTCACGATCTGGTCCTGACCCATTTCGACGGCTTCCTTGGTGTAGTCAATGAACGCGGAGACGTCAGAGCCGAGGAAGTTCTCGTTCTCGCCCAGGCCGATGACCAGCGGGGAGTTGCGGCGGGTTGCCACGACGCGGTCCGGGTGGTCGGCGTGGATAGCCAGGATGGTGAATGCACCTTCGAGGCGGTTGGATGCGACGCGTACTGCCTCGGTGAGGTCACCGGTACCGAGCTTGTTGTAGATGCTTGCGATGGTTGCTGCAGCTACCTCGGTGTCGGTCTGAGATGCGAACTCTACGCCTTCGGCGAGCAGTTCGGCACGCAGTTCTGCGAAGTTTTCAATAATACCGTTGTGTACGACGGCGAGGCGGCCGTTGTCGACAACGTGGGGGTGAGCGTTGTTGTCGGTGGGTCCACCGTGGGTTGCCCAACGGGTGTGACCGATACCAATCTGGGAGTCCGGCAGGGGGTGTTCCTTAACCTCGTTTTCAAGGTTCAGGAGCTTACCTGCCTTCTTACGGAATACGATACCGTCGGGGCACACGAGTGCCACGCCAGCAGAGTCATAGCCGCGGTATTCCTGGCGGCGCAGACCTTCGAGGACCACATCGTATGCGTTGTGGTCAAACTTGTTACCGTCCGGAGCAGTGTCCAGACCTACATATCCTACGATTCCACACATGCTATAAGTTTATCCCACAAGTATCCGAATATGCGCACGGTGAAATACCGTTATACGTCACGTATATCGTGGCTTTCCTAGCTTTATTGGTTGTTGTCCTTTTCTTCTCATACATTTCTTTTCTTCAAACAAACCGTGAGGGTGGGTATTTTCCCCGCGGGCTGAAAGTTCGTACACTTAGATAAATGAGCACCGCACCGTATTTTTCTGGCGATGACCGCTTCATGCATCTTGACCGTTCCCGTTGGTCGCACCTAGCCGATGAGATTTCTGTTCCCCTCAGTGCTGAGGAAATTGAGTCTCTTCGTGGTCTGGGTGAAACTGTCGACCTTGAAGAGGTGCAGCGTATTTATCTACCGGTTTCTCGTCTCCTGAATCTGTATGTGACTGCTGCTTCTTCGTTGAACCATATGACGAATGATTTTCTGCATGTGTCTCAGCGCCGCGTCCCGTTCATTATTGGTGTGGCAGGTTCTGTTGCTGTGGGTAAGTCGACGACGGCACGTATTTTGCAGGCTCTTTTGAGTCGCTGGCCTTCGACTCCGAAGGTTCAGTTGGTGACTACGGATGGTTTCTTGTACCCGAATGCGGAGCTTCAGCGTCGCGGCATTATGCACCGTAAGGGTTTCCCGGAGTCTTATGATCGCCGTGCCCTGTTGAATTTTGTGTCGCAGGTGAAGTCCGGTGCCGAGCGTGTGGTGGCGCCGAAGTATTCGCATCTGTATTACGACATCATGCCGGATGAGCATATTGAGGTCACCGCACCGGATGTTCTGATTCTTGAGGGTTTGAATGTTTTGGCGCCTTCTCAGGCTGAGGGTCCGGAGACTTCCGATCTGACGCTGAGCGATTTCTTTGATTTCTCTATTTATGTGGATGCCCGCACTGAGGATATTGAGCGCTGGTATGTGAATCGTTTCTTGACTCTGCGTTCTTCGGCTTTTGCGAACCCGGAGTCGTATTTCAAGCGTTATGCGGAGCTAAGCGATGAGCAGGCGGTTGAGGTGGCGACCGGCATTTGGAAGAGTGTGAATGAGCCGAATCTGTTGCAGAATATTTTGCCGACTCGTGCTCGTGCGCATTTGATTCTTCAGAAGGGTGCCGAGCATACCGTGGAGCAGGTTCTTCTGCGTAAGAATTAGAGGTTCTTTAGGTTTTTAGTGTTCGCGTGCGGCTTTTAGCCGGTATTGTGGTGCATTCTAGTAGAAGGCGCCGGAGGCTCCACTCCCTCGCGGGGTAGGTTTAGGCTTCCGGCGCTTTTTGTTTGCATCTACGCCATGATGAGGAGTTATTGTGAAGTCCCTGCACCGTACGTCTACCGCTCAGGAGTCTCTTAATAGTTCTGTGGTGAACCGCCGCACCCTCTTGGGCGCCGCGCTGGGAGTTGGCGGCACGGCGCTATTGGCGGCTTGTGGTTCGCAGGGTGGTTCGCAGGGTCAGGGTGCCTCCTCTTCATCTTCTGCAGCGAGCGCTTCTGCCTCTGAGTCTGCGACGGCTTCTTCTAGTGTCTCTTCCACTGCGGCAGCCTCTTCTGCCGCGCCCTCCCCTGTTGCTTCTGCGACCGGTGCTTCTGCCAGCACTTCAGCTTCTGCGAGCACGTCTTCTTCCCCGTTGGCTCTTGCTCAGCCGAGTGTTGAGTCTCAGCCGGACTCGTTGCGTTGCCTCGTGAATAAGATGCGCCCTTTTGCGCAGCAGGACTGGGAGCCGAGTGACCTGGTGGAGTTCTACGGCCATCAATTGCGTGCTGAGGCGGCTAAGGCGGCGGACACGATGATTGATGCGGCGGCGACCGACGGCGTGACCCTGCTTGTTTCTAGCGCGTATCGTTCGTATGCGGTGCAGCAGCAGACCTATCAGTATTGGGTTTCGGTGAACGGCCAGCAGGTGGCAGACCAGTTGTCGGCTCGTCCCGGCTATTCGGAGCATCAGACGGGTTTGGCGATTGATTTTGCTTCTCCTGAGGGTTGCCGTCTGGAGGAGTGTTACCGCGATACGCTGGCTGGTCAGTGGTTGGCGAAGAATGCTCCGCGTTACGGATATATTTTGCGTTTCCCTGATGGTCGTCAGTCGGTGACCGGTTATCGTTTTGAGCCGTGGCATTACCGTTATGTGGGTGTGCAGATTGCTCAGGAGTATGTGTCTTCGGGTGCGAAGACTTTTGAGGAGTTCATCGGTACGGGTGCGGCACCCGATTATGCAAGTGCGAGCTAGGCTCTGGGCTAAGCTTTCAGCTTTGCCAGGTGCGCTAAGCGGTGATGTGTGTCGTATTTCTAGGTTTCGTACCGGGAATAAATAGGCACAGTAGATGCATATTTTTTCGCGTACACGCCGCGTAAATCCGCGATTTTTCGCAGGTTTCAGAGATTTTTACTCACCTTTATATGACCTAGACCTTAAGTATTGGGTACCACAGAACCACTGTGAAGAAAAACACATGCTTTACAGTGAAAATTTTCTCAGAATATGGCATTTTGAACACCTAAAAGGCGCTATTCTATATCTCATGCTTAAGGGTTTTAAAGATTTTCTGATCCGCGGTAACGTCATCGACCTCGCAGTTGGTCTGATTATGGGTACCGCCTTCACCGCTGTGGTGACCTCGCTTGTCCAGGCCGTCCTGATGCCCGCTATCTCGATGCTGGTTAAGTCCCCCAACTTCGATGAGTTCCTGGTCTTCGGCCAGATCAAGGTTGGCGTGTTCCTGACCGCTGTTGTCAACTTCATCCTGATTGCAGTTGCTGTGTACTTCGCAGTTGTTGTCCCCACTCAGAAGCTGACTGAAATCGCACTGGCTAAGAAGAAGGCTGAAGACGAGGCTGCTGAAGAAGAGGAAGAGACCGAGATTGCCCTCCTGAAGGAGATCCGCGACGCTCTGGCAAAGAAGTAATTTCTCTGCTCTCTAACACTAACTTTCGAACCCCCGTATCCCTGTGGATACGGGGGTTTTCCGTATCCACATCCCCTACGACCACCCAAGATAACGAAGAAGGGCTGGGAAGGTAACACCTTCCCAGCCCTTCTCTATCCTCCACTGCGGTCTTCACACCGGAAGAATACGTTTAGAGTGCCAATTCCTTAGCCACAACGTCAGCCAGCTGCTGAGCAACCTCATCAGCCTGCTCCTGGGTTGCAGCCTCAACCATCACGCGGACCAGAGGCTCAGTGCCGGATGCACGCAGCAACACACGGCCGCTCTCACCCAGTACTCCTTCAGCCTCGCTCACAGCGGTAGCGAGCGCCTCGTTGGTCTTGACCGCCGCACGGTCAACGCCCTTGACATTGATTAGGCGCTGCGGGGTGGGCTGCATGCGGGATGCCAGCTCCGAGAGGGTCTGACCGCTACGTGCCACCTCTGCAGCCAGCTGGATGCCGGTCAGAACGCCGTCACCGGTGGTTGCGTAGTCGCTCATGATAACGTGGCCGGACTGCTCGCCACCGAGGTTGTAGCCGTGCTCGCGCATAGACTCGAGGACGTAGCGGTCGCCCACAGCGGTGCGGCCGAGGGTAATGCCGTGCTCGCGCAGGTACAGCTCCAGGCCCAGGCTGCTCATTACGGTTGCGACGAGGGTGTCCTTTGCGAGCTTGCCTTCGCGCTTAGCGGCAACAGCCAGGATAGCCATAATCTGGTCACCGTCTACCAGATTGCCCTTTTCGTCAACTGCCTGGCAACGGTCCGAGTCGCCGTCGTGGGCGATGCCGAGGTCCGCGCCGTGCTCAACGACTGCTGCCTGCAGCTTCTCGGGGTGGGTGGACCCCACGCCGTCGTTGATGTTGGTGCCGTTGGGCTCTACAGCCAGTGCGACAACCTCTGCACCCAACGCTTCGAAAGCTGCGGGAGATGCTGCGTATGCCGCACCGTTTGCGCAGTCCAGAACAATCTTCTTGCCTGCGAGGGGCTTGCCTTCAGGCAGGGTGGAGACCAGGTGCTTCACGTAAGCCTCGGTACCGTTCTCCAGGGGCTTGACGGTACCCACAGCACCACCGGTCGGGTAGCGGAAGGACTTCTCACGGTAAACGCGCTCAATGGCGTCCTCAACGGAGTCTTCCAGCTTCTGGCCGCCTCGGGCCAGGAACTTAATACCGTTGTCCGCTGCCGGGTTGTGCGATGCAGAAATCATCACGCCGAAGTCAGCACCGGTGTGTGCCACCAGGTAAGCTGCTGCGGGGGTGGGGACAATGCCGGCGTCCAGCACGTCAACACCTGCGCTAGCGAAGCCAGCCTTCATCGCAGAAACAATAAAGTCTGCAGAGGATCGGGAGTCATTTGCAATCACGGCACGGGGGCGTATGCCCTCTTCTACCGTGTCAAAGCCCAGCACAATAGAAGCCGCCTGTGCGAGCTCCATAGCCAGAGCGGGAGTAATTACATCGTTTGCCAGACCGCGTACGCCGTCGGTTCCAAAAAGTCGTTCAGTCACCCTTTTATTTTACGTTGTGCGTAACTCTGCTTAGGCGCATACACCGTAAATTCTTCATAATCAGAAAGTGATTTTCAGCGGCTATATATCTGCTTCATAGCTAATGTTTCTATAGACACGCAAAGGTGCCTGCTCTCAGTTCCCAGAGAGGGAAAAGAGAGGCAGGCACCTTCATAGTGCAAGCTGTTTGGCGGTTCTATCGCCGCAGGGTTGAGTTATTGCTCTCCCCTATCTATCAACGCTTACTTGACGACCGGGAAGCCGTCGGGAGAGTCACCGGACTCATCCTCGAAAACGTGCGATGCAGAGCGGACGATCAGCGAGTCGAGCTCGCCCACGACTGCCTCATCCTTGGAGGGGTAGTCGAACTGGGAGAGCACGTAACGCATTGCTTCCAGACGTGCGCGCTTCTTGTCGTTGGACTTGATAACGGTCCAGGGGGCATCACCGGTGTGGGTGTAGAAGAACATTGCTTCCTTCGCCGCGGTGTAGTCGTCCCACTTGTCCAGGGATGCCAGGTCGGTGGGGGAAAGCTTCCACTGGCGAACCGGGTCGGTACGGCGGGAGGTGAAGCGTGCAAGCTGCTCTTCGCGGGTGACGGAGAACCAGAACTTGATGATGTGGATACCGGAGTTCACCAGCATGCGCTCCAGGTCCGGAACTTCGCGCATGAACTCGAAGTACTGTGCCTGGGTGCAGTAGCCCATAACGCGCTCAACGCCGGCACGGTTGTACCAGGAGCGGTCCATCAGAACGATTTCGCCGCCGGAGGGCAGGTGCTTGATGTAACGCTGGAAGTACCACTGAGTCTGCTCGATATCGGTCGGCTTCTCCAGTGCCACAACGCGAGCGCCACGGGGGTTCAGGTGCTCGGTGAAGCGCTTGATGGAGCCACCCTTACCTGCTGCGTCACGGCCTTCGAAGATGATGAGGATCTTCTGACCGGTGGACTTAGCCCAGAGCTGCAGCTTCAGCAGCTCAATCTGCAGGGCACGCTTTTCCTTCTCGTATGCCTTACGGCTGAGCTTGGTGTCGTAGGGGTAACCCTTCTTCCATGCCTGCGAGGTTTCGTCGTCCTTCTTGTCCTTGCCGAGGGCGCGGGTGAGGGAAGCCATTTCGTCCAGCTCTGCCGAGTAGTCTTCGACAACGGAGGTGCGGCGTGCCTGGGGCTTCAGGGCTTCCTTGATGGCTTGTTTCTTCTCAGAACCGGTGTGTGCGTGTGCGCCTTCAGCGGCGTGCTGGTGGGCTTCAGCCTGAGGAGCCTCCACTGCCTTCTCTTCGGGCTGGGTGGAGGGATTCTGCTCTGCCATGAGTACTCTTTTCTTCCTGTCTGCTTTGACTCTTTAACTCTACCGGTGTGCTCTTCGATGAACAAACGTAACAGTTATATGCACCTATAACCTTGTAACGCTCACGGTGGATAGATACGCAAAACGCCCCGATTCTCCCGAAGGAGAAGCGGGGCGTAACGCTTCGTAAAAACCAGCGATTAACGCTTGGAGAACTGCGAAGCCTTGCGTGCCTTCTTAAGACCAGCCTTCTTACGCTCGATGACGCGTGCGTCACGGGTCAGGTAGCCAGCCTTCTTCAGTGCGGGGCGGTTGTTCTCGCGGTCGATCTCGTTCAGTGCACGAGCGATACCCAGGCGCAGAGCACCTGCCTGACCGGAGGGGCCACCACCGTTGATGCGTGCGATGACGTCGTATGCACCCTCGAGCTCCAGGAGCTTGAAGGGCTGGTTGACGTCCTGCTGGTGCAGCTTGTTGGGGAAGTAGTCTTCCAGGCTACGACCGTTGATGGTCCAGTTGCCGGAACCCGGCACAACGCGAACGCGTGCCACTGCTTCCTTGCGGCGACCAACTGCTGCGCCTGCAACGGTCAGTGCCGGACGTGCTGCCTTAGCCGCTGCGGGGGCAGCGGACTCCGAGGTGTAGCTGGTCAGCTCTTCCTCGACTACGATCTGCTCTTCGTTCTGAGCCACGATTTCTCCTATTGTTTCTTCGTAGGCCCGAATTACTGGGCGACCTGGTTGAATTCGTAGGTCTTGGGCTGCTGTGCCGCGTGCGGGTGCTCGGGGCCAGCGTAGACCTTCAGCTTCTTGAGCTGCTGTGCAGCAAGCTTGTTCTTGGGCAACATGCCCTTAACAGCCTTCTCAACCGCGCGAACGGGGTTGGTCTCAAGCAGCTCTGCGTAGTTCACGGACTTCAGACCGCCGGGGTAACCCGAGTGGCGGTATGCACGCTTCTGCTCGAGCTTTGCACCGGTCAGGGCGACCTTCTCAGCGTTCACGATGATAACGAAGTCACCGGTGTCAACGTGGGGAGCAAAAGTCGGCTTGTGCTTACCGCGCAGCAGGATAGCGGTCTGGCTTGCGAGGCGGCCGAGAACAACGTCGGTGGCGTCAATGACGTGCCACTGGCGCTCGACTTCGCCGGGCTTGGGAGTATAAGTGCGCAAAATATTGGCCTTTGTCTCGAAATGTACATACGGCGCTTAGTTGGGTATCGCGCCTTTTACTTACGTGCATGACGAACACCCGGGTGAGGACCGAGCTGCCGCCCGTTCTGCCCGTACTCTAGACCGCCTTAACGTCCTGCAACTAGACAGCGATTTAGAGCGCGCTCGGGTAGAACACGCACAACATATCAAGACTATACAGGACGTCGAGTGCTTAATCCACCGCCAAAGCCTTAAAAATAGGGCTTTTTTGCCTTAAACACATTTTAAATTCCATCCGTGTAATTCATCTGAGGTAGTTGCGCTCCCCCGCGATGGTTCACGGTGCATGAGCAACGTGACGGGGCTCAATATATACAGGGCGTTAAGCGCTCTGTGCTTCGTGGTCTTCACGCTTTGCTCGAGCACGTTCCGCTTGCTCTCCATACAACTCCGGAGCAGGGTAGTAAATCTCAGCCAGAGCGAGCGCATGCGGAGGCGCCAGAGTCAGCGAAGCCTCGCGTCCCGGGTTCTCGATCCGCTCACGCAACCAGGCGGCGTCACGTTTACCCGTGCCGTAGAGCACCAACGCGCCCACAAGTGAACGCACCATGTGATGGCAGAAAGCATCAGCCACCACACGCACCTCAATAAGGCCACTTTCAGTACGAGTGAAGCTAAGCTCTCGCAGCTCACGAATCGTGGTCGCGCCTTCACGCGGCTTGCAGAAGGAGAGGAAATCGCGCAGACCGAGTAGCTGCTGCGCCGACTGGTTAAGATCAGCACAATCCAGGTGCTCAGGTACCGCCCAGGTGTAGGTACGGTGCAGAGGATTAAGACCGTCCGCCGCGCCATCTGCAATGCGATATACGTAGCGGCGACCGGTAGCCGAGAAGCGCGCATCAAATTCAAAAGAAACTTCGCTCACGCGGTGAATCTGAATAGCGCCCTGCAGAATACCGCGGACATTCTTCGGCAAGTTCAACTGCTCTTCCGCATCGTAAAGACAACGCTGAAGAGCGCCGGTGAGGCGGCGCCCCAGGGCAGCCGTCGGGTCGTCCTCCCCCGTTCGGCCTTGCAGGCGAGTCCAATCCTCATCGTTCAGATCGCAATGCAGAGTCTGAGCCTCCGCATGCACACCGGCATCGGTTCGACCCGCGACCACCACGCGGTGAGGCGCCCGCAAAATCAGTTCAAGGGCATTCTCAATGACCCCCTGCACGGTAACCAGGTTCGGTTGGGCAGCCCACCCGCTAAAAAGAGAACCGTCGTAGGCACAATCAATTCGCACGCGGTGCGTAGCAGTGAAGGGCTGTTCTTCACGGTTCTCTAAAGCAGTAGCGTTATGCATTGGTGTGCCTTTCAGCGGTAAAGGACGGTTGAAGAATACGGATCGGCTCTTGTATAGCGAATGCGCAAAGAACCGTCTCCTCGTTAAGTATGCAGATACACCAATCCGCCGCCCACAGCAGTGGACGGCGGATTGACATATTTTAGGCTTAGCCTAAATCAGCTGGGATCCGTATTACTCGGAAACCTTCTGTGCTGCTGCGCCACCTGCGGGGGCGTAACCTGCAGCCTCTGCCGACTCAGCGGAGTCGAACCAGATTTCAGCCTTGGTGCTGGAGTACCAGCGGGAACCGGGCACGTGGTACTTCATGGAATCGGCGTTACCCTTAACCTCGAAGCCCTCGGGAGCCTCGCCGGACTCCAGGGGTGCGTGGGAACCTGCGGGCAGGCCCTCAGCCGCTTCAGTCTTGGGAGCCTCAGCTGCCTTCTCAGCAACCTTGGTTGCCTCAGCAACTGCACCCTTGGTTGCAACGGGCTCCATGACGAGCTCGATGACTGCCATGGGAGCGTTGTCACCCTTACGGTTACCGATCTTGATGATGCGGGTGTAACCACCGGGGCGCTCTGCCATTGCCGGAGCAATAACGGTGAAGAGCTCGTGCACGACGGACTTGTCGGTGATGGAACGCAGCACGCGACGGCGAGCAGCCAGGTCGCCCTTCTTACCGAAGGTGATGAAGCGCTCTGCCACCGGACGCAGGCGCTTTGCCTTGGTCAGGGTGGTGGTGATGCGCTTGTGCTGGAACAGCTGCGCCGACAGGTTGTTGAGCATGTGGCGCTCGTGGGTCGGGGAACCGCCGAGGCGGGGACCCTTAGTGGGAGTAGGCATAGTTAAATCTCCATAGTTGCGTTCCCTAACGCCCCAGCAGCGGAGCCTCTTAGGGAATCAAGTTTGACTGATCCCGGTGGAACCGGGTGAACTATTCGGTCGAAATTATTCGCCGGAACCGTCTTCGTCATCAAGCGGGCGTGCAGCAGGCTCGAAACCGGGAGGGGAGTCCTTCAGAGCCAGGCCGAGCTCAATGAGCTTTGCCTTGACCTCGTCAATGGACTTAGCACCGAAGTTACGGATGTCCATCAGGTCAGCTTCACTGCGGGTCACGAGCTCACCCACGGTGTGGATGCCCTCGCGCTTGAGGCAGTTGTAGGAGCGGACGGACATGTTCAGGTCCTCGATCGGCAGTGCCAGATCAGCGGCCATGGACTCGTCGGCGGGCGACGGGCCAACTTCGATACCCTCAGCTGCAATGTTCAGCTCACGTGCCAGGCCGAAGAGCTCGACCAGGGTGCTGCCTGCAGAAGCAACGGCGTCACGCGGTGCGATGGCTTCCTTGGTTTCGACGTCCAGGGTCAGGCTGTCGAAGTCGGTGCGCTGCTCAACACGGGTCGCGTTCACGCTGAAGGTAACCTTCAGAACCGGGGAGTAGATGGAGTCAACCGGGATACGGCCAATCTCGCCATCGCCGACCTTGTTCTGAGCTGCAGTCACGTAGCCGCGACCGCGCTCGATAACCAGCTCAGCGTTGAAGTTTGCCGAGGCGTTCAGGGTTGCTAGGTGCAGTTCCGGGTTGTGGATCTCCACGCCAGCGGGAACCTCGATGTCGCCTGCGGTCAGTTCACCTTCGCCCTGCTTGCGCAGGTAGGCCACGACGGGCTCGTCGTTCTCAGAAGAGATGGAGAGCTTCTTGATGTTCAAGATGATCTCAGTGACGTCCTCGGTCACGCCGGGAACGGTGCTGAACTCGTGCAGTACACCATCAATGCGGACGCTGGTAACAGCGGCGCCGGGGATGGAGGACAGCAGAGTACGGCGGAGGGAGTTACCCATGGTGTAGCCGAAACCGGGCTCCAGAGGCTCGATGGTGAAGCGCGAGCGGTTGGGCGCTACGACCTCTTCAGTCAGAGTGGGGCGCTGTGCAATAAGCACTTTGTTTCCTTTCGGTGAGCTCCGCTATATGAGCCCACAGGTTGGGGAAAACATATCTTAGGAAGCAGACGGGTGTCTGTACTCTCCGGGTACAGCTCCGTGGAGCGTACCCGTCGAGGGATTAGGTCAGGGACCTAATTAGACGCGGCGGCGCTTCGGGGGACGGCAACCGTTGTGTGCAACGGGGGTAACGTCCTGAATCGAACCGACCTCGAGGCCTGCAGCCTGCAGGGAGCGGATTGCGGTTTCGCGACCGGAACCGGGGCCCTTGACGAACACGTCAACCTTGCGGACGCCGTGCTCCTTGGCGCGGTTTGCAGCAGCCTCAGCAGCCAGCTGTGCGGCGTAGGGGGTGGACTTACGGGAGCCCTTGAAGCCCATGTCGCCAGCGGAGGACCAGGAGATCACTGCACCGGTGGGATCGGTGATGGAGACGATGGTGTTGTTGAAGGTCGACTTGATGTGAGCCTGACCAGCAACGATGTTCTTGCTAACCTTGCGGCGGTTGGTCTTACGAGCTGCCGCAGCGCGAGTCTTGGGAGGCATTTTTGATTCTCCTACAAAGGTTTTCTAATACGTTGGTCGGATAGAGATATCCAACAGAGCAACGTTGCTTACTTCTTCTTACCTGCGACGGTACGCTTCGGGCCCTTGCGGGTACGTGCGTTAGTCTTGGTGCGCTGACCGTGAACCGGCAGGCCGCGGCGGTGGCGCAGGCCCTGGTAGGAACCGATTTCAACCTTACGGCGGATGTCAGCTGCAACCTCGCGGCGAAGATCACCTTCAACCTTGTAGTTGCCTTCGATGAAGTCACGAAGTGCCACGAGCTCCTGGTCGGTCAGGTCCTTGACGCGGGTGTCAGGGTTGACGCCGGTAGCAGCGAGGGTTTCGTGTGCACGGGTCTTGCCCACGCCGTAGATGTAAGTGAGAGCAACTTCCACGCGCTTTTCGCGGGGAATATCAACTCCAGCGAGACGTGCCATACTGGCTTCTCCTTGTTGTTTTCCAGAGGTCTATAGCATCACTGCCCGGGTTGTTCTGACCCGGTCCCCGGCCTCTGAGTCCGGAGGTATCCGAAGTCGCCTCGTGGGCGTTGCTTCGGAGCGGTGCCTATGACAATTCCGCCCCCTGTTGGGGCGGTTATGAAGTCAGCTGCTAGGGATTAGCCCTGGCGCTGCTTGTGGCGCGGGTTTTCGCAGATCACCATGACCACACCGTGACGGCGGATCACCTTGCACTTATCGCAGATCGGCTTAACGCTCGGCTTGACCTTCATCGCATTCCTTTTGATTGCAACTTGATTACTGGCGAGATAAGAGGTTCCCTCACTTACGTTGGGGAACTGCGTTATCCCTTTGAACACGATTTAAACGCCGCCAGGGGCGACGTTTATCTCGGGTTTACTTGTAACGGTAGACGATACGACCTCGGGAAAGGTCGTAGGGGCTCAGTTCCACTACTACTCGGTCCTCAGGCAGGATGCGAATGTAGTGCTGACGCATCTTGCCCGAGATGTGTGCGAGAACCTTGTGGCCGTTATCCAGCTCAACACGGAACATCGCGTTGGGCAGAGCTTCAACCACAGAGCCTTCAATCTCGATGACGCCGTCTTTCTTAGCCATATCCTCCGCTAACGTCGGTGCCCGTCGCAGGTGCGGCGGGCAATTGTATCTTCTGTTTGTGAGCTCACCTCGGTGAGGCGATAGGGCGTTTTAAGGCGCACTTAACACTGGCACAAACAACCAACTGTTAACTCTACGGCAAAGGCCGTGGAAAAACAACCGTGATTTTTATGACATCAGGCACTTAATGTTTAAAAGGAAGAAGCCCCTCCCCCACGTTCCTGAAAGTCTTATTGACTTCCCTCCGCAGGAAAGGGGCACCGTTCACCGGTCACAGCTCAACTGCTTAGTCTTCCTTAGCGGCAAGCTGACCGCATGCTCCATCAATATCGGAACCGCGAGTATCACGAATAGTCGTCGGAATACCGTGGGCACGCAGACGCTCCACAAAGTTCTGCTCAACGCCCTTACGGGATGCCGTCCACTTCGAACCCGGGGTCGGGTTCAGCGGAATCGGGTTCACGTGCACCCAACCACGGCCGCGCTGCGCCAGCTTCTTACCGAGCAGATCCGCACGCCAGCCCTGATCGTTAATATCGCGAATCAGCGCGTACTCAATGGAGACGCGGCGGCCGGTCGTACGGTAGTAGTCGTACGCAGCGTCCAGAGTCTCGTCGACCTTCCAACGCTGGTTAATCGGGATTAGCTCATCACGCAGCTCATCATCCGGAGCGTGCAGGGACAGCGCCAAAGTAATGGGCAGCTTCTCCAGCTCAAACTTACGAATGCCGGGCACCAGACCCACGGTCGACATGGTCAGACCACGAGCAGAAATACCGAGGCCCTCGGGGGAAGGATCAATCAGGCGGTGCACAGCACCCATGGTTGCCTTGTAGTTAGCGAGCGCCTCGCCCATACCCATGAAGACAATGTTGGAAACACGCAGCGGACGAGTATCCTCAGAGCCGCCTTCTGCTTCTTCCAGGCCCTTCATCTGCTTAAGGTAGCGGGCACCGGCAACGACCTGCTCCACAATTTCTGCAGTGGACAGGTTACGGGTCAAACCCTGCTGACCGGTTGCGCAGAAGGGGCAGTTCATACCGCAGCCAGCCTGCGAAGAGATGCACATGGTCACGCGGTTGTCATAGCGCATGATGACGGACTCGATGAGCGCACCGTCAAAGAGGCGATGCACAACCTTCAGGGTATCGCCACCGTCAGCCTCGAGGGTACGGACCGGGGTCAGAAGCTGGGGCATCGCCTGTGCGACCATCTGCTCGCGGTCCTTAGCCGGCAGGTCAGTCATTTCGGCGGGGTCAGTGACCAGACGCTCAAAATAGTGCTTGGACAGCTGGGACGCACGGAACGACTGGTAGCCCAGTTCCTTCAGAAATTCGCGGCGACCAGCCATGTCGAAGTCAGCGATGTGCTTGGGCGGCTTCGCACGGCGCGGTGCTTTCAAGGCAATCTGGCCGGGTGCGGGGCGAACGTTCGAGATTTCAACCGGCACCTTGGTCGTAGCGGGTGCGGTTGCCTCGCTGCTGTTGAGAGTTTCGCTCATGGAGCTTCTTCCTTGTGATGTGGATGCTTTCGGATGCGCTATCACGCACCGGACCGGATTCGCCGGTTTCTTCGGGTGGAGGTGGGGCAGCTAAAGGTGGGTTCCCCTCCCCAGCGGTGAGAGTTAGGCGGGGATCGGAACCGGGATTACGCCGAAGCGAGCAAGTTCGCTGGCGCCGCCGTCTTCTGCGGTCAGAACCCAGATGCCGTCGCTGTGCACAGCAACGGAGTGCTCCCACTGGCACGCATCGGAGCCGTCAACGGTCACAACGGTCCAGTCATCGGAGAGCACCTTGGTCTCGATGGAACCGGTGACGAGCATCGGTTCGATAGCGAAAGCCATGCCGGGCTTGATCTTCGGGCCCATGTCACGTACTGCGTAGTTCAGTACGTCCGGCGCCATGTGCATCTGGGAACCGATACCGTGACCCACGTAGTCTTCAATGATGCCGTACTTGTCGCCATATTCTTCGGTCACGTACGCTTCGATGGCAAGACCAATTTCGCCGACCTTCTTTGCGGTTGCCAGAGCAGCAATACCGTGCCACATTGCCTCGCGAGTGACGGCGGAGAGCTCCGCGCGGGCTTCGCTTACGTTATCACCAACCAGCACAGTACGTGCCGAGTCACCGTGCCACTGGCGGTTGGTGGCGGGGTCGATGACGTATGCGCCACCGTCGATGGAGAGAATATCGCCGTCCTTGAGCACGTAGCCGCCGGGGATGCCGTGAACAACCTCGTGGTTGACGGAGGTGCATACGGTCGCCGGGTAGTCGTAGTAGCCGTAGAAGTTGGAGGTGCCGCCCAGCTCCAGCATGGTGCGTTCAAAGGCGGCGTTCACCTCTGCGGTGGTTACGCCGGGGCGGGCTGCCGCCACTGCCGCATCGAGTGCACGGCTGGTAATGACGCCTGCACGAGCCATCTGCTGAAGCTGTGCATTGGTTTTGATTTCGACTCGTGCCATTCTGACTCCTTAGGTATGTGGGGCGGTACGCCCAAGCTTAGAACTCTACAGACAGCACTGTACCCCCGCAAGTCTTTGTGATGCATCATGCACCTCAAATTGCGGGGGTACAGCAGAAGGTTACTTCAGAGCGTCGAGGATACGCTCGGTGACTTCAGCAATCTCGCCGAGGCCGTTAACTTCCTTGACGATGCCGCGTTCGCGGTAGATTGCGATCAGCGGTGCGGTCTCTTCTTCGTAGACCTTCAGACGGTGACGGATGACCTCTTCGTTGTCATCGGTGCGACCCTGCTCTGCTGCGCGGTTAAGCAGACGCTCGACGAGTTCGTCGTTGTCTGCAACCAGCAGGAGAACGCGGTCGATCTTCTCGCCCTTGGCTTCGAGGATGGAGTCCAGCTCGTGCACCTGGGAGGTGTTACGGGGGTAGCCGTCGAGCAGGAAGCCGTTGACGACGTCGCTTTCCTCCAGGCGTGCGCGCACCATGTTGTTGGTGACGGAGTCGGGAACCAGGTTGCCGGAGTCGATGTACGACTTCGCTTCTTTGCCCAGCTCGGTCTCTTCCTTGATGTTCTTGCGGAAGATATCACCGGTGGAAATCGCGGGAATCTTCAGCGCTTCAGCAATCTTGACGGCCTGGGTGCCCTTACCTGCACCGGGAGGGCCGACGATGAGCAGACGGTTCATCGGAGCAGTCCTTCGTAGTTTCGTTGTTGGAGCTGAGCGTTGATCTGCTTGAGAGTATCAAGACCAACACCCACCACGATCAGCAGCGAGGCGCCACCGAACGGGAAATTCTGGTTTGCGTTGAATAGGATAAGCGCTACCAGGGGAATCATGGAAATTACACCCAGGTAAAGTGCGCCAGGCAACGTAATTCGGTTGAGTACGTAGCTGAGGTAACGCTCGGTGGGCTTACCGGCACGGATACCGGGGATAAAGCCGCCGTACTTCTTCATATTGTCTGCTACTTCTACCGGGTCGAAGGTGACCGCCACGTAGAAGTACGCGAAGCCAATAATCATGAAGAAGTAGAGAGCAATGTACAGCGGGTGATCGCCGCGCACCAGGTATGCGTTGATCCAGTTAACCCAGTCCGGCGGAGTGGAGCCGTTGGTGGGGGTGTTGAACTGGGCGATCAGACCGGGCAGGGTCAGCAGGGAGGAAGCGAAGATCAGCGGAATCACGCCGGCCATGTTGACCTTGAGCGGAATGTAAGTGTTGGTGCCGCCAATGGTGCGTCGACCAATCATGCGCTTTGCGTACTGCACGGGGATACGGCGAACGGACTGCTCCACGTAGACCACAGCGAGCATGACCAGCAGGCCGATGCCGCAGACAGCTGCGAAGATACCCCAACCATGGGTGCGCTGGATGGAGCCCAGAGCGCTCGGGAAGGAGGAAGCGATGGAGGTGAAGATCAGCAGGGACATACCGTTACCGACGCCACGCTCGGTAATCTGCTCACCCATCCACATGATGACGGTGGTACCTGCACACAGGGTGACGATAATCAGCAGGATGTGCAGTACGTCGTCCTGGGGGATGATGCCGGGGCAGTTACCCAGCAGAACGCCGGAGCGCGCCATCGAGACGATGGTGGTTGCGTTCAGCAGAGCAAGAGCGATGGTCAGGTAACGGGTGTACTGGGTGAGCTTTGCCTGGCCCTGAGCGCCTTCATCGTGCAGCTCCTGGAATCGCGGGATGACCACGCGCAGCAGCTGGATGATAATGGACGCGGTAATGTACGGCATCACGCCGAGGGCAAAGATCGAAAGCTGCAACAGCGCGCCACCGCTGAAAAGGTTGACGATATCGTAGACGCCACCGCTCGTAACATTGGCGTTCAGACACTGCTGTACATTTCCGTAGGAAACGCCTGGCGCGGGGATGAAAGTGCCCACGCGGTACAGCACAATCATTGCCAGGGTAAACAGCAGCTTACGCCGCAAATCGGCGGTCTTAAAGACTCGCCCGAATGCGCTCAGCACATGTCCTCCTGTAAGTCTATGGGGCGCCCGTTTCTCTGAAGGAGTTTTAGAGCGCAGTAAACACATCTTCCAGTCTATCGTGTTTGGAGCAGGTAACGATAACTCCCTAGCAGATTATGTAGCTTTTATATTCTCTTAGCGTGATTTTTGGACACTAAATGTGGCGTGCACCAAGCGTTCAAATATGCAAATACAGGAATATACACCTGTTGTGAGTCTTTTCGAGCGGCAGAAAGCCCCCGCCGTACAGTGTACGGACGGGGGCTTTCTCGTCTTGAAGACTACTTAACGGTTACAGAACCGCCAGCGGCCTCGATCTTCTCGATAGCGGAAGCCGATGCCTTGTCGACAACAACGTTCACCTTGACGGAGATTTCGCCGTTGCCCAGAACCTTCACGAGCTCGTTCTTACGAACGGCACCCTTAGCGACCAGTGCCTCGACGGTGACGTCGCCACCGTTGGGGAACAGTTCCTGGATGCGGTCCAGGTTAACAACCTGGTACTCGGTGCGGAAGGGGTTCTTGAAGCCGCGCAGCTTCGGCAGGCGCATGTGCAGCGGCAGCTGGCCGCCTTCGAAGCCTGCACGAACCTGGTAACGTGCCTTGGTACCCTTGGTACCGCGACCTGCGGTCTTACCCTTGGAGCCTTCACCGCGGCCAACGCGGGTCTTTGCCTTGTGGGCACCCGGTGCCGGGCGCAGATCGTGAATCTTGATAGCTTCTGCCATCTTTACTTGACCTCCTCAACCTTCACCAGGTGAGCAACGGTGTTAACCATGCCAACGGTGACGGGGTCAGCAGTGCGGACTACCTTGTTGCCGGGGCGCTTGAGGCCCAGGGAACGCAGGGTGTCGCGCATGTTCTGCTTCTGACCAACATAGGACTTGACCTGGGTGATTTCCAGCTTTGCGTCGCTGGGCTGAATACGCTTGGCCATTACTACGCACCTGCCTTTTCAGACTTGGTGTTGCGCAGGTAGCTGGGGATAACCTCATCGGTGGGCAGGCCACGGCGGGCTGCCACTGCCAGGGGCTCCTCGAGCTCCTTGAGTGCTGCAACAGTTGCGTGAACGATGTTGATCTGGTTCGAGGAACCGAGCGACTTGGACAGCACATCGTGAATGCCTGCGCACTCGAGTACTGCACGCACGGGGCCACCTGCGATAACACCGGTACCAGCGGTTGCCGGACGGAGCATCACAACGCCTGCAGCTGCTTCACCCTGCACGCGGTGCGGGATGGTGCGGCCTTCGATGCGGGGAACGCGGAAGAAGTTCTTCTTTGCTTCCTCAACACCCTTGGAGATTGCTGCGGGAACTTCCTTAGCCTTACCGTAGCCAACGCCGACCAGGCCGTTACCGTCACCAACGACGACCAGTGCGGTGAAGCTGAAGCGACGACCACCCTTGACGACCTTGGAAACGCGGTTGATGGTCACAACGCGCTCGATGTACTTGTCCTTCTCCTCCTCGCGAGCGCGGTTGTTACGGCGCTCACCACGGCCACGACGCTCGCCGCGGTTGTTGCGGCGCTCCTCGCGCTGGTTGGAGGTCTCAGCGGTTTCAGCTACTACTGCTTCGCTCACCTGAGTTTCCTTTACGTTCTGCTCGCTCATTAGAGTGCAAGACCTCCCTCGCGTGCACCGTCAGCAACGGCTGCAACACGGCCGTGGTACTTGTTACCACCGCGGTCGAACACGACTGCCTCAACACCAGCTGCCTTGGCGCGCTCTGCAACGAGCTCACCAACGCGCTTTGCCTTAGCGGTCTTGTCCAGGTCAGCTGCACGCAGCTCTGCTTCCATGGTGGAAGCGGATGCCAGGGTTACGCCCTTGACATCGTCGATAACCTGAACGAACATGTGACGGGTCGAACGGGTGACGCACAGGCGCGGACGCGCAGCGGTACCCGAAACGTACTTGCGGATGCGAGCGTGACGACGTGCACGCTGCGCTGCCTTCGACTTGATAGCCATGTTTACTTACCAGCCTTTCCGACCTTGCGGCGGATGTGCTCACCTGCGTAGCGAACACCCTTACCCTTGTAGGGATCGGGCTTACGCAGACCACGAATGTTTGCTGCAACCTGACCAACGAGCTGCTTGTCGATACCCGACACGGTCAGCTTGTTAGCACCCTCCACTGCGAAGGTAATACCCTCGGGAGCGGTGATGTTGATCGGGTGGGAGTAGCCCAGAGCGAACTCCAGGTCGTTACCCTTCGGGGTCACACGGTAACCGGTACCAACGATTTCCAGCTTCTTTTCGTAGCCGGAGGTAACGCCGATAATCAGGTTCTGAATCAGGGTACGAGTCAGACCGTGCAGCGATCGAGACAGGCGCTCGTCGTTCGGACGAGATACAACGATCTCGTTTTCGTTCAGAGCCACGGTGATGGGGGAAGCTACCTTGTGGGAGAGCTCGCCCTTCGGGCCCTTAACGGTAACCAGGTTGCCATCGACCTTAACCTCAACGCCGGCGGGAACCGAGATGGGGAGACGTCCAATACGTGACATTATTCTCTTCCTTTCTCTTCTAACCGACTACCAGATGTAAGCGATGACTTCGCCGCCCACGCCCTTCTTCGCAGCCTGCTTGTCAGTGAGCAGACCCGAAGAGGTGGACAGGATTGCGATGCCGAGGCCACCCAGAACCTGGGGCAGGTTGGTGGACTTTGCGTAGGTACGCAGGCCCGGCTTGGAAATACGACGCACGCCAGCGATGGAACGCTCGCGGGACGGACCGTACTTGAGGACGAGGGTCAGGGTCTTGCCGACCTTTGCATCCTCAACCTTCACGTCGGCGATGTAGCCCTCAGCCTTCAGGATCTCAGCAATGCGAGCCTTCAGCTTGGAGTAGGGCATGGATACGGTGTCGTGGTATGCGGAGTTTGCGTTACGCAAACGGGTCAGCATATCTGCGACCGGATCAGTCATAGTCATTGTGGGCTTTAGCCCTTCCTCGTTGTGGTTTCCCTACCCCGCGGTAACGGGGTCTGGACCTACAACGTAGTCGTTAGTTGGTCTTGAACGGGAAGCCCAGTGCCTTCAGGATTGCACGGCCTTCTTCGTCGGTCTTCGCGGAGGTCACCACGGTGATGTCCATACCACGCACGCGGTCGATCGAGTCCTGATCGATTTCGTGGAACATGGACTGCTCGGTCAGACCGAAGGTGTAGTTACCATTACCGTCGAACTGGCGGTCCGAGAGGCCGCGGAAGTCGCGGATTCGGGGCAGCGCCAGGGTGACGAGGCGGTCCAGGAATTCCCACATGCGGTCGCCACGCAGGGTGACGTGTGCGCCGATGGGCATACCTTCGCGCAGCTTGAACTGTGCGATGGACTTCTTAGCGCGGGTAACAATCGGCTTCTGACCGGTGATTGCGGTGAGATCGCGGATTGCGCCGTCCATGAGCTTTGCGTCGCGAGCTGCCTCGCCAACACCCATGTTTACGACGACCTTAACGATCTTCGGGGTCTGCATGACGTTCTCGTACTTGAACTCTTCCTGCAGAGCGGGAACGACGACCTCAGCGTACTTGGTCTTGAAGCGGGGGGTGATCTTGGTTTCGGTCATTAGATGTCCTTACCCGAACGCTTAGCAACGCGCACGCGAACGGTGCGCTCCTTGCCGTCACGCTCTACAGTCTCGAGGCGGAAACCAACACGGGTCGGCTTCTTGGTCTCGGGGTCAACAATCGCAACGTTAGAAACGTGGATCGGTGCCTCAACCTTCTGAATGCCGCCTGCTGCGCCGGTCAGGGGGTTAGCCTTGGTGTGCTTGGTGACGACCTTGACGCCCTCAACAATCACACGGTTTTCCTTGGGGAGAACCTTCAGAACCTTGCCCTGCTTGCCCTTATCTGCACCGGAAATAACCTGAACCAGGTCGCCGGACTTGATCTTAGCCATGAATTAGAGCACCTCCGGAGCCAGCGAAACGATCTTCATGAACTTCTTGTCGCGAAGCTCACGACCCACGGGGCCGAAGATACGGGTACCACGGGGATCACCATCAGTGTTCTTCAGGATCACTGCGGAGTTCTCGTCGAACTTGATGTAGGAGCCGTCGGGACGACGGGTTTCCTTCTTGGTGCGGACGACGACTGCCTTAACAACGTCACCCTTCTTTACGGTACCGCCGGGGATTGCATCCTTGACGGTTGCGACAATGATGTCGCCGATGCCTGCGTAGCGACGCGAGGAACCACCGAGAACACGGATGGTCAGGATTTCCTTCGCACCAGTGTTGTCGGCGACCTTCAGTCGCGACTCCTGCTGAATCATATTTCTCCTGTCGTCTCGCCGGTTCCGACTCGCTTTAGGCGCGAGCCAGCCTTGCGGAACATTTTTACGGGATTGGTTGACGCCCCGGGCCCCAACTCTATGGAAGGGGTTAGCGGAAACGCCTGGGGCAAACCCATGCCAGAAGCATTTGGACCCGCGTGAAGCGGGCGTATCCCACCCGTAAATAGCGGCATTATGCACTGGCACGAGAAGCCCGTGGTTGTGCGGCTATTTGGATACAGCCACACAGTCTTAACACTGTACAGGAAGCAGGTATGTAGCGCAAGAGTTTGCCGACTATGATTTCAGTCTCCTCCACCCTATCTCTGGGGATAGCCGGGCTTAGAGAGCAAAAACCCCATACCCCACATCACCATCGATTGAGAAGGCCCCTTATTTGACACTTAAAGCAGGAGGCCCCTTCGTGTAGTTCCTGACGCATAAGAAACTGAAGGGGCCTCGAGAAATCTATCAAACAATGTGTCAAACAAAGAAGATAGATATTAATATTTTACTACGCTTTAATGTCCCTCCACGACAGACTTGCCGCGGGGCTGGCGGGAGATCACCGCGGTTCCGCTCCTTACACAAACATGCATACGACGCGAGAGCACAGCAGACACGACATAGGCGGCTCAGCCGCTCTTCACTCATCAGCTAGGGCATATATACTTTCGCGATACCGTCACGAACGATAGGGCGAGGAGGTTCTCCCGGTCGAGTCTCTTCTGCAGCCTCGTAGTATTCGCCAGAGTTTGCATCCAGCACGTAGGGAACCTCAGCTGCGGGGTAGTCTCCTGCTTTATCGACAGCAATGACACTCCCGTCCTTCAACAGGACCTGGTGGTTAATGCGGGTGGGAGCCACCTGCACGGTGTCAATAATGGCTCGATTGAGCGTATTAATGACGGTAATAGTTCCGCCACCAGCAACTGCCGCCTCCCCCTTGCCACCGAAATCAGCAACATAGAGCAGGTGACGTTCTGCATCGAGCAAGATATCGGTGGGCATCTTTCCGAACGGAAGATAAGCGAGGTGCTCACCCTCAAAGCTCAGAACATACAGACCGCCATTCTTACCCTCGCGCCCTTGCGCAGAGACATATAGTTCACCGCGCGTCGAAACAATCTCCACACCGTGAACACCGACTGGAGTATTGGCGTCTTCCCCGCCAATTACGGGCAGCTTGCGTGCAAGCTCCCAGGTATTCATATCCACAACCCAGATTTCATCTCGCATAATATTCGGGATGTACAGGAGGCTACGGCTTTCGTCCGCTACGGGTCCTAGTAGCATGGCAGGGCCTTCCCCTTGAAGGGGGCTAACCCTACGTTCCCCCTCTGCGGTGGGTGCAGAAATCACCTGGTAGCCGCCCATTCCGGTAACGAGTACGGCACCGTTGGGTGCGACGTATAGCTCACGCGGAGTCAGCATCTCTACTTCTAGAACGAGAGAATCCCATACGCGCGATAGGTCCTTTTGGGAGTATGCGGTAACCGAGTTTGTGTGGGTTCCTCCGGTCCAGAGAAGCCCCCGTTCATTGTCTGCGGCTAACCCATAGGCAGCTTGAACCTGGAAGAGGTTTGCTAGTTCGGGGTTATTTTCCGGGATAACGGGCAGAGTAGCCGTCTGCTCAATCTGCAGGGTATCCGCGTTTATGCGAGCAATTGTGGCGCAGAGAGTGCCGTGGGTCTTTGTGTGGTTATAGCTTCCACTTACAAAAAGAACGTTCTCTTCAGGGTTGTATGCCACTTGATACTGGCCAGCAAGTCCCGCGGAACGATCCACGGAAAAACGCTTAGCATCCGGCACGTTCTTCTGCTCTTCTCCTGCGACAGGGGGAACCATAAGTATCTCCAGAGTTGTGTAGTTTGGAGGCTAGCTCACCTTATATTTTGCGGGCTTAGCATCCGGAGCTTTCTGCTGTATATCTTACGCTTTGCCCACCATTTTGAGGCTTTTCTAGTGCAGTCCATGCACTACGAAATTCATCCTCAAGAGGTCCTATATTGGCATCCGGAGCTGTTCTCCCCTCCGGCTCTGAGCGGGGCAAATTTACCCCATGAAAGCTTTACAATCTAAACATAATTAGCATAAAAGACATATATCTAGAACTATCGGCATCTTCTAGAACTAAAAGACTTATATCGAGTCGACCAGAGCCATAGATTTTGTAATATTTCTTCACCTCTGACCCCCTCAAAACAGCGTTCTGAAAAAATCTGCTTAAAAATTTAGAAATTAAGGGTTGTTTTTTCAAAAATCAAGTTTTTTAGCAAAAATCGCGATTCAAGGTGCGAAAATCAGCGAGATGTACCATAATAGAAGAGACGCATGCGTCAAACAAGAGGTTCGGTCCTTATCGGACAGATTTCTTGGGTCCCTTTTTCCTCGCTAATCCGTTTGTCTAGGGACCGAACCTCGCTTTGACACTAAACCCGCACTTCGGTGCGGGTTTTCTTCGTATTTGAGGCGTTAGAATCCCGCACTTCATTCTTCAGGCTGTTAACTCGTCAAATAAGGGCGGGCGAGCGCAGAGGGTGCGCTTCACCCTTCCTCCGCTTCTCTTCCGCTCTCCCCCGCTACTACTTCTGATCCTGGTCTAGGCCTTCCGCTCGAATACAGACGTATAGGCAAAACGATAGGGGCGGTACCCATCGGTTCGATGGGTACCGCCCCTTTCAGCGCCTATCGGCAGTTTCAGAGAGTCAAGCGGGTTCTTGAATATCTAGCAGATCCCGCTCTACCTCTTTCGCTACCGCCAAGCGGTAGTATCGTGGGCTGCCGTGGGGTACGGGCTATGCCTTGCGGCGACGTGCTACCAGCACGGTTGCGCCAACGACCAGGGCAAGAACGCCGATTCCTGCAGCAACGACGACGCCCGAAGCACCGGTGTTAGCCAGCGAAGACTTCGAGGAGCTCGAAGCGGTGGAGCCGTTGTTGGAAGAGGTGACGTTCTGCGACGAAGAGCCGGAGGTCTTCGGTGCAGTGCTGTCCTTCTTCTGAGCATCAGACTTCAAAGAATCCGCGGGAGCCTTGGACTGATCCTTAGCGTTTTCCTTTACCTGTTCCTTGGAGTCTGCCGGTGCGGAAGGCGCCTCAGAGGGGTTAGTTACAGGTGCGTTAGCCGACTCGGATGCCTTCGGTTCCGAAACCTTCGGCGCAGGTGCCTGGTTTTCAACGCTGAAGGTGTATTCTGCAGCCACACCACCGCGCACGTTATCGTTCTCGGTCAGGGAACCGGAGAGCAGGTAGATAGCAACGCTATCGCCGGTCTTCAGTTCTTCAGTCAGGTTAGAGTTTGCCACGGTGGGGCGGTCGATGGTTGCGGTGAAGTTACCGTTTTCGTCCGCCTTGATGTATGCCCAGATGCCTGCGCTATTGCCTTCAACGCCTTCGAGCTTGGGCTCTTCCTTCGCGGAAATAGCGCCCTTGTTCAGCTTGACCGCGATAACGGAGCCCTTACCGTCCAGAGTCTTGAAGCCTTCACCGCGGAAGGTCAGCTTCTGGCCGTCCCAAGTCTTGGGGAAGTAGACCTTAGCGCCGTCCTTGTACTCGTGCACAACCTCATTGGAATTTGCGCTTTCGGAGGGTGCCGGGGTGCTCGGCTCGGGCTTAGCAGACTCGCTCGGAGCCGGAGTAGTCGGCTCAGGCTTAGCAGACTCACTCGGAGCCGGAGTGGGCTCGTTGCCACCAGGCAGGCTCAGCTTAGTACCGGCGGGGTAAGTGGTAGTCACGCCAGAGGGAGCAGCAGCGACCTGGGTAGTTTCTGCCGGTGCGCAGGTCGCAGCGGTGTCTGCCTTCTTCTCTGCAACAGTTGCGGAGAGCGCTTCACCACCACGTGCGGTATCGCCTTCAACCATGGAGCCGGAGAGCAGGAAGACAGATACCTTATCGCCGCTCTTCAGGTTTTCCTTCAGGTTGGAGTTTTCAGTGGTCGGGTACGGCAGCTCAGCGGTGAAGTTACCATTCTCATCTGCCTGGATGTACGCCCAGACGCCGGCGCTGTTGCCCTCAGCACCGTTGAGCTTCGGCTCTTCCTTCGCGGAGATGCGGCCCTTGTTCAGCTTGACTGCGAGTACGGAGCCCTTTGAACCGTCCTGAGTCTTGAAACCTTCGCCACGCAGCTTCAGGGTTTCACCGGTGGTCCAGTCCTTCACGGCGTAGAGCTTAGCGCCGTCGGCGTAGGTCTTCACCAGTTCTTCAGAAGAAGCCTGTGCAGCAGGCTTCGCGGTGGTTTCAACGGTGGTGTTGATCTTCACCATGACGCCGGGAGTAATCGGGGAGTCTGCGTTGTCCTTGCCCTTGGGCTCGGTGCTAGAGGTGCGGTATTCGCCGGTGGTCTTATCGATGGTGTAATCGGTTTCGATAGCGGAAGCGCCTTCAATGCTGCGTGCTACAGCGTATGCACTGCCGTCTGCGGTGACCAGAACATCATTTGCGCCGCTGGTCGCACCGGTAGACACCTGAGAAACAACGGTGCCGGTTCGTGCATCAACAACACCGACGTTGCCGGTACCGTAATCGGTCACGTACAGCAGGTCACGGGCTTCGTCGGAGGCGAGAGCGAGGGCCTGGTTGCCGAAAGGAATGGTCTTCTTGTAGGCACCAGTTTCCAGGTCGTAGACGGTGATACCGGAGTTAGTGCCCTTACGGTCACCCTGGGTGCTGACGTAGATTTCCTTCAGGGACTTGTCGATAGTGACGTCCGAGGGGTTCAGAGTAGCTTCAGCATTTTCCTTGTGCAGCTGAATGGTCTTCTCAACCTCGTAGCTCTTGGTGTCAATCACCTTCACGGTGCCGGCACTCAAGGAGGGTACGTAGAGCTTGCCATCAGCGGAGTCTACGTGCATGTTCATTGCGATGTCAGATTCGCCCTTGGCGTCGGTGAATTCAATCTTCTTGACCAGGGCGTGCCGAGTGGTGTCGAAGACACTAATGCCGCCGGAGCCAGATACAAAGACCTTGCCGCTGGAGGGGTCGATGCGTACCTCACGAGGGTGGTTGACGTCGCCTTCTGCACTGCTCCAGATAATCTTGTTGGTCGCGGGATCGAAGACAGATACCTTGTTGACGCGGGTCTGGGTCACCCATACGTATCCGGTTGCTTCGTCGTAGGCAATACCGTAGGGAGATTCAATCTGCTTACCGGTCGGTGCGGTAGCGCCACGTGCAATAAAGTCCGTGGTCGGGAACTGGTAGACAGTAGCAAGGCTCGGGGTGGATGCAACGTTCCAGGTGCCGACGCCACCGGTCAGAATCGGCGGGCGGCCGGAGGAGAAGGAAGTGTAGAGGGAGGAGGTTGCTGCCGAGTATGCCAGCTGGTACTGGCCGGGCAGGCCCTGGTACTGGGTAGCGCTCACTGCAATGTGGCGGCATTCCTCAGTGGAGTTCTGGGAGTTCCCGCCGGGAACGGATGCGGAGACGTTTGCCGCAAAGGTAGCGGGAACGGCAGCGAAAGAGCCTGCAACAACGGAAAGTGCGCCAGCAATGGCGAGCAGCTTACGTGAGGGCTTGGGTGAAGAAGTCATGATAATCCTCAATGATGTGTAGTGGTACTTCTCCAAAGGTCGTGCAACCTCCGGAAGGTGCAAAGCCACCCGACTAATTATTAGGAAAGGTTATGCTAAGCAACTATAAAGTTGATAATAAGTCCCTAATCAGGTTGTTTTCAAGTGTTGCTCATCGGATTCCGCAGACCCCAGGCGCCTTACTCACGTATTACTTTTCATTTTTTCGCCCTAATTCCGCCTCCACATGCGTTTTCTTCTCTAGCAGCGTCTACTCATGGATTGCGCCATCAACGCGAGAGAAAAATATTGCTTTCTCGTATGACATATCAAGACATTTATGACAAATGTTGTCTTAGCGCCTGTTATTAGCCCGTGCCATAGGGCGCCCGCCCCGGTTTTTCCCGTACAAAGGTTAAAAGCAAAGAGCCCCTCTCCTACCGAAGTAGGAGAGGGGCTCTTTTACTGCTCTAGCAGAGAGTCATGAAGAGAGCTTACTTAGCCTTCTCGATGATCTCCACGATACGCCAGCGCTTGGAAGCGGACAGCGGACGGGTCTCTGCAATCAGAACGAGGTCACCGATGCCAGCAGCGTTCTGCTCATCGTGTGCCTTGATCTTGGAGCTACGGCGAACGACCTTGCCGTACAGTGCGTGCTTCACGTGGTCCTCGACCTCGACGACAACGGTCTTGTCCATCTTGTCGGAGACAACGTAGCCGCGGCGGGTCTTGCGGTAGCCGCGCTCTTCGTTCTTTACTTCACTCACTTGGACTCACCTTCAGTTGCGGGACGAATACCGAGCTCGCGCTCACGCAGCACGGTGTAGATACGTGCGATGTCGCGCTTGATAGTGCGGCGACGACCTGCGCTAGCCTGACCGGTGACTTCCTGGAAGCGGATGTTGAAGAGTTCCTTCTTCGCTTCGCTCAGCTTTGCAGCCAGCTCTTCGTTGGAGAGCTCTGCGAGCTTATCGATGCTCAGGTCCTTGGATCCTACTGCCATCTCGCTTATTCACCACCTTCGCGGCGACGCACAACACGTGCCTTCATCGGGAGCTTGTGGATTGCCAGGCGCATTGCCTCGCGAGCCACTTCTTCGGACACACCGGAGAGTTCAAACATGACTCGACCCGGCTTGACATTTGCGACCCACCACTCGGGCGAACCCTTACCGGAACCCATACGGGTTTCAGCGGGCTTCTTGGTCAGCGGACGGTCGGGATAAATGTTGATCCAGACCTTACCGCCACGCTTGATGTGACGGGTCATTGCGATACGTGCAGCCTCAATCTGGCGGTTGGTCACGTATGCGGGCGACAGGGCCTGAATGCCCCACTCACCGAAGCTAACCTCGGTGCCGCCCTTTGCGAGACCACTACGCTTGGGGTGGTGCTGCTTGCGGTACTTTACTCGACGGGGAATAAGCATTTATGCCTCACCGTTCTCTGCAGTCTTGGCCTCGACCTTTGCCGAAGCGTTCTCGTTGCGGCGCTCGCGACGAGGACCACGGTTGCCCTGGCGGCGGCGGTCACCATCGCGGCGGTTGCCACGGCGGTTGTTTGCTGCCTGCTGAGCTGCCAGCTCCTTGTCGGTCAGGTCGCCCTTGTAGATCCAGACCTTCACGCCGATGCGACCGAAGGTGGTCTTAGCCTCGAAGAAGCCGTAGTCGATGTTCGCACGCAGGGTGTGCAGGGGCACACGGCCTTCGCGGTAGAACTCGGAACGGGACATTTCAGCGCCACCCAGACGGCCGGAGCACTGGATACGGATACCCTTTGCGCCTGCACGCTGTGCGGACTGGATTGCCTTCTTCATTGCACGGCGGAATGCAACACGCGATGCGAGCTGCTCTGCGATGCTCTGTGCAACCAGCTGAGCGGAGAGGTCGGGGTTAGCAACCTCGAGGATGTTCAGCTGAATCTGCTTGTTGGTGAGCTTCTCGAGCTCGCCGCGGATGCGGTCTGCTTCTGCGCCACGGCGGCCAATCACGATACCGGGACGAGCGGTGTGGATGTCCACACGCACGCGGTCACGGGTACGCTCGATCTCGACCTTTGCAACGCCTGCGCGATCCAGGTTCTTTGCCAGCAGCTCGCGGATCTTTACGTCCTCGCGGACGAAGTCAGCGTAACGCTCGCCGGGCTTGTTGGAATCAGCGAACCACTTGGAGACGTGGTCAGTGGTGATGCCCAGTCGGAAACCGTTCGGGTGAATTTTCTGACCCATTTAGCGGTCCTCCTCCTTCTCCGGGGTAGCAACTACCACGGTGATGTGGCTGGTGCGCTTGTTGATTCGGTATGCGCGACCCTGAGCGCGGGGCTGAATGCGCTTCATGGTCGGGCCCTCGTTCACGAATGCTTCGCTGATGAACAGCTCTTCCTCGCGGAAGGGCAGACCCTGCTGGGTTGCCTTCTGACGAGCGTTAGCTACTGCCGAAGCAACGATCTTGTATACCGGCTCCGAAGCTGCCTGGGGGGCGAACTTCAGAATCGCCAGAGCCTCTTCCGCCTGCTTACCACGGATCAGGTTGACGACACGGCGGGCCTTCATAGGCGTAACGCGAACGAAACGCGCTGATGCCTTGGCTTCCATTGCCTATCTCTCTTTCGTCTATTGCCGAAAGGGAAACGTTAGCTTATCGGTGTGAACCGATTAGCGACGCTTGCCCTTACGGTCGTCCTTCACGTGGCTGCGGAAAGTGCGGGTCGGAGCAAACTCACCGAGCTTGTGACCAACCATCGACTCGGTGATGAACACCGGCACGTGCTTGCGACCGTCGTACACTGCGATGGTGTGACCGAGCATGTCGGGGATAATCATCGAGCGACGCGACCAAGTCTTGATTACGTTCTTGGTGCCCTTCTCGTTCTGAGCTGCAACCTTCAGGTAGAGGTGCTGATCAACGAAAGGGCCCTTCTTCAAACTACGAGGCATGTTTCAGGCTCCTTAGCGCTTCTTGCCAGTACGACGGCGACGAACGATGAGCTTGTCGCTTTCCTTGTTGGGACGGCGGGTACGACCCTCGGGCTTACCGTTGGGGTTAACCGGGTGACGACCACCGGAGGTCTTACCTTCACCACCACCGTGCGGGTGGTCAACCGGGTTCATGACCACACCACGGACGGTCGGGCGGATGCCCTTCCAGCGGTTACGGCCTGCCTTACCCCAGTTGATGTTGGACTGCTCAGCGTTGCCAACTTCACCAACGGTTGCGCGGCAGCGAACATCCACGTTGCGGATTTCTCCGGAGGGCAGACGGAGCTGACCGTACTTACCTTCCTTAGCAACCAGCTGTACAGAAGCACCTGCGGAACGAGCCAGCTTTGCGCCGCCACCGGGGCGGAGCTCGACACAGTGAATCACGGTACCAACGGGGATGTTGCGCAGGGGCAGGTTGTTACCGGGCTTGATGTCAGCTGCGGGGCCGGACTCGACGATGTCGCCCTGAGCGAGCTTGTTCGGAGCGATGATGTAGCGCTTGGAACCATCGAAGTAGTGCAGCAGCGCGATGCGAGCGGTACGGTTGGGATCGTACTCGATGTGTGCAACGCGTGCGTTAACGCCGTCCTTGTCGTGACGACGGAAGTCGATCAGACGGTACTGGCGCTTGTGGCCGCCACCCTTGTGACGGGTGGTGATGCGGCCGGTGTTGTTACGGCCGCCGGTCTTGTGAAGCGGACGAAGCAGGGACTTTTCCGGGGTGGAGCGGGTGATCTCGGAGAAATCAGCAACGCTCGAACCGCGGCGACCCGGGGTCGTCGGCTTGTACTTACGAATACCCATTTAGATATTTCTTCCTTCGTTAAAGTGGTCTCCGCGGGGCTTATGCCTGCGGACCGCCGAAGATGTCGATGGTGCCTTCCTTGAGGGTCACAATCGCACGCTTGGTGTTCTTGCGAGCGCCCCAACCGAAACGGGTGCGCTTGCGCTTGCCCTGACGGTTGATGGTGTTGACGGAAGCAACCTTGACGTCAAAGATCTTCTCGATGGCCTGCTTGATTTCCAGCTTGTTGGAATCGGTAGCGACCTCGAAGGTGTACTTACCTTCGTCGAGCTGACCGTAGCTCTTCTCGGAAACGACGGGAGCGATAATCACGTCGTATACAGACTTGGTGGAAACGCTCATTACTTAGCGCCCTCCTTCTTCTGAGCTGCAGCAACGAATGCGTCGAATGCTGCCTTGGTGAAGACCACGTCGTCAGAAACCAGCACATCGTAGGTGTTGAGCTGATCTGCGTACAGAACGTGGACGTTCTCCAGGTTACGTGCGGACAGAGCCACAACGTCCTCTGCACGAGCAATCACAAGAAGGATGTTCTTGCGCTCGGTGATAGCTGCGAATGCAGCCTTTGCAGCCTTGGTCGAGGGGGTTTCACCGGAGATGAAGTTCTCGACAACGTGGACGCGGTCGTGACGAGCGCGATCAGAGAGAGCACCGCGCAGTGCAGCGGCGATCATCTTCTTGGGGGTGCGCTGTGCGTAGTTACGCGGGGTCGGACCGTGAACAACGCCACCGCCGGTCATGTGCGGTGCACGGATGGAGCCCTGACGTGCGTTACCGGTACCCTTCTGCTTGAAGGGCTTACGGCCTGCACCGGAAACCTCGCCGCGGTTCTTGGTCTTGTGGGTGCCCTGGCGTGCAGCAGCGAGCTGTGCAACGACAACCTGGTGCAGCAGGGGCACGGATGCCTGCGCGTCGAAAATCTCTGCGGGCAGGTCTACCTTAAGGGTCTTAACAGCCATGATGTATTAGGCTCCCTTCACAGCGGTACGAACCAGAACAACGCCGCCCTTGGGACCGGGGATTGCGCCCTTGATCAGCAGGACATTGTTCTCTGCGTCCACACCCTGGATAGTCAGGTTCAAGGTAGTGTGACGTGCTGCGCCCATACGGCCAGCCATGCGCATACCCTTGAACACGCGTGCGGGGTAGGATGCGCCACCGATGGAACCGGGCTTACGGTGGTTCTTGTGCTGACCGTGAGACGCGCCAACACCCTTGAAGCCGTGACGCTTCATAACACCTGCGAAGCCCTTACCCTTGGTCTTACCAACGACGTCGACCTTCTGGCCTGCTTCGAAGAGCTCAACGGTCAGTTCCTGACCGAGGGAATACTCAGAAGCATCTGCGGTACGCAGCTCGACGATGTGGCGACGGGGGGTAACACCGGCCTTCTCGAAGTGACCAGCCAGGGGCTTGGTAACCTTGCGAGAGTCGATTGCACCGAAACCGATCTGAACAGCTTCGTAGCCGTCAGTTTCCTGGTTACGGATCTGGGTAACAACGTTAGAATCAGCCTTGACGACGGTGACGGGCACGAACTTGCCGTCCTCGTCCCAGACCTGGGTCATGCCGAGCTTGGTGCCCAGCAGGCCCTTCACCTGGCGCTCGAATTTGTTAGTCATTAGATGCGATCCTCTACAGCTTGATCTCGATGTTTACGTCTGCCGGCAGGTCGAGACGCATGAGGGCATCAACAGCCTTGGGGGTCGGATCAACAACGTCGATCAGACGCTTGTGCGTACGCATCTCGAAGTGCTCGCGGCTGTCCTTGTACTTGTGGGGAGAACGAATAACACAGTAGACGTTCTTCTCGGTCGGCAGCGGCACGGGGCCAACTACAGTTGCGCCTGCGCCCTTGACCGTTTCGACGATTTTCCGTGCCGAAGAATCGATGACCTCGTGGTCATAGGACTTCAGACGGATGCGGATTTTCTGTCCCGCCATCTGTCGGACTCTCTTTCTTGATGTATTCCCTGTATCGGAGCTTTTGCCCCTTTGTTATAGCGCTTAAGGAACGCGATATATTCATCACGTGCGCCACTCAGAACGGACTGAATCCGGCTTTGCCGGGTTCCTCACCCCGCCTGAGTACCGACCCCCGAACTCGGGCGTGTCGCCTATTTTCTAGACAAACTCGTCCCGTCATCCTTCGGACCGGGTCATACGTGGGCCTACCTTTAGTGCAGGTAGACGCTTTGACAACGTCGTCAATTCTCTCAGAGTTAGAGCCCTGATGCAATACGAACACAAGTTAAGTGCTTAAGAACACTTAACTGTCGCTGTCAACCTGAGGATACTCCCGCGATGTAACTCTCAGGGAGCTTTCAATCTACTTTCAGTAAGTTCCATGCGCTTTATTGCTCTTAATAAAGCTTTTAGGCCTAAAGACTCTCGTATCGTAGAAGTATCACTACAGCCTAAGGAGAAACCATGTCTCAGCCGACACAACCTCATCAGGCATCCTCTAGCTCTCACTCTTCGTCTCAGAGCCCTCAGTATGCTCAGCCGCAAGGTCTCGGCTTGTACGTTCCCCCGTCCCTATCGAGTCCGTATCCTCAGCCTCCTGCGCAGCGACGCCGGGTCAATGAGGATATCTTCCTCAATATTGTTCTGTACATCGGCTCGCTCCTGCTCATCGGCGCTGCAGGTCTTTTTGTCACCTCGGTGACTTCTTCTCAGGATGAAACGGCTATCTTCCGTGTCCTCGCAATGGCGCTTGGAGCAATTGTCTTCTACGGAGCCGGTCTGCTCACCTACCGTTTCGTAGAGCGCCTGCGTATTGCCTCCTACTCTTTTGCAGCAACGGGTCTTGCGTTTATTCCTCTGACCGGCGTTGCTATCTATGTCCTCAAGATTTGGACTGAAGGACGCTACATCTGGCTCCTCACGTCTCTGGTTGGCACTGCAGCTATTGTTGGAGCCTGCGCCCTCATGCGTAACCGTGTGATGGCGTACCTGCTGATTTCGTTCATCGTTTCGGACTCGTTGGCAGCTACGAAGGTGGCGGCTCTGCCTTTCGTTTGGTATTTCGTTTCTCTGACTGCCGTTGCCACTGTTCTGGGTTTGATTCTGCACTTTGCCCCGAATGCTGCCCCGAAGGGTATCCGCGAAGGTCTTGTTGATTCTTCCCGTATTTTCGTCCCGGCTACTGCCGTCGCCATTTTCTTCTTTACCAACGATCTGAGCTACACGGATGCAGGTATTGCCTTTGCGGTCATGTCTGTGCACGCCATTCTGTTCACCTGGCTGAACGGCACGGCGGATTACTACGCCCAGGCACGCATCTACCCGATTGCATCCATTCTCTCCTTCATCATGGACTCGGATCACGGCCCGTGGTTCCCCAGTATCTTCTTCGTCTCTGTTCTGGTTGTTAACCTGATTTCTGCCTACGTATTTATTCCTCGTCTGCAGAAGACTATTGCTGGTTCCGCTCCTGCTGCCGCTGAACAGTCCGAGCAGGTGCAAAGCACCCCGGCTATCCCCTGGGCGAAGGAAGCTCTTCACCAACCCGCTCGCAAGATAGAGTGGTTGCCGGCAATTGACGCATGCGTCGGCGTATTCTTCTCCTTCTTTGCTCTCCTTGATGCCTTCTACACTGCTCACGTCGCTGATAGCGTTACCTACGCAACGCGCTGGAGCACTTTCCTTCCCTATGCAGAGGGTAATCAAGGTGTCTTCCCCGCGCCCTGGGTTATTGGTGTCCTCTGCATTGTCAGTTTCTTGCTGTACCGCAAGGCAATTCAGCCTCTGGTGCTCATGAGTTTTGTAGCGCTCATCCCGGTCATTGGCATGTATGCTTCCCCTGGCAACCAGGGAACGTTCTACCTCTTCTTTGCCGCGGCTGTAGTCATCTATCTGGTCACTGCTAAGGCTCCCGAGGCACGTACTGCTGGAGCGGTACTGAGCAACATCGGTTATGCCATTGGTATGATTCAGCTCTTCCTCGCTCTCATTCCTGAGATGCAGACTTCTGAGTCACTTTTGATGTTTGCGTTGGTCTGCGCCGCTATTGCGCTACTGACTTTTGTCCTCTCTCAGGGCGTTGCAGCGCAGAACGCAAGCTACCGTCTTGTAGAGATGTCGACGTACCTCTTCTTGGGCGTTTTTGCTCTCTTCGTGGGGTACGTAGCTAACCATGCTGATGGCGGAGCACATGGCCGATTCTGGGTTGGTTTCCCTCTCTTCTCGGGTGCCGTCCTCTTCTTGAGCGTCCTGAGCGCTCTTATTCTGGCCCGCGCGCTACGACTTTCGGATGTTGGTTCCTTCCGCTCCACGCTTGTCATGTTTGTCCGTATCGCGTTCTACGCGACTCTGCTTATCGCGACGATTGGCTCGCGACACTACCTGCTGTACGACTTGCAGAAGGAGTACATTGCTGTAGCATTGCCGGCGCTCCTGACCGTCGTTTATGGTGCGCTTGGTTTCTTTATGCCGGTTGGCTCTTCGATTCGTTCGGAGCTACTCACCGTTGCGCGGTTCCCCATCTGCTGGTCGGTCATTCTGCTCGCGATCACCGGCAATATGAAGGAATCGCTCGTAGACTTCCTCGTACTTGCGCTGCTGGCGGTTCAGGCTCTGTGCAGCGTGCTACTCTACGCGTACTCCAAGCGAAACTACGAAGCATACGCGGCGGCGATTTTCTTCACGCTCGGTTCTGTCCTGAGCGCAGGCCGTTTCATTGGCGATTTTGATAATCTTCTGTTCGCGGTAGCAACTCCTGCTATCTTCATCTCTGTATGGGTGCTTGCCCTTATCTTCAGGGTCTCCCGCATGCAGATTGGTGCCTCCATCAGCATCACGACTTTCTGCATCGGTGCTCTGTGGAATCTCTTCAACACGAGGGAAAGCACAATGGAGATGACTCTTCTGGGCTACTACGCTCTGATTGCCGTCATCATCCTGTTCGTTCTGAAGGTCACGCTCCCGGTTGAGGTCTTCGGTGTGAGGGCAAATGTTCGTCCTCGCATCGCTGTTCCGGCCGGTAATACGATGGTTGATTTGCCGATGCACGGCCCGCTGGGTGCCCCCTACGCGCGTTTCATGTCTCGCCGTCCCCTGAGCCAGGGTATCTATGCACCGGTCAATACGCTGCTGATGATTCCCGCTCTGGCGGTGCTGGGATTCTACACCTTCGTTGGGTTGGTTTTTGAGCCCAGGCAGGTGGAGCTCAACGCACTTCTCTGGGGTCTGGGTGCTCTGTCCTTCGTATCTGTCACCAAGGCGAAGAACCTGCCGATTGTCTGCACCACGGCGTTCAGCCTCTTCATCGCCCGTCTGGTCATTGATTACTCGAAGTCCAACCCCCTGAGCGTCATTCTTGAGGTTGCTCTCCTGATTCTGCTGGCTGTTGTGGCAGCCAAGGTTCTCAAGAACTTCATCGCAAAGAGGCCTGTAGATACGCAGGTATCGGATTCTCCTCTGTACTGGGCTTTGGGTCTGCAGGTGTTCCTCACCCTGGTAACGTGGGCAGTTCCCGCTGATGGTCCGGATATCGTGGTGTTGGTACTCGGTATTGCCCTGACTCTCCTGAGCGCTCTGCTGCTCGACCGAGTCTGGACCTATATCGCAACTGCTCTGGTCACCCTCGACCTGGCAATTTTGCTCAACGGTCTGAACCCGCTGACCCTGCTAATCATCTCGATTTTGCTTATTGCCGGCGTTATCTGGCGTCTGCTGGCGCGACAGAATAAGCAGGATGTGGTAGCTCCGCACCAGGGTTCTGAGCAGCTCGAGGACTTCCCGCCGTCTCAGAATCAGCCGGGTATGTACCCTCAGAGCAATGTCCAGATGCAGCAGCCCCCGGCTCCTCAGCAAGGCTACGAGCCTCGTCATGAGGAAAACATCTAGCTATCAGCACGTATAGGTTCTATTCCTACGGCATTCTGTAGTAGGATTACCTATGTCCCTTCCGAGGGGCAGTCATTCGAATTGCGGTTCCCAGCCTTCGGGCTGGGAACCGTTTTTCTTTGTCCGCAGATTCTATATTCCATCTACAGGGTCTGTAGTCGCTCCCCCGCCGCAAGCCGGTCCGCATGACCCAGATTCTGTCTCGAGCCAGCAGATCTCTGAACGGAGTAGGCAATCGTTCCCCTACCCAGGTTCTTTCCATGTCCAGCTTCTTTCCATATCCAGGAGTTCAGAATCTACGGCTAGAAGGTACGGACATGTCATACCGCCGCCGAGGAGGGTGTTCCCTGCCGCTACAGATTCACCATGAACTCCGCTATCGGCCACGTATACCCCTTCAGAAGCCTTGAGCGGCTGCTGAGACGAACTGATAACGCTCAGAGCGGGTTTTATACAGCCCAGCAGATAATGCCGCTCTCTCCTTCGCCGGAGCCTTCAGCAACCCGCAAAAGGGCATAACAAAAGGACCCCCGCAGATGCGGGGGTCCTTGAGTATCGCTACCTGATGGAGAGTTACCTCTCCGGCAGATCTTTAGCGAATTGTCGTAAATTTACGGCAATTACTTGATGATCTTGGTAACGCGACCCGAACCAACGGTGCGGCCACCCTCACGGATAGCGAAGCCGAGGCCCTCTTCCATTGCGATGGGCTGGATCAGGGTAACGGTCATCTCGGTGTTGTCACCGGGCATAACCATCTCGGTGCCCTCGGGGAGGGTGATAACGCCGGTCACGTCAGTGGTACGGAAGTAGAACTGAGGACGGTAGTTGGAGTAGAAGGGGTTGTGACGGCCACCCTCATCCTTGGAGAGGATGTAGACGTTTGCCTCGAACTCGGTGTGGGGGGTGATGGAGCCCGGCTCCACGACAACCTGACCACGCTCAACATCGTCACGCTTCAGACCACGCAGCAGCAGACCACAGTTCTCGCCTGCCCATGCTTCGTCGAGCTGCTTGTGGAACATCTCGATACCGGTAACGGTGGTCTTCTGGATCGGACGGATACCGACAATCTCGACCTCGGAGTTGATCTTCAGGGTACCGCGCTCTGCACGACCGGTAACAACGGTGCCACGACCGGTAATGGTGAAGACGTCCTCGATGGGCATGAGGAAGGGCTTGTCCTTCTCACGCACGGGGTCCGGAATGTAGGTGTCGACTGCGTCCATGAGCTCCTCGACCTTAGCAACCCACTCGGGGTCGCCTTCGAGAGCCTTCAGTGCGGAAACGCGAACAACGGGAGCGTTGTCGCCGTCGAACTCCTGCGAGGAGAGGAGGTCACGGACCTCCATCTCGACGAGGTCGAGGAGCTCTTCGTCGTCAACCATGTCTGCCTTGTTCAGTGCAACCAGCAGGGTGGGGACGCCAACCTGGCGAGCGAGCAGAACGTGCTCGCGGGTCTGTGCCATGGGGCCGTCGGTAGCAGCAACCACGAGGATTGCGCCGTCCATCTGAGCCGCACCGGTAATCATGTTCTTGACGTAGTCAGCGTGGCCGGGAGCGTCAACGTGTGCGTAGTGGCGCTTCTCGGTCTGGTACTCGATGTGAGCAATGTTAATGGTAATACCGCGCTGGCGCTCCTCGGGAGCGGAGTCGATCATACCGAAGTCGCGCTTCTCGTTCAGGTCCGGGTACTTGTCAGCCAGAACCTTGGAGATTGCTGCGGTCAGGGTGGTCTTACCGTGGTCAACGTGACCAATGGTACCGACGTTAACGTGAGGCTTGGAGCGCTCGAACTTAGCCTTAGCCAAGAGTGTTCCTCCTAGAACGATTGAAAACATGCACGCGGATCTTCGCTCCGGCGCATCCCGTTATAAAACGGTCTAGCGTCTACAATAGCGGATTACGCCGCAGAGATGAAACTGTTCATGCTCTCAATAATGGATTTAATTGAAAATTTTAGCGTGGGCCACAGGTTTTTAGCCCGTGGCCCACGGGTGAGACGCGAAAATTACTCGCCGCGGCTCTTCTGAATGATCTCGTCAGCGACGTTCTTGGGAACCTCGCCGTAGCTGTCGAATGCCATCGAGAACACTGCACGACCCTGGGTCTTGCCACGCAGGTCGCCAATGTAACCGAACATTTCGGTCAGGGGCACGATAGCCTTGATGATCTTAACGCCGGATGCGTCCTCCATGGAACGAACCTGGCCACGGCGGGAGTTCAGGTCGCCGATAACGTCGCCCATGTACTCCTCGGGGGTACGAACCTCAACGTCCATCAGCGGCTCGAGCAGGACCGGGTTAGCGCGCTTAGCGCCTTCCTTGAAGACCATCGAACCAGCGATCTTGAACGCCATTTCGGAGGAGTCGACGTCGTGGTAAGCACCGTCGATCAGGGTTGCCTTCACGCCCACCATCGGGTAGCCAGCGAGGACACCGAACTTCATAGCGTCCTGGATACCAGCGTCGACCGAGGGGATGTACTCGCGAGGAACGCGGCCACCGGTGACCTTGTCCTCGAACTCGTACAGCTCTTCGCCATCCAGGGGCAGGGGCTCGAAGGAGACCTGCACCTTTGCGAACTGACCGGAACCACCGGTCTGCTTCTTGTGGGTGTAGTCGACCTTCTCGACTGCCTTCTTGATGGTCTCGCGGTAAGCAACCTGAGGCTTACCAACGTTAGCCTCAACCTTGAACTCACGCTTCATACGGTCAACGATGATGTCCAGGTGCAGCTCACCCATACCACCAATTTCGGTCTGACCGGTTTCTTCGTTCAGCGAAACGGTGAAGGTGGGGTCCTCAGCGGAGAGCTTCTGGATAGCGGTGGACATCTTCTCCTGGTCACCCTTGGTCTTGGGCTCGATAGCCACGAAGATCACGGGATCGGGGAAGGTCATCGACTCGAGAACAATCGGGTGTGCGGGGTCGCACAGGGTGTCACCGGTGGTGGTGTCCTTCAGACCGATTGCAGCGTAAATGTGACCTGCGGTGATCTCCTCAACAGGGTTCTCCTTGTTGGAGTGCATCTGGAAGAGCTTACCGATGCGCTCCTTCTTACCCTTGGTGGAGTTCAGAACCTGCTGGCCCTGAGCTGCGGTACCGGAGTACACACGGGTGTAGGTCAGCTGACCATAGAACGGGTGAGCTGCAACCTTGAACGCCAGTGCTGCGAAGGGCTCCTCAGCGGATGCCTTACGGGTCAGCTTCTCTTCCTCGTTGGAGGGGTTGGAGCCGACAACGTCCGGAACGTCCAGCGGGGAGGGCAGGTACTCGATCACAGCGTCCAGCATGGGCTGAACACCGCGGTTCTTGAATGCAGAACCACAGAGAACGGGGAATGCCTCACCGGAGATAACCAGCTGACGGATACCAGCCTTAATCTCGGGGATGGTCAGCTCGCCCTCTTCGAGGTACTTCTCCATGAGCTCTTCGCTAGCCTCAGCAACAGCCTCAACCAGCTCAGCGCGGTACTGTTCAGCCTTCTCAACCAGGTCAGCAGGAATGTCCTGAACCTCGTAAGAGGAGCCCATGGTCACGTCACCCTTGGCGTCGCCGGGCCAGACGTATGCCTTCATTTCGAGCAGGTCAACAACACCGAGGAAGTCGCTCTCAGCGCCGATGGGGAGCTGAACAACCAGCGGGCGTGCGCCCAGGCGGTCGATGATGGTCTGAACGGTGAAGTAGAAGTCAGCACCCATCTTGTCCATCTTGTTGACGAAGCAGATACGGGGGACATCGTACTTGTCAGCCTGGCGCCAAACGGTCTCAGACTGGGGCTCAACACCTTCCTTGCCGTCGAACACAGCAACTGCGCCGTCGAGGACGCGCAGGGAGCGCTCAACCTCAACGGTGAAGTCGACGTGACCGGGGGTGTCGATAATGTTGATCTGGTTGTCCTTCCAGAAGCAGGTGGTTGCTGCGGAGGTAATGGTAATACCTCGCTCCTGCTCCTGAGCCATCCAGTCCATGGTGGAAGCGCCGTCGTGAGTCTCACCAATCTTGTGGTTAATACCGGTGTAGAACAGAATGCGCTCAGTGGTGGTGGTCTTACCGGCGTCGATGTGCGCCATAATACCGATGTTGCGGACCTTGTTAAGGTCGGTGAACACGTCAAGTGCCACGTTATTCTCCCTAAATGAGATACTCCGAAAGCCTGCCGACTCGAATCGACTCGGCAGGCTCTAAACGGAGAATTACCAGCGGTAGTGTGCGAAGGCCTTGTTGGACTCGGCCATCTTGTGAGTGTCCTCGCGACGCTTCACAGCGGCACCGAGACCATTGGATGCATCCAGGATCTCGTTCATCAGACGCTCAGTCATGGTCTTCTCGCGGCGCTGCTTGGAGAAGCCAACGAGCCAGCGGAGAGCCAGAGCGGTGGAACGGCCGGGGCGAACCTCAACCGGAACCTGGTAGGTTGCACCGCCGACGCGGCGGGAGCGAACCTCGAGAGAAGGCTTGATGTTGTCCATAGCCTTCTTCAGGGTTGCGACCGGGTCAGAACCGGTCTTCTTCTCGACGCCCTCGAGGGCACCGTAGACGATGCGCTCTGCGACGGACTTCTTGCCGTCCAGCAGAACCTTGTTGATCAGCTGGGTGACCAGAGCGGAACCGTAAACAGGATCGTTTACGAGGGGACGCTTGGGAGCGGGACCCTTACGAGGCATTACTTCTTCTCCTTCTTAGCGCCGTAGCGGGAGCGAGCCTGGCCGCGACCCTTAACACCCTGGGTATCCAGAGCGCCACGAACGATCTTGTAGCGAACACCGGGGAGGTCCTTCACACGACCACCGCGAACGAGCACGATCGAGTGCTCCTGCAGGTTGTGACCCTCACCGGGGATGTATGCGGTAACCTCGACGCCGCCGTTGAGCTTGACACGAGCGACCTTACGCAGTGCCGAGTTCGGCTTCTTCGGGGTGGTGGTGTACACACGGGTGCACACGCCACGCTTCATGGGGTTGCCCTTCAGTGCGGGCGCCTTGGTCTTAACGACCTTGGGAGTCCGGCCCTTACGGACCAGCTGCTGAATAGTAGGCACGTTTTCTCCGTTGCTTGATCAGGTTTCTCGTTAGAGAAGCCCGTATAAACTTACTGGCCTCCATCACGTTGGATGGGTGCTCTCGGTTATCAGAAACGCTCGGATGCATATCCGGTTGGTTTCTATAGGTTCCTCGACATCTCGGCGAGTTCTCAGGGCTAAAATTCCCCACCATCAGAGGTGAAAAAGTTTTTGGGCACGCTTAAAAATGGCATTTAGGCGTCAGCAAAAAGCAACGCCAAAGGACGGTATCCATACTGCCATTGATTCATCATGCCCGTGCCCTCGGGAAATATCCCGCGTAAACCCACCGGGGGTGGATCCTTGTGCACCGAGCTCAAGTACTTCGGATAAGACTATACAGGTTAAATCCCGCTTAATCTAGCGCCAGAGCGGGGATTCTTTGCTTTTAAGCCCCCATCTAAGGGTAAAAGCTAATGATTTGCCTCACTTAAATTACATCTTTGGGATTTACCACTCCCCCACTACCTCCTCCACCATCTCTGTTTCTCTTGTCTCCTTGACACAATTTAAAGCAGAAGACCGTCAAGAACCCTCTCGACGATTCTTGGCGACCTCAACAGATACGAGAGGCGAGCGCATATCCGCACCCGCCTCCCGCAAGAGAGTATTCAGTTATAGGTCCGCCACAGCAGCTACTGGACTACGCCATCTGGAAGAGACTACGCCACCTGGAAGACTCGAGTCTGACCCTCAAACGGGGTGATAGTCTTCGAATTCTTCTTAGCATTGCCGTAGTAGCGGATGCGGTACTGCCCCTTAGGAGTATTAGCCGGCACCTTCCAGCGAACCGTCACCTGAGACGCCGAAACACCAATTCGCTTCCATTCAAAGAAGGTATCCGGGTTGTTATCGGCGGTGTAGTACTTCCAGGTATTACCCACACGACGCTCAATCACGAAGTAGCTACCGTCGTGATGCATGTTGTTATTCGGGTGAGCACCAGCAAAACGAGCAGTCACCTCTTCGCGGCCGGCAATAGCGTCCTGAGGCTGCTGAGTGACCTGACCGTAACGCACACCGAACATGGGGGTATCGTAGACGACCTTACCCTGCAGACTCGCTACCGGGCGACGATCATTCGGACGGTCACCAATACTCAGAGGGGTACCGTTCTTCAGCGAGGTTCCGACAATGTTAATGGTCTGGCGGAACGCGCTGGAGGTGTAACGACCGAAGAGGGTCGCACCACCTTCATACTGCTGAGAGTCATACTCCTCAGGAGTCGTCACGTAGTGGTCGTAGGCATTGGTGTAGCCCTGCAGAATAATATGCGATTCGGGAACACCAAAAAGCTTGGCAGCATCCTGGCGGTACTGCACACCCACCGCGCCGGTGAACTCACCGGGCATACCCAGCAGGTAGTAGTCACCGAAGCGCATAATCTGCACCGGATACTTTTCCTGAATGATCGTTCCATTTTTTGCAGAGAAGAGAATACCCTTCGGCTGCTGGCAACGCGCCTGCGCGGCGCTCGGAGTGAACACCAAAGTACCCAGAATAGAGGGGCGACCAGAGCCTTCCTTATAGGCATCCCAGCCACCGCCGCCATCCTCAGTGGAGCCGGCACCAAACGAAGTACCCAGGAAGCCCTGGCAGGTGCGCTCATTATGGCCGCTACCGGTGTACTTGGCATCCACGTTCATGCCCGAGAAATTGAAGTACGAAATACGCGAATCCAGACCCTTACCCACCGGAGTACCCGCACTCTTGAGCTGAGAACGCACAGCATTAGCCTGCTTCTCGCCCTGAATCTTCACATTCTTGAACTGGTCATTAGTGGGACCCTGACCAGGCTTCAACCAGGTATTCGGGGAAACATCACCGGCATTAGCATTCGCAAACGCCGCAACGAAACCATCGCCGCTACCGGGAACATTGCGGTCAACGCCGTGATCCTGAGTCTCCAGCAGATACTCCGCGTAACCCTTGTTATCGCTCGAAATCAGAGTATTCTTCGAGGTCAATGACGTCGGGTGAATCGCATACCAGTTCAGCACCGCGCGAGTCTTACCGTTACGCTCCAGACGCAGAGTCATATTGGTCGGATCGGTACCGCCGGGCAACTTAGAACGCAGCTGAGGAGAATCCAGGTTAAACGCCTCGCGGGAACGGTTAGCACCAACACCGGTCAGCTTCGAAGACGAAATCGTCAGGTTACCCGGAGCCAGATCCTTAGTTGCCTCGCGGATTGCCTTCAGCGAACCGTTCACCTGAGCGTTGAACGTATCCTGATGGAAGCCCAGGGTCGTAATGTTGTACAGGCTCTGGTGCGTAATACCACCGGGGGTCGCGTGGGTGTGAGTCGCGGTAATCATAATGTTCGACTCATCGTACGCGGAGCCAAACTCTGCACGGATACGCTTGACCAGTTCATCACGCAGTGACTGCCAGCCAGTCAGAGAGTCCAGGACAACAATGAGGTTGCGCTTACCGGAGGCGCGATCCACCGCGATAAAAGCGCGAGCATACTGGCGAGTATGCACACCACTACCCTTCTGAGAAGAGTCACCATAGCCCATGAAGCCAACTTCACCGGGCTCACCGGTAATATCCGCCGCACCCGCACCTACCAGGTAGGGGGTAGCACTAGCGCTCTGAGAAGCAGGGGCCGCGGTCGCAACCTGACCGGCGGGAAGAATTGCGGAAGCCGCAATAAGGCATGCTGCACCAATGCGAGCAAGAGAATGGGTAGGCACCTTAAAACGCGAAAAAACAGAGGAGCGCTTTTGCTCCCCTGCAGACAAAGAGGAATTCTGTTCAGACATCTGAGATTGAGATGCTCCGGAAGGCAGTCGGGTGCCACTAGTAGTCACCCGTCCGGAAGTGATTGGAGTGATATGCATGCCTTCAAGAATAGAACCTAGCCAAAAGGCTTTCCAGTTGAATTAGCATTGTTCAAATCAAGAACATTTGTTCCATATATACCCCAAAGAAAAACGAGTGGATATTCTATATATTGCAGTCCTAGTGCGGTTTCTAGGGAGATTTAGAATATTTGACCGCCATCTAATTTCTTGCGCAGTCAAGCAATTTTCTCATCATGAAAAATGATGCACTCCAATGATTTTTTTATAAATAAATTCACCCACTAGGCATAAAATCTACAACCTCACATTGAAGGGTAAAGAATATTAAAGCCACACTTAAAAGAAACCTCCACCTCCTCATGAAACAAAAACGCGGATACCCGAGACAAACTCGAGTATCCGCGTTCTTTATCAAGGACCAGGCCGGGAGCCTAAACCCCCAACCTACCCCTCACGGCAGAAGCCTTAGTCCAGACCACGACCGTACTCATCCAGCGAAACAGCCATAAAGCCGCCGTTGCCGTAAGTGTACACCTCGTTATCCATCTGGAACGCGCTCTGGTAGCCACCGAAAGTGTCCAGAGCCTGCATACGCTCAGCAGTAGCCTGGGCGCTGGGCTCAACCTCAATATCGTTGTAACGTGCCAGACCGGTACCGGCGGGAACCAGCTTACCGATGATCACGTTCTCCTTCAGGCCGAGCAGCGGGTCAGTCTTCGCCTCCATAGCAGCCTGAGTCAGGACGCGGGTGGTCTCCTGGAAGGAGGCCGCCGACAGCCAGGACTCGGTAGCCAGCGAAGCCTTGGTAATACCCATCATTTCCGGACGACCAGCTGCGGGCTTCTTGCCCTCAACCAGTGCCTTACGGTTAGCAGTCTGGAAAGCAATGTTATCAACCAGCTCACCAGGCAGCAGATCGGTATCACCGGACTCAATCACGGTCACGCGACGCAGCATCTGGCGAACAATAACCTCAACGTGCTTGTCGTGGATTTCCACACCCTGCGACTTGTACACGCCCTGAACCTCGCTCACCAGGTGCTTCTGAGCCTCACGAGGACCACGAATACGCAGAACCTCCTTCGGATCAACAGAACCGGTAGCCAGCTGATCGCCAACCTGAACGTGATCGCCGTTCTGCAGCTTAGAAGCCGCACGACGCAGAACAGTGTAGGACTGGGGCTCGGAACCATCGTCCGGGGTCACCACAATCTTGTAGGACTTCTCGGTATCCTCAATGGTCACGCGACCAGACACCTCAGAAATCGGGGCAACACCCTTGGGGGTACGAGCCTCGAACAGCTCCTGAATACGGGGCAGACCCTGAGTAATATCGTCAGCCGAAGCCACACCACCGGTGTGGAAGGTACGCATGGTCAGCTGGGTACCGGGCTCACCAATCGACTGAGCCGCAATAATACCAACAGCCTCACCAATGTCCACCAGCACGTTCGAAGCCATCGAACGACCGTAGCACAGTGCACACACACCAATAGCGGACTCACAGGTCAGAACCGAACGGACGCGAACATCCTTCACGCCTGCCTTGAAGAGCTTCTCAATGAGCTCATCAGAGACATCGGAACCAGCAGCAGCCAGAACGTTGCCAGCCTCGTCCTTCACGTCAACCGCAAGGGTACGACCGTGAATCGAAGTCTCAACATCCTGGTGCAGACCGCCATCCTCATCAATCAGAGGCAGAACCAGACCGCGGCGAGTGCCACAGTCGTGCTCGCGAACGATAACGTCCTGCGAAACGTCCACCAGACGACGAGTCAGGTAACCCGAGTTAGCGGTACGCAGCGCGGTATCAGCCAGACCCTTACGTGCACCGTGGGTCGCGATGAAGTACTCCAGAACCGACAGGCCCTCACGGTACGAGGACTTAATCGGGCGAGGCATAATCTCACCCTTCGGGTTCGACACCAGACCACGGATACCCGCAATCTGACGGACCTGCATCCAGTTACCACGTGCACCGGAGGTCACCATACGGTAAATGGTGTTCAGACCACCGTGAGAGCTCAAGTTCTCACGCATAGCCTCTGCAACCACGTCGGTAGCCTCGGTCCAAACCTTAATCAGCTCCTGACGACGCTCTTCGTCATCGATGGTACCGATCTCGAAGTCATCCTGAATTGCAGCAGCCTGCTTCTCGTAGCGCTCCATAATTGCCGGCTTCTCAGCGGGAGTAGCAATATCGGAAACAGCCACGGTCACGCCTGAACGAGAAGCCCAGTAGAAACCGGAGTTCTTCAGGTTGTCCAGAGCACGAGCCACAACATCCATCGGGTAACGCTCAGCCAGATCGTTAATCAGGCTACCCAGGCCCTTCTTATCTGCCACACCGGAGAACCAGGGGTAATCCTTCGGCAGAGCCTGGTTGAACAGAACCTGACCAACGGTGCAGTCCAGCAGCACGGGGTCACCAGCCTTGTAACCCTCAGGAGCTTCCCAGCCCTCAGGAGCAACAAACTGGTCACCTTCAAGGCGAATCTTCACCTTGGTGTACAGCTCAATCTCGTGACGATCCATCGCCATCAGAGCCTCAGACACCGAAGAGAATGCGTGACCCTCGTTCTTCTGACCCTCGCGAGGAGTAGTCAGGTGGTACAGACCAATGATCATATCCTGCGAAGGAACAGCCACAGGGCGGCCATCCGACGGCTTCAGGATGTTGTTCGAGGACAGCATGAGGATACGAGCCTCAGCCTGAGCCTCGGGAGACAGCGGCAGGTGAACTGCCATCTGGTCACCGTCGAAGTCAGCGTTGAACGCGGAGCAAACCAGCGGGTGTAGCTGAATAGCCTTACCCTCAACCAGTTTCGGCTCAAACGCCTGAATACCGAGGCGGTGCAGGGTAGGTGCACGGTTCAGCAGAACCGGGTGCTCAGCAATAACCTCTTCCAGAACGTCCCAAACCTGCGGGCGGAAACGCTCAACCATACGCTTAGCGCTCTTAATGTTCTGAGCGTGGCTCAGCTCCACCAGACGCTTCATGACGAAGGGCTTGAACAGCTCCAGCGCCATCTGCTTGGGCAGACCACACTGGTGCATCTGCAGCTGAGGACCAACCACAATCACGGAACGACCCGAGTAGTCAACACGCTTACCGAGCAGGTTCTGACGGAAACGGCCCTGCTTACCCTTCAGCATGTCAGACAGAGACTTCAGGGGGCGGTTACCGGGGCCGGTCACCGGGCGACCGCGACGACCGTTATCGAACAGCGAGTCCACAGCTTCCTGCAGCATACGCTTCTCGTTGTTCACGATAATCTCGGGAGCACCCAGCTCCAGCAGACGCTTCAAACGGTTGTTACGGTTAATCACACGACGGTACAGGTCGTTCAGGTCGGAGGTCGCGAAACGGCCACCGTCCAGCTGAACCATCGGGCGCAGTTCCGGCGGAATAACCGGAACAACATCCAGGACCATACCCAGCGGAGAGTTGTTAGTGGTCAGGAAGGCGTTAACAACCTTCAGACGCTTCAGAGCGCGGGTCTTCTTCTGCCCCTTACCGGTCTGAATAATCTCCTTGAGAGCCTCAGCCTCAGCCTCCAGGTCGAAGGACTCCAGACGCTTCTTAATAGCCTCTGCGCCCATAGCGCCCTCAAAGTACAGGCCGTACTTATCAATCATGGAACGGTACAGAGCCTCATCACCCTCAAGGTCAGCGACCTTCAGGTTCTTGAAGCGATCCCACACACGATCCAGGTGCTCAGCCTCACGCTCGTAGCGCTTACGCACCGACGCGAGCTGACGCTCAGCGTTATCGCGCAGCTTACGCTTCTCAGCAGCCTTGCCGCCCTCAGCCTCAATACGAGCCAGCTCCGCCTCAACCTCACGGCTGATAGCGTTCACGTCAGCGTTCAGAGCAGCCTCAAGCTCCTGCTTCTCACGATCGTGAGCAGCCTGCAGCATCGGCAGATCCTCGTGACGAGCCTCCTCGTCAACCTTAGTGATCATGTACGCAGCGAAGTAAATGACCTTCTCCAGGTCCTTCGGAGCCAGATCCAGCAGGTAACCCAGGCGGGAAGGAACACCCTTGAAGTACCAAATGTGGGTAACAGGAGCAGCCAGCTCAATGTGACCCATACGCTCACGACGTACCTTAGAGCGGGTCACCTCAACACCACAGCGCTCACACACAATGCCCTTGAAGCGCACGCGCTTGTACTTACCGCAGTAGCACTCCCAGTCCTTGGTGGGGCCGAAGATACGCTCGTCGAAGAGGCCGTCCTTCTCGGGCTTCAGGGTACGGTAGTTGATGGTCTCGGGCTTCTTAACCTCACCAAAAGACCAACGACGGATGTCGTCGGCGGTGGCGAGGCCAATTCGCATCAAACCAAGCGAAGATTCGTTGGACATATCGGTCCTAATCTCTTTCTGTAAGTTTCTGAAGACTTGGGTTAGCGGGCGGGAACCCCACAACGCACGCGAGCGCATGCGGGGCTCCCCACCCTAGAAGGAGGCGGTGCTTATGCCTCGTCGACGGAGCTAGGCTCGTCGTGGGTCAGGCTCACGCCCATATCTTCTGCTGCCCGGAAGCCTTCTTCCTCCGAGTCGCTCATCTCAATAATCTTGCCGTCGGTGGAGAGCACCTCGACGTTCAGGCACAGAGACTGCATTTCCTTGATAAGAACCTTGAAGGATTCGGGGATACCCGGCTCAGGGATGTTCTCGCCCTTCACGATAGCCTCGTAAACCTTCACACGGCCCGCCACGTCATCGGACTTGACGGTCAGGATTTCCTGCAGGGTGTATGCAGCGCCGTATGCTTCCAGCGCCCACACTTCCATCTCACCGAAGCGCTGACCACCGAACTGCGCTTTACCACCCAGAGGCTGCTGGGTAATCATCGAGTACGGACCGGTGGAACGAGCGTGAATCTTGTCATCCACCAGGTGGTGCAGCTTCAGGATGTACTGGTAACCAACCGAAATCGGGTCCGGGAACGGCTCACCGGAACGGCCGTCAATCAGACGTGCCTTACCGGAACGGTTGATCAGACGGTCACCATCGCGGTTCGGGTTCGAGTGGTCCATAAGGTCGAACAGTTCGTCCTCGTGGGCACCGTCGAACACCGGGGTTGCGAGGCGGGTCGGGCCGGATTCCTTCGGGAAGTTCGGCATGTGCTTAAGCCACTCGGGCTCGCCCTCAATCTTCCAACCCTGCTTAGCCAGCCAACCGGTGTGGACTTCCAGAACCTGACCAATGTTCATACGACCGGGCACGCCCAGCGGGTTCAGGATGACGTCCACGGGGGTACCGTCTTCCAGGAAGGGCATATCCTCGATCGGCAGGATCTTGGAAATAACACCCTTGTTACCGTGGCGGCCTGCAAGCTTGTCGCCGTCGGTAATCTTACGCTTCTGAGCCACGTACACGCGGACCAGCTGGTTCACGCCCGGGGGCAGATCGTCCTCATCGTTGTTCTCGCGGTCGAAGATACGGATACCGATGACGGTACCGGACTCGCCGTGAGGAACCTTCAGGGAGGTGTCGCGAACCTCGCGAGACTTCTCGCCGAAGATTGCGCGCAGCAGGCGCTCCTCGGGGGTCAGCTCGGTCTCGCCCTTGGGGGTGACCTTACCGACGAGGATGTCGCCAGCCTCAACCTCAGCACCGATGTGGATGATGCCGCGCTCGTCCAGAGCCGAGAGAACATCCTCGGACACGTTCGGAATGTCGCGGGTAATCTCCTCGGGGCCCAGCTTGGTGTCGCGGGCGTCAATCTCGTGCTCCTCAATGTGAATCGAGGTCAGCACGTCCTCAGAAACCATGCGCTGGGAGAGGATGATTGCATCCTCGTAGTTCAGGCCTTCCCACGGCATGTATGCCACGAGCAGGTTCTTACCCAGTGCCAGCTCGCCACCGTCGGTGGAGGGGCCATCAGCAATAACGTCGCGGTACTCGACGCGCTGGCCTTCCTTCACCACAACGCGCTGGTTGTAGCAGTTACCCGGGTTCGAGCGGGAGAACTTCATGATCGGGTAGGTGGAGACAGAGCCGTCGTCGTTACGGACGATAACGGTCTTAGCGTCCACGGAGGAAACCACACCGGGCTTCTTCGCGAGCACGGAGTCACCGGAGTCCAGTGCTGCGTACTTCTCCATACCGGTACCAACCACGGGAGCCTCAGACTCCAGCAGGGGCACAGCCTGACGCTGCATGTTAGCACCCATCAGTGCTCGGTTAGCGTCGTCGTGCTCCAGGTAAGGAATCAGAGCGGTAGCAACAGACACCATCTGGCGCGGGGAGACGTCCATGTACTGAACGGCGCCGGGAGCAACCAGAACAGCTTCGCCAGAACCATCGCCCGCACGGCAGAGAACCTCGTTCTCAGCGAAGGTGCGGTCAGCGTTCAGCGGTGCGTTTGCCTGTGCGATAACAACAGACTTCTCGTCGTCAGCAGTCAGGTAGCGGACCTCATCGGTCACGCGGCCATCAGTCACCACGCGGTAGGGGGTCTCAATGAAACCGAAGGAGTTGATGCGACCGTAGGTTGCCAGCGAACCAATCAGACCAATGTTCGGGCCTTCAGGGGTTTCAATGGGGCACATACGACCGTAGTGCGAGGGGTGGACGTCTCGAACTTCCATGCCTGCACGGTCACGGGACAGACCGCCCGGGCCCAGTGCGGACAGACGACGCTTGTGGGTCAGACCTGCCAGCGGGTTGTTCTGGTCCATGAACTGCGACAGCTGAGAAGTACCGAAAAACTCCTTGATAGCCGCCACGACGGGGCGGATGTTCACCAGGGACTGCGGGGTGATAGCGTCCACGTCCTGGGTGGTCATGCGCTCGCGAACCACGCGCTCCATACGGGACAGACCGGTACGGATCTGGTTCTCAATCAGCTCGCCCACGGTGCGGATACGACGGTTACCGAAGTGGTCGATGTCGTCGATATCAATCTTGAGGGAGATCTCCTCGCCGTCACGGACGCCGGGGATGCTGGTCTCGCCTGCGTGCAGAGCGCAGAGGTAACGAATCATCTGAGCGATGTCGTCCTGGCTCAGAACGGAAGCCTCGGGAGAATCCATGGGAACGTCCACACCGAGCTTACGGTTCAGCTTGTAACGGCCAACCTTCGCCAGGTCGTAGCGACGCGGGGTGAAGTACATGTTGTCCAGCAGAGCCTGGGCAGCTTCAACCGTCGGGGGTTCACCCGGACGCAGCTTGCGGTAGATGTCCAGCAGAGCCTCGTCGCGGTCCTTGACGGAGTCCTTCTCCAGGGTTGCGCGGATGGAGTCGTACTGACCGAACTCAGCCAGGATCTTGGACTCGGTCCAGCCCAGAGCCTTCAGCAGAACAGTCACGGACTGCTTACGCTTGCGGTCCAGACGCACGCCAACCTGGTCGCGCTTATCAATCTCAAGCTCGAACCATGCACCGCGGGAAGGAATCACGCGGGCAGAGTAAATGTCCTTATCGGAGGTACGGTCCGGAGCCTTCTCGAAGTAAGCACCGGGGGAACGCACCAGCTGAGAAACGACCACACGCTCAGTACCGTTAATAACGAAGGTACCGGCCTCGGTCATCAGGGGGAAGTCACCCATGAACAGGGTCTGCTGCTTGACCTCGCCGGTAGCGAGGTTCATGAATTCAGCCTTAATGTACAGCGGAGCCGAGTAGGTTGCGTCACGGTCCTTGCACTCCTCAACAGAGTACTTGGGGTCAGCAAACTCAGGCTCAGAGAAGGAGAGCTGCATAGTCTCCTGGAAGTCACGAATCGGGGAGATTTCTTCAAAAATCTCAGCCAGACCGGACTGAGCGGGGACAGAAGTGTCACCAGCAGCCTGCGCCTTCTCCAGACGCTCCGCCCAGCGCTCGTTACCAACGAGGCGGTCGAAGCTATCGGTCTGGATAGCAAGCAGGTTGGGAACCTTCAGCGGTTCGTTAATCTTCGCGAATGAAATTCGGCGCGAGACGTTCTCTGCGCCGTTAGCGGCGTCATGGTTAGAGGTGCTCGAAGCGACCAAAATGGGGATCCTTCCACAGACATGTCTGTTAGCAATCAGCCTCCCGGCGACATTACCGGCGACACGACAACCTCAGCCCCCGAATAAAACGGTGCTCGAAGCTATAGAGTCGGACGGAAAAACGTCACCTTCAGCCCGTGCCCACCGCTATATGAAGGCACAAAGGTTAGGGAAAGCGTAAATACTAACGATACAGGAAGAAAGCCCTTCTGTCTACCACACCCTCATCAGGAGTGCAAACCTGCCGCAGCGTGCACCTAGCATTCCACCACATTCACAGCCAAACCACCCATGGACGTCTCCTTATAACGGTGAGACATATCCAAACCGGTCTGACGCATCGTCTCAATCACCTGATCCAACGACACACGGTGCGTACCATCACCACGCAACGCCATACGAGCCGCCGTCACAGCATTCGACGCAGCCATCGCATTACGCTCAATACACGGAATCTGCACCAAACCACCCACCGGGTCACACGTCAGACCCAGGTTGTGTTCCATCGCAATCTCAGCCGCATTCTCGACCTGCTCGGGAGTACCACCCATCACCTGCGCCAAACCAGCAGCAGCCATCGAGGAGGCACTGCCCACCTCACCCTGGCAACCCACCTCAGCACCAGAAATCGACGCGCGCTTCTTATACAGCACACCCACAGCAGCAGACGCCAAGAAGAAATCAACAACCGCCTGATCACGAGCAGCCTGACCGCAATGGCGGATACCCTGCGTGTAATTCATCGCGTAATGCAGCACCGCAGGAATAATACCCGCAGCACCATTCGTCGGAGCAGTCACCACACGACCACCAAAAGCGTTCTCCTCATTGACCGCCAAAGCAATCAGGTTCACCCAGTCAATAGCGAACTCAGGAGACTTCGAAGGATCCTCCACCATCAAATCACGATGCCACGCACCCGCACGGCAACGCACCTTCAGAGGCCCCGGCAAATAACCCACACGCGCCAGAGAAGAGCCAATGCACTCCTTCATCACACGGTAGATATGCAAGATGCCATCACGGACCTCCTGCTCCGAACGCAGAGAACATTCATTCGTCATCTTCAACTGCGCAATCGACAGACCAGACTCATTCGCCATCTCCAGCAGCTCAGTAGCCGAACCAAACGGATACGGAGGGTTCATCAGTGACGCACCGCCGGTCGCCTCCTCATCACCCTCAACAATGAATCCACCACCAATCGAATAGTAAGTGCGCTCCAACAGCAGCTGCTCACCCGCAAACGCCGCAATCTTCATACCGTTCGTATGGCGCGGAAGAACCGTCAATGGACGCAGAGTCATATCCAGCTCACGGTAATTCACCACCGGGCCGTACACCTTCTGCTCCTCACCACCGGGCGCAGTCACACCGTACGCAGAGGACGGATAACCAGCAAGCGGCAAAGTACCATCCACGCTATTGCGCTCAATCATCGCCTCAGAATCAGCAATATTGATCGTCTCAGGCACAAAACCGCACAGACCCTTCAACGCCGCGCTCATCGTGCCGTGACCGGCACCCGTAGCCGCCAACGAACCATAAAGATCCACGTGCACACCCGTCACACGATTCAGCAGGCCCTCATCAATCAGCTCCGCCACAAAACGATTCGAAGCACGCATCGGACCGACCGTATGCGAGCTCGAAGGACCCACGCCAATGCTGAACATCTCAAAAACACTGATGTCATACGGCAGAGCCTCTGCCTTCTTCTGCACGCTACTGGGCGCGCTCTGGTTAATAGCCACGTTCTGTCCTTCAAATAAAAATGTCTGTGCACCGCACCAAAAGATACGCGCCCCTCAACGGAGGAACCACACATCAATCTGCGGTCTATAAGTGCGGACAATCACCCTTGACTGGCCGCTCTAATCCTAACGCACTTCAGAACCAGCACAAACTAAGGCTCAGAACACCTCGCGCTCTCCCCCACCGTTCAATGCCCACCTCACGGCGCAGAAAAGGCGCCGTGCCCACACAGGACACGACGCCTCTACCCTACAGATTACCTGCAGAAAAACTCTTACTTCTCACGCTTGTAGAACGGCAGAGCCACAACATCAAACGGAGCACGCTTACCGCGGATATCAACATCCACAGTAGAACCAACCTCAGAGAATTCACGGTTCACCAGCGCCATAGCAATCGGGAAGCCCAGAGTCGGGGAAGGAATACCGGAGGTAACCTCACCAATCTCATTGCCCTCAGCATCCACCAGCTTAGAACCGGCACGAGCAGGACGCTTCGCCTGAGCCTTCAAACCAACCAGGATGCGCTTCGACTCGCTCTTAGCCAGCTCAGTCAGAGCCTCACGACCAACGAAGTCAGCCGCCTTCTTCTCCAGAGCAATCTCGACCAGACGGCCCAGACCGGACTCAAACGGAGTAATCTCAAGACCCAGCTCATGACCGTACAGCGGCATACCAGCCTCAAGACGCAGGGAGTCACGAGAAGCCAGGCCGGCAGGAATCATACCGAAAGGCTCACCAGCAGCAGCCAGCTTATCCCACAGCTCAACAGCGTTCTCATTCGGAACGAACAGCTCGAAGCCGTCCTCACCGGTGTAACCGGTACGAGCCAGCAGAACATCAACACCGGCAACAGTCAGCGGCACCGAAGCGTAGTACTTCAGCTCGCGGACAGCCTCCTCATCAGAAACACCAGCGGCCAGCAGAATCTCCTCAGCACGAGGACCCTGAACAGCCACCAGGGAAGTCTGATCCGACTCGTTCACGAACTCAACGTTGAAATCGCCCAGGCGCTCGCTCATCGCAGCGAAGTCAGTGTCAATGTTCGAAGCGTTCGGAACGACCATGAACTCCTCATCGCCCAGACGGTAAGTAATCAGGTCGTCAATCACGCCGCCCTTGTCGTTGACCAGGATCGAGTACTTTGCCTTACCGACCTTCAGGATGGACATGTTCGACACCAGAGCGTAATCCAGGAACGCACCCGCATCCGGACCGGTCACACGGAACTCACCCATGTGGGACAGGTCGAAAATACCGGCACGAGTACGGACAGCCTCATGCTCAGCAACGTCATTAGCGTACTTCAGGGGCATATCCCAGCCGCCGAAGTCGGTGAAAGAAGCGCCAAGCTTCTCGTGGACAGAGTACAGAGAGGTCTTCTTGGGGGACATTAGATTCTCCTCACGCACAGCCTTGTGCTGTTATCGTTCAATCGTCGTAGATTTAGTTCACCCCCACAGACACGAGATACGCTGCGGAGGCGACCCCCACCCGCCCCCAGAAACCTGAGGACGGGTGAGGCAGGTAGACCGCTACAGCCTACCCAGGAGCGTTACAGGCTCCTTATGCTTCCAGGTCGAAAGCCTCCATCGGGGGGCATTCGCACACGAAGTTACGGTCACCGCCAGCGCCATCAATACGACCCACCGAGGTGAAGTACTTGTTAGCGCGCAGGCTCGGGACAGGGAAAGCTGCCTGAGTACGGCTGTAGGGGCGATCCCACTCATCAGCGCTCACCACATCAACGGTGTGCGGTGCGTTGCGCAGAACCGAATCATCCACAGCGACCTTGCCCTCAGCCACCTCGATAATCTCGTCGTAGATGGTCTCCATTGCCTCAATGAAGCGGTCCAGCTCTTCCTTCGACTCAGACTCAGTCGGCTCAACCATCAGGGTGCCCGGAACCGGGAACGCCAGAGTCGGAGCGTGGAAGCCGAAGTCCATCAGACGCTTGCAGACGTCCTCAGCAGTCACGTGAGACTGATCGGTCAGCTGACGCAGGTCCAGGATGCACTCGTGAGCGACCAGACCGCCGGGGCCGGTGTACAGCACCGGGTACTTGTCGTTGAGCTTCTTCGCAATGTAGTTAGCGTTCAGAACCGCGTACTGCGAAGAGTCCTTCAGACCCTGAGCACCAGTCATCGCAATGTACATCCAGCTGATCGGCAGAACGCCGGCAGAACCGAAGAACGCCTGCGAAATCGGCAGTGCAGCATCGTTGGGGAGCTTACCCTCAGAGTCAGCGCGGTATGCGTCGCCGGGCAGGAACTTCGCCAGGTGCTCACGAACAGCCAGCGGGCCAACACCGGGGCCGCCACCACCGTGAGGAATGGAGAAGGTCTTGTGCAGGTTCAGGTGCGAAACGTCGCCGCCGAACTTACCGGGCTGAGCGAAGCCCATCTGAGCGTTCAGGTTCGCGCCATCCACGTACACCTGGCCGCCAGCCTCGTGAACCAGCTGGCAAACCTCAGCAACCTGCTCCTCAAACACACCGTGGGTGGAGGGGTAGGTAATCATGATGCCGGCAACCTTGGGACCGTACTTCTCGATCTTGACCTTCAGGTCATCAACATCAATCGAGCCGTCAGCCGCAGTTGCCACACCGGCAACCTTCAGACCAGCCAGAGCAGCAGATGCCGCGTTGGTGCCGTGAGCAGACAGCGGAATCAGGACGGTATCGCGCTCGTGGTCACCGTTAGCCTCGTGGAAGGAACGGATAGCGCGCAGACCAGCGTACTCACCGGTTGCACCCGAGTTCGGCTGCAGGGACACAGCATCGTAACCGGTAATAGCAACCAGCCACTCAGTCAGGTCCTTAATCAGCTCGTGCCAGCCCTCAGCCTGATCCTCCGGGACCAGCGGGTGAATGTTCGCGAACTCAGGCCAGGAGATGGGCTCCATCTCAGCGGCCGCGTTCAGCTTCATAGTGCACGAACCCAGCGGAATCATGGTGCGGTCAAGTGCCAGATCCTTGTCAGCGAGGTGACGCAGGTAGCGCATCATCTCGGTCTCGGAACGGTACTTGTGGAAAATCGGGTGCTGCATGTAGTCATCGGTACGCAGCAGCTCAGCGGGCAGATCGTACTGTGCATCTGCCTCGCCCAGGGTGCCGCCCAGAGCCTCGACCAGACCCTTGAGCAGTTCCTCACCGTGAGACTCGCCCACGGAAATACCAACACGGTTCTCGTCGAAGCGGCGGATGTTCACGCCAGCGTCCAGAGCCTTCGCAACCAGCTCGTCGGCACGGCCAGCAGCCTCCACCACAACGGTGTCGAAGAAAGTATCGTGAGCGATACCGTAACCCGCAGCCTTCAGCGCGGTAGCAACACGAGCGGCGTTGGTGTGCAGGCGGTTCGCGATAGCGCGCAGGCCCTCAGGACCGTGGTACATCGCGTAAGCGCCAGCAACAATCGCCAGCAGAGCCTGAGCAGTACAAATATTGGAAGTAGCCTTCTCACGGCGGATGTGCTGCTCACGAGTCTGCAGAGCCAGACGGTACGCAGGCTTACCGGCAGAGTCCTTAGAAACACCCACCAGACGGCCAGGCATGGTACGCTCCATACCCTTGTGAACAGCCATGTACGCAGCATGGGGGCCACCGAAGAAGAAGGGCAGACCGAAACGCTGAGTGTTACCCACAGCGATATCAGCGCCCAGCTCACCCGGGGACTTCAGCAGGGTCAGAGCCAGCAGGTCAGCGACCACAGTGACCAGGGCGTTACGCTCCTTAGCGGCCTTAATCAGCGGCTCAATATCGCGGATATCGCCTTCATTGCCGGGGTACGCCAGGACGATACCGTACAGGTCACCCTCGGGCAGACCCTCAGAGAAATCAGTAATGACGAAGGGAATGCCGAGCATCTCTGCACGGCCGCGAGTCACCGAAATAACCTGAGGCAGGCAACGGGAGTCAATAGCAAAGAAGCCGTTCTTCACCTTGCGGTTTGCACGGTACATCATGACAGCTGCTTCAGCCACTGCTGACGCCTCATCCAGCAGGGAGGAGTTTGCAATCTCCAGGCCGGTCAGCTCCATCACGGTGTTCTGGAAGTTCAGCAGAGCCTCCAGACGACCCTGAGAAATCTCAGCCTGGTACGGGGTGTAAGAAGTGTAGAAACCGGGGTTTTCCAGAATGTTACGGCGCAGAACTGCGGGAGTTACTGCATCGTAGTATCCGGCACCAATCATCTGGGCGAGAACCTTATTCTTCGCAGCATAGCCGGCGATCTTTGCCTGAGCCTCATGCTCCGACAGCGGAGCAGGCAACTGCAATTCGCCGTCAAGGCGAATCTGGGAGGGGACGACAGCGTCCATCAGCGCATCCAGGGAAGAGTATCCCAGGGTTTCGAGCATCTGCTCTGCGTCTGCGGAACGGGGGCCGAGATGACGATCAATAAAGGACATAGGATTCTCCTATTGGTCGGCGCAAACCGTAGAGGGGTCACGTCGCGCTATTGCGACGAGTCGAACACTTTAAAGTGTCCCACATCTCCACAAAGTTTCGCTAGCTTTACCAACATTCGACATGCCCAAACATCAAACTCTTCTGCCCCGCCAAAGCCCACCCCTGTCAGACGACAAAACAGCAAAAAAGCACAAAGTCCGGCTCGTTCCCTCCGAAGAGAAAACGAGCCGGACTGAGTCAAAGCAAACTTCGCATACATCCTGCAGAAGGATGTACTAGAAGAACCTACTTAGCGTGGTTGGGCTTGCCACCGTGCGGCACCAGGAATGCCGACAGGAAAGCCAGAGCCGCAGTCACAGCCAGCAGCATCAGACCGATGAAGTAGTTGTTCTCAGCCTGGTTGTAGGTTGCACCCATCACCAGCGGCGGGAAGAAACCACCCAGAGCGCCAGCAGCAGCAACCACACCGGACACCGCACCAACGTTCTTCGGATCAGCCGCACGAGCCACCCAGCCGAAGACCGAGCCGTGGCCCAGACCCAGAAGAGCAGCCATCAGGATGAAAACAGCACCATACACGTGCTCAGCATCAGGCTGGAACGCGGTAATAACTGCCAGGATCACCACACCACCCAGGGAGATGAGGGTGATAATCTTCGGACCGAACTTATCAGCCAGCACACCACCGAAGGGACGAGCAATCACAGCAGCAACCGCAAAGCCAGCCGCACGCATACCAGCGTCGTTAGCGTTGAAGTTGTAGATGTTGCTCAGGTAAGTAGGCAGGTAGTTCGAGAATGCCACGAACGCACCGAACACAACAGCGTAGAGGAAGCACAGCTGCCAAGTGGTCTTCACCTTGAATGCCTGAACAATCTTCGGCATCAGCGGAGTAACCTCACGGCCGATGGTTGCCGGGGAATCCTTCAAGAAGAAGAAAGAGATAGCAGCGGTTACAGCACAGATAACAGCAATCAGAACGTGAGTCTGGAAGTAACCAATACCCTGCACCAGGCGGGGGGTAGCGAATGCAGAAATTGCAGTACCCACCATGCCGGCACCGAACACACCGGTCGCAAAACCCTTCTTGGAAGCGTCATACCATGCGGAACTGAAGGGAATACCCACAGCGAACACGGTACCCGCAATACCCAGGAAGAACGCCACAACAAGCAGCATGGGCAGCGAGTTCATCTGACCAGCAACACCAACCAGGAAGACCAGGGGTGCGCTAATCGCCAGAACAGCGGTGAACATAATACGACCACCGTAGCGGTCAGTCAGACCACCAACGGGAATACGGCCGATAGCGCCGATGAAAATCGGCATAGCAACCAGAAGGCTGGTCATACCAGCGTCCAGGTGCATCTGCTTTGCGTACATCTTGGCCAGCGGGCCAACAACGGTCCACGCCCAGAAACCAATGGTCGAGGCGAAGGTTGCAAGCAGAACGTTACGGAGCTGACCATTCTTCAGGTCGTAGCTCGGTGCAGCAGGGGTGCTCATATTTCCTCTTTTGCAATATGGATATGTGTATTAGCGGTCGGCGCGCTCACGCGGGAGAGTACCAACCGGATCCCAACCTCGACGTGCACCAACACGCTGGCCGCCACGAGAGCGGTACACGGTGTAGGGGCGGAAGAGGTAGTGCAGAGGCACAGTCAGTGCATGCACCAGGCGGGTAAACGGCCAAATGATGAACAGAACCATAGCCACCACGATGTGAATCTTGAAAGCCACAGGAATATTCACCATCAGAGCCACCTCAGGGTGGAAGTAGAACAGCGAACGGAACCACACAGAAATGGTCTCACGGTAGTTGAAGTGAACCTCGTGACCATTCACCGGAGGCAAACCACCCGAGGGGTTCACTGCCGAAATTAGAGTAGCCGCAGTACCGGCGAGAATCACCAGAACCAAAACGACATACATGAAAACGTCATTACGAGTGGTAGCCGAACGCACACGAGAGTTCGAAACACGGCGACCAATCAGAACAAACATACCAACAATGGTTGCGACCGCAGCAACAGAACCGCCAGCCAGCGCCACAATGTGGTAAGTGTCCTCCGAAATGACCAGGTCGGTGAATGCCTTAGGCACCAGCAGACCACCAACGTGGCCAAGGAAAACGGCCGCAAGACCGTAATGGAACAGGGGCGAAGCGATGCGCAACAGCTTCGATTCATAGACCTGGGACGAGCGGGTAGTCCATCCGAACTGGTCAGTACGGTAACGCCAAATGGTGCCACCAATCAGAATGACCAGTGCAACATAGGGCAGAACGCCCCACAGCAGGATGTCAACAATACCCGGATCGGCTACAGCCTGTGCAGCATGTCCTGCGTTCTCAGAAGCAAGTACGTACACGTGTTGTCTCCTCACAAGGGATAAAACTAGTTAGAACGAGCCGAAGCCTGCTGGAGCAGCTGATGATCAGCGTAGCCATTCAGGCCAACAGTCTCGACGGGAGGGCCGTAGCCAGCCATCTTCTGGACCTCCTCCTGAGTCTGCGGAGAGACGCCAGGAAGGGTATCGCAGATGCTCTGCAACAACCCGTAGTGGGGCAGATTTCCGTCCTTCATGGACAGACGAAGAAGCTCAAGGGACGGACGGTACGCCTGCAAAGCGGAACGTCCCTTACGGCGATCCACCAACGCACAGAACTCCAGCACCAGCGGCAGGTAGTCCGGAAGCTCACCATTCAAAACGGTCAACATACCGGAGTCGCGGTACATCTGCTTAAAACGCAGGAGCGTCTCACCACGGCGGCGGGTATCACCATCGGTCCAGTAGGACAGATGCAGAGAATGACGACGTGAAAGGTCGTACTCCTGCACGTACTCGGACTGCACATCCTCCAGGTCCTTAGAAGTCAGCCACTGCTGAACCGCATCAACGGCAGCAATGAAAGCCTCATCCTGGGTGGAAGCGGTAATCTCCACCAGTTCAGGCAGAACCTTCAGAGTCTCCTCATCGGGGTAGCCCAGGAGCATACCGCTCACCTGGTAAATCACCGAGTCCTTATCCTCGCCGGGACCGTAATCGATATCAAACGGGTTCTCCGGCTGAGCCGGCTCCGAGACAGTAGCCTCGGAACCGGCCTTGCCCATGAGCTTGGAAAAGAATCCAGCCACTTATTACTTCTTTCCGGTGGTATTCGGGAAGAGGCCGTCAGGACGGGAAGAACCGTCCCAGCTGAACAAGCTGACCTTGTTGTTAGCCTCGTAGACACCGGTGGACACGGGGGTCGGGCGACCCTCCATGTCGTTGAACGCATCGCCGTACATGCCGGGTCCGCCATCCACGCTCAAGGAGCAGCCCATTTCCTCAAGGTTGTGGGCGTCTTCCATGTGAGCCTTCGGAATGACGTAACGCTCGTTGTACTTAGCGATAGCCATCAGGCGGTACATCTCGTACACCTGCTGACCAGTCATGCCAACTGCCTGAGCAATCTCCTCGTTGCCTTCGCCACCGAGGTTGATGTCACGCATGTACGAACGCATCGCAGCCAGGCGGCGCAGAACGTTAGTAACAACCTCAGTGTCACCAGCGGTGAACAGCTCAGCCAGGTACTCAACCGGAATACGGAGAGACTCAATAGCGCCGAACAGGTTGTTGCTGTTCTCTGCATCGTGGCCCTGCTCCTTGAGCAGGTCAACAATCGGAGACAGCGGCGGCACGTACCAAACCATCGGCATGGTGCGGTACTCGGGGTGCAGGGGCAGAGCCACCTTCCACTCCTTCGCCAGCTTGTACACGGGCGACTTCTGAGCTGCAGTAATCCACGCATCGGGGATGTCGTTCTTACGAGCCTGCTCAATCACAGCCGGATCCGAAGGATCAAGCATCAGCGACAGCTGAGCCTCGTAGAGATCCTTCTCATCCTCGACCGAAGCAGCCTCAGTCACGCGGTCTGCATCGTAGAGGAAGATACCGATGTAGCGCATACGACCAACACAGGTCTCAGCACACACGGTCGGAATACCAGCCTCAATACGGGGGTAGCAGAAGGTACACTTCTCAGCCTTACCCGTCTTGTGGTTGAAGTACACCTTCTTGTAGGGGCAGCCGGTGATGCACTGACGCCAACCGCGGCAACGGTCCTGGTCAACCAGAACGATACCGTCCTCAGCGCGCTTGTAGATAGCGCCGGAGGGGCAAGAAGCCATGCAGGAGGGGTTCAAGCAGTGCTCACAAATACGAGGCAGGTAGAACATGAAGGTCTGCTCGAACTCGAACTTAATCTTGTCCTCTGCCTTCTTGCGAACCTTCTCAACCAGCGGGTCCAGGTGACCGTACTCGGTCGCACCAGCCAGGTTGTCGTCCCAGTTCATACCCCACTCGACCTTGGTGTCCTCACCGGTGATGAGGGAGACCGGCTTAGCAGCCGGGAAGTCATCACCCAGAGGAGCACTGGTCAGGTTCTGGTAATCGTAGGTCCAGGGCTCGTAATAGTCGTTCAGCTCGGGCTGAATCGGGGAAGCGAAGATCGTGAAGAGCTTCTGGAAGCGGTTACCGCTCTTGAGCTCCAGACGACCGCGCTTGTTCAGCACCCAGCCGCCCTTCCACTTCTCCTGATCCTCGTAACGGCGGGGGTAACCCTGACCGGGACGAGTCTCAACGTTGTTGAACCAGACGTACTCGGTACCGGCTCGGTTCGTCCATGCCTGCTTACAGGTCACGGAGCAGGTGTGGCAGCCGATGCACTTATCGAGCGCCATCACCATAGCAACTTGTGCCATAACGCGCATTAGAAAGTTACCTCCTGGGACTTACGGCGACGGATGTACGAGACGATGTCTCGCTGGTTACCGGTCGGTCCAAGATAGTTGAAGGCGAACGCCTGGTGAGCGTAGCCACCAATCATGTGGGTGGGCTTCAGAAGAATACGGGTCACCGAGTTGTGAATACCACCGCGCTTACCGGTGACTTCAGACTTCGGGCTAACCATACGCTCCTGAGCGTGGTAGACGTAGCAAACGCCCTCGGGCATACGGTGCGAAACAACCGCACGGCCGACGAAGACACCATTGGTGTTCACACACTCAATCCACTCGCCATCCTTGACGCCAATCTTCTCAGCGTCCTGCGGGCTCATCCATGCAGTCGGACCGCCACGGAACATGCTCAGCATGTAGTGGTTATCGAAGTACTGCGAGTGAATTGCCCACTTGTTGTGCGGGGTCAGGTAGCGAACAGCAACCGAAACACCATCGGTAGTACCGAGCTCAGGCTCGTTGTACAGGCCGGTCATATCCAGCGGCGGACGGTAAATCGGCAGAGCCTCGCCCATTTCGTGCATCCAGTCGTGGTCGAGGAAGAAGTGCATACGGCCGGTCAGGGTGTGGAACGGCTTCTTCTTCTCGATGTTGACGGTGAACGGAGCGTAACGGCGACCACCGGTCTCCGAACCGGACCACTCGGGGGAGGTCATCACGGGCTGCGGTGCGGCCTGGGTCATGGGGAAGGTGATACGACGTTCCTCGTTACCTTCTGCCAGGTCCATCAGGTGCAGACCGGTCTGCTTCTCAAGCTCCTTGAAGCCCTTGACAGCGACCTCACCGTTGGAGGTACCGGAAATCATGAGGATTGCTTCAGAAATCTTCACGTCGGTATCCAGTGCCGGACGGCCTGCGCCCTTACCGGAGTCCATCACACCGAATTCCTTAGCCATCTTCGCGACTTCGTCCTTCAGGTCGTAAGTGATGAACTTGGTGGTTGCACCGAGCTTATCGAACAGCGGGCCAACGGTGGTGTACATGTCGTACAGTGCGCCGTAGTCGCGCTCGACGGTGACGAAGTTCGGCATGTTCTTGCCGGGTACGCCCACCATACCGGGGGTGTTCTTCCAGTCGGGTGCGTGACCGCCGGGCTGAGCAATCTGGCCGGGGGTGTCGTGCAACAGCGGGACCGAAACGATGTCCTTACGGACGCCGAGGTGCTTCTTAGCCAGGCGGCTGAACTCAAACGCCAGTGCCTTGAAGGTCTCGTGGTCGGTCTTTGCCTCCCACGGCGGGTCAATTGCCGGGGAGAACGCGTGCAGGAACGGGTGCATATCGGTCGAGGAGATATCGTGCTTCTCGTACCAGGTAGCAGTCGGCAGAACGATGTCAGACAGCAGGGTCGTGGAGGTCATACGGAAGTCCGAGGTGACCAGCAGATCCAGCTTGCCCTGAGGCGCGTCGTCAACCCACTTCACTTCGTTCGGCAGCTTCTCCGAGTCGGAGCCCTGGACGTTGTCCATGCTACCGACCAGGTGCTTCAGGAAGTAGCTCTCACCCTTAGCGGAGGAACCGAACAGGTTCGAACGCCACAGGGTCAGGGTACGAGGCCAGTTGACGGGGTTGTCAACGTCCTCAACGGAGAACTCCAGGTCACCGGAGTTCAGGCGCTGTGCAATGTAGTCCGCGTTCGAGGAAGCCTCGCCGCGTGCCACTGCCTGCTCTGCCTTGTCTGCCAGATCCAGCGAGTTCTCGGGGAACTGCGGGTAGAACGGCATCCAGCCCATACGGGTAGAACGTGCCACAACGTCAGCAGTGTGAACGTCGCGCAGCTCGCCCTTAGCCAGCGGGGACTGCAGGTAGTCGGTGGAGTACGCGTCCTGACGGAACTGGTCAGTGTGCATGTACCAGAAGCCGGTACCGATCATGTGACGCGGCGGGCGGCTCCAGTCCAGAGCGTTCGCAATGTTGGTCAGACCGGTCAGAGGACGTGCCTTCTCCTGGCCCACGTAGTGAGCCCAACCGCCACCGTTGCGGCCCTGGCAACCGGTCAGGTTCAGCAGAGCGAGGATAGCGCGGTAGGTGGTGTCAGCGTGGTACCACTGGCAGATACCTGCACCGAAGATGACCATGGAGCGACCGCCGGAATCCAGGGCGCTCTTGGCGAACTCGCGGGCAACGCGAATAACAGCCTCGGCGGGGACAGAAGTAATCTGCTCCTGCCATGCCGGGGTGTTCTGAACGTTCCAGTCCTCGTAGTCCTTAGCCCAGGTACCGGGCAGACCCTCACGGCCCACACCGTACTGTGCCAGCATGATGTCGAAGACGGTAGTAACTTCGTGACCATCAACGTAGGTTACGGGCACGCCGCGGGTAATGACGTCGCCGTGGCCCTTCGGGTTGTCGAAGGTCGGCATCTTGATCTCTGCAGCTGCAGTCTGGCCCTGAGGCAGGTCGCGAATCGACAGAATCGGCTTACGACCCTGCAAATCCAGGTTCCACTTGCCCTGGTCTTCCTGAGCGTAACGGTGACCCATGGTGCCGTTGGGCACGAAGACCTCGCCGGTCTCGCGGTCCATCAGAACGGGCTTGAAGTCAGCGTTCGGCTGCTCAGCCTCGCCAGCGAGCTTAGCTGCAGTCAGGAACTTGGAGGGAACCTTAATGCCGTCTTCACGGGTTTCCAGGGTGACCAGGAAGGGAAGGTCGGTGTAGGTCAGGGAGAAGTCCTCGAAGAACTCGACACGCTGGTCGACGTAGTTCTCCTTGAGGATGACGTGGCCCATCGCCATTGCCAGTGCCGCGTCGGTACCTGCCTGGGCGGGCAGCCACTCGTCAGCGAACTTGGTGTTGTCGGCGTAGTCGGGGCTCACGGTGACAACCTTGGTACCGCGGTAGCGGACCTCGGAGACCCAGTGAGCATCCGGGGTACGGGTCAGCGGAACGTTTGCACCCCACATGATGAGGTATGCAGCGTCCCACCAGTCGCCGGACTCGGGAACGTCGGTCTGGTCGCCGAAGACCTGCGGGGAAGCCACGGGGAGGTCAGCGTACCAGTCGTAGAAGCTGGTCATGACGCCACCGGCCAGCTGGATGTAGCGAACACCCGCGCTGAAGGACGCCATGGACATTGCCGGAATCGGGGTGAAGCCGGTGTTACGGTCGGGGCCGTAGTACTTGATGGTGTGCACGTGAGCAGCAGCCATCAGCTCGAGAGCCTCAGCCCAGGTCGAGCGCACCAGACCACCCTTACCACGTGCGTTCACGTAGCGTGCACGCTTGGCGGGGTCGGACACGATGGAGTGGAAGGCGTCCACGGGATCGTTGTGGATTGCCTTCGCTTCGCGGTACATCTCCAGCAGGAGACCGCGAACGTAGGGGTACTTAACGCGAGTGGGAGAGTAGGTGTACCACGAAAATGCTGCACCGCGGGGGCAACCGCGGGGCTCGTACTCGGGGCGGTCGGGACCAACCGAGGGGTAATCGGTTTCCTGTGCTTCCCAGGTGATAATGCCGTCCTTGACGTACACCTTCCAGGAGCAGGAGCCGGTGCAGTTCACGCCGTGGGTAGAGCGAACTTCCTTATCGTGGCTCCAACGGTCGCGGTAGAAGGCGTCACCTTCGCGGCCGCCTTCACGGAAGACGGCGCGGCCGTCTTCAGTCTCATCCCAGCGGGAGAAGAACTTACCGAACTTGATCAGCTGATCGGTAAGGGGGCCATCCGGGCCCTTAATCTGTGATGCTTGTTCCATACTGCCCAATATATCGGAAATTTGGCATAGAAAATACGAGATAAAAACCTTGCCTAATTCATGCGAAATAAGGGTGTTTTAGACCGTAAGCCAGGCGGAAATTCCACCCTCAAGCATGTACACAGAACGCTCCTCCAGAGGCGCTATTTCACGAGCCGCTTCAACCGTTCGGGTGTATCCGGTGCAGTAAATAACGATTTTCTGGGCATTTGCGGGGATTTTACGCTCAATTAGGGCTTTGAGGGAGTCATTTCGAGCCGCTTCAAGCAATTCAGTGAGGGGTAGATTAATGGCACCATCAATCGCAAAGGCATTGAACTCCACCTGCTCACGGACATCCAAAAGGGCAATATTTTCACCCGATGACATCTTTTTAAGGTCCTGAGCGCTCATCGAGCGGGGCTTCGAGTCAGCAGAAGAGCTTGTAAAATCCTGAGAAATATTACGAATTGTTACATGATTTTTGGGCTTATGACTCGTTTCTTGGGGCAAAACAGCGCTTTTCTTAGGTACAGCTTGCACGCTAGCTACAAGAGGTATATATTCCCACCTTCCGCTTAATGCCGAATATAGGCCAACCTCCCCCATGAGCGGCTCCCCCCCCCCGGTCAGCAGCTTCACCGCCTCCATGGCCATCGCAGCACCCACCACGCCAGCCATAGCACCCACCACGCCAGCAGTACTACACGACGGCACGCTACCGGCAGCAGGAGCATGAGGGTACAAATCCTCATACACCGGACCGCGACCAGCCCAAAACACACTCAGCTGCGCATCAAAACCAAGAATCGCAGCCCACACATGCGCAATCCCAGCACGCGCAGCCGCCGCCGACACCACATAACGCGACTCGAAATTATCGCTACCATCCAGCACCAGGTCAGCGCCAGACAGAAGCTCATCAACATTCGCCTCCGTCAAACGCTCACGCACAGGCACAACCTCAATAAAAGGATTCAGCGAGCGCAAAGACTCTGCGGCAGACTCAGCCTTAGAATTACCCACTCTGGCGTGCGTATGAATCACCTGGCGGTGCAGATTCGAGGCATCCACGACGTCATCATCAACCACCACAATCTGACCGACCCCGGCACCCGCCAGGTACAGCAGCGCGGGAGCACCCAAACCGCCAGCACCCAGCACCACCACGCGTGCGCGTTTGAGCGCCAGCTGAGCCTCGTAGCCCATTTCGGGCAGAATCAGCTGACGAGAATAGAACGCACGCTCAGCGGCAGAGAGCTCGCCCGTGCCGGTTGAAGGCTGAGAAGACATAGGGATTCCTCGCGTCTAGTAGTAGAGGTGACTTGAGCTTTCAAGGAGAATAAGCCTGCCCGAGAGAAATCCCCCTGACAGGCTTATATAGAGATATCAGAATATTCAGAAGGCTAAGCAGGCGAAGTGTCCACACCAACCCACTCGATACTTCCATCGAGCAGTTCCTGTTCCTTCCAAATCGGCACACGAGCCTTCACCCGGTCAGCCACCAGCTCACAGGCATCAAACGCGCGGCCACGGTGAGCAGCCGCCGCCATCACGGTCAGAGCCGACTCACCAATAGCAATCGGACCCACACGATGCACAGCCCACAGACGCACACCGTCCAGCTCGGCAGCAACCTCGGCGGCAACCTCCGCAATATACTCACGAGCCTGCGGATGCGCGCTATAGGACAGCCCGCGCACCGCGCTACCGTGATCATGGTTGCGCACAATGCCGTCAAAAATTACCAGTGCACCCATAGCGTCAGTCATGACCTCAGCCTTAGCCGCCGCGTACAGCGGCTCCAGGGGCGCTTCCGTAATATCGGTGAACACCACGGTCGAGCCGCTCGGCTCAGCACCGTGCGCACCCGAATGGTCCAGGGATTCTTCGTTCTGCGGCTTAGTGGTCATGGTAGTCCTCCATCTGACGGCAAATGTGCTCAACAAGCGGGTCGAGGGTTGCCACGCCATCCTTCACGCCACCGCGCGAACCGGGCAGGGTCATCACGAAGGTGCGGTCAATGACGCCCGCCACGCCGCGTGAAAGCACCGCCGCGGGAATGTTCTTCAGACCGTTCATCCAGAAGGCATGCATAACGCCGGGAACTTCCTTGTCCAGGTGGGGGCGAACCGCCTCCACGGTCTGGTCGTCAGAGTTCAGACCGGTACCACCGCTGGTCAGGATGAAGGTCGGCAGGTTACCGTTCTTCTTACCTTCGGTCACCAGGGTGTTGAAGTACTCGACAATATCGCGGTCTTCAATGACCACGGCATCCGGGGTGTCGAAGCCGCGCGAGCGCAGCCACTCCACGGCGATGGGGCCGGACTTATCCTCGTACACGCCGCGGGCTGCGCGGGTGGAGGCGACAATAACCAGACCGGTGAGGTTCTCGGGCATGGTGTAGTCTTCGCTACTCATTGGCTTTCCTTTTCTGTATCTATCAGGTGACGGTGGGGGCGGTGCACCGCCGTAGCTTAGGATTCCTCGCGGACGGACCAGTCGCCGGACTTGCCGCCGCTCTTCTCCAGAACACGGATATCGGTAATTACGGCGTACTTATCGACTGCCTTGATCATGTCGAAAACGGTCAGTGCCGCCGAGGAGACGGCGGTGAGCGCCTCCATCTCTACGCCGGTGACGCCGCGGGTCTTCACGGAGGCCTCAATACGCACGAAGTCGGTGCCGCGCTCAAAGTCCACCGTGATCTTGCCCAGGGGCAGCGGGTGGCAGAGGGGAATGATTTCCGGGGTGCGCTTAGCGCCCATGATGCCGGCAACACGTGCAACGGGAAGAGCGTCGCCCTTGGGCAGGTCAGCGTCAAAAATCATGGCAATCACGTCTTCGCGGGTGCGCACGGTTGCTTCAGCCAGGGCGGTGCGGGTGGTAACTGACTTCTCCGTAACGTCCACCATGTGTGCCGAGCCGTCGGCGCGCACGTGAGTCAGTTCCTGGTTGGGCTGAGAGGTAGAGGTCATCGTTTCTCCTGGCTTCTGCGCGGTATTCTTCTGCCGCGAATCGTTACTTAGTGTGAGTCTCAATTATTCCTTGTCGTTCGACCAAGGAACAATGCGGGGCGGGGGCTTAGTTATCGGTGAGGCGGATGCGGTGGTAGGGTACCGCTTCTCCCCCGGTGTAGGTGGTTCCGGGCGCCAGCTCAATGAGCACGTCCGCCTGTGCGGCGCGGTGTAACAGGTGCGAGCCGGAGAGCACGTCGGGGTAGAGTTCCACCCGGTAGGTTCCGGGCTCGACCTCGACCATGCCGAGGGTTCCGCGCAGGAACTGGCGCTTGGTTGCCGGGGCGGTGATCGGGGTTTCGGTGACGAGCACGCCTCGCGGTGCGTTGTTCAGGGTTGCCTGTTCGGAGGCAACCGCATAGGGCACACCGTAGGGGCCGCCTGCACGCAGGTAGGGGCGCAGAATCAGCGCGTACGAGATGAGGGTGCTCACCGGGTTGCCGGGGAAGGAAATCATGGGCACGCGGTGACCCTTGAAAGCGAGAACGTTTACGCCCTGGGGGCCGCCGGGCTGCTGGCTGACGTGACCGAACCAGGAGATGGGCACCAGAATATCGGCTTCGTGCGCCTTGGCGATGGCGTTGCGCACCACCTCGTATTTACCGTGGCTAATACCGCCTGAGGTAATGATGATGTCCGGTTTGAAGCTCTCGTATTCTGCCGTGAGGCGGTGCAACAGCTCGATGGGATCATCACCAATAGCGATACGCCGCACCTCCGCTCCGTCTTCGCGGAGCATGGCGGTGAGCATGGGGCCGTTGGCGTCAAAAATCTGGCCCTGGCCGAGTTCCTGGGTGGTGGCGCTGCCGTCTTCTTCAACACCGGAGAGGATCTCGTCGCCACCGGTGCAGACGAGCACGCGGGGACCTGCCGCGACGGTCAAGCGGGCATAGCCCTGGGATGCGAGCGCGCCGAGCAGAGCGGGGGTGACGCGTTCACCGGCGCGTGCGAGGACCTGACCGGTGACGACGTCTTCACCGCGGCGGCGCACGAACTGCCCGGGCTTGCCGGGGGCAAGTTTGACCTTTTCGCTGGGGCGGCCGAAGGATTCGGGCAGGTCGGGGTATTCGATGCGTTCGGACTGTTCGACGGGAATAACGGCGTCGTAGCCCTTGGGCATGGGCGCGCCGGTCATGATGGGGTAGGTCAGGTCGTCGGAGGAGCGGGAACGCTGCAGGGGGCGGCCGGCGGGGATTTCGCGTCCGACGGTGAAGATGCGGTCTTCGCGTCCTGCGGCTTCAGCGGTGAGGGCGTAGCCGTCCATTTGGGAGTTGTCGAAGCTGGGTACGTCCATACGTGCGGTGACGTCTTGGGCGAGGATGCGTCCTGCCGCATGGTAGAGGGGAACCGTTTCTGCTGTGCCGATGAAGACTTCGCGTAGCAGGAGCGCCAGGTAGGCGCGGTATTCTTCGGTGCTAGGGGTTCCATTGAATTCGGGGGAAATCATGGCGGTTCCAATCGTGCGGCGGCGGTTATGACTAGTGTAGGTGTGTGTTTGTGGACTGGTAAATGCAGTTTTGCCTAAGGACCGGTGTGTGCCGGCCGGTATGTGGGGCAAGTGACGAAGCGGCTTATCGGGTGCTTTCGCGTAGTTTTTTGAGGGCACGGATCAGGCCGAGGACCCCGAAGATTCCTAAGTAGAGGCTGATGAGTATCAGGGCGCTTCCGAGGGCGCTGGGGATGTCGCTGCTGTTGATGGCTAGGTCGATGGCGAGGGGTATGGTTTGGGTTTTTCCTTGGACGTTGCCGGCGAAGGTGACGGTTGCGCCGTATTCACCAAGCGCTCGGGCGAAGGAGAGAAGGAAGGCGGTGGCGAGGCCGGGCGCGGCGAGGGGCAGGAGCACTTTGAAGGTGATTTCTGCGGGTTTAGCGCCTTCGACGAGGGCGATTTCTTCGTATTCGCGGGGAATAGCCTGCAGGGTGGTGACTGCGGTGGCAACGAAGAAGGGTAGGGCGACGAAGACCTGGGCGATAATCACCGCGTTGGGGGTGAAGGGGATGGAGATTCCTGCCTGGTAGAGGTAGGTGCCGATCATTCCCTTGCGTCCCCAGAAGAAGAGCAGCCCGAGGCCGGAAACAACCGGCGAGAGAATCACCGGGGTGTAGATGATGGCGTAGAGAACTGACCCGAATCGGTGCAGCCGCGAGCGGTTGAGCACTTTGGAGAGCACGAGCGCCAGGGGTGCACCGAGAAGCCCGCAGATGAGGGTGGAGGCGGCGGCAGTACTGAGGGAGAGGTTTGCCGCCCCGAGCACCTGCGGGGTGAAGATGCTGCCGAGCTGGTTCCAGGGGATATTGAGGAAGAGCCCGAGGAGCGGCCCGGCGATGAGGAAAACACCCAGCGACGCCGGAACCAGGAAGAGCACGGGCACGGAGGCGAAGAGGCTACTTCCGGGTGTGCGTGAGGTTCCGGCGTTGCGATGGGTAGCGGTAGTGTCTGTCATGGGTGATGAGACGCGGGTTGTTCCCTACTGTGGCGGTGTTGAATTACTGTGCGGTGTTGAAGCCGTACTCGGTGAGGATTTTCTTCGCCTCGTCGGAGTTCTTCAGCCATTCGTTGAACTTCTTCGCGGTTTCGGAGGAGGAGCCGGTCTTGCTGAGCGCTGCGGGGTATTCGTTGCGTTCCACATCGGTCAGCTCGACGGAGCCGAGGTTGACGCCCTTTTTCTTCGCGGCGGCGAGGTCGGTGGTATAGATGAAGCCCGCATCGGCGTTACCAGTGGTGACCTTGGTGGCTACGTCGGTGACCTTGCTTTCGGTGGTTGCGTTCTTGAGGGTGATGTCGTGCTTCTTCAGTTCCTGGTGGGCGATGGTGCCGCAGGGGACGTCTTCTTTGCAGACTGCGACGACGCCGTCGGTGGTCTTGAGGTCGTCGAGGCTGTTGATCTTGCCGGGGTTGCCTTCGGCGGTGACGAGCACGAGCTTGTTGGTGACCAGAACGTTGGTTTCGGAGTCGGAGAACTGGTCGAGCTTCTTTGCTTTGTCCATGTTCTTGGTGTCTGCGGTGATGAGCAGGTCGGGGGTTGCGCCCTGTTCGATCTGGTTGACGAGCTTTGCGGAGCCTTCATAGACGAAGGTGACGTCTACGCCGGGGTTGGCGGCTTCGTATGCCTTTTCGAGGTCTGCACCTGCGTTGTTCAGGGAGGCGGCGGCGAAGACTTCGACCTTGCCGGAAGCAGCCTGGCTACTCGATGCGGAGGCAGTGGACGAAGAGGAGCTCTGGGTGGCGCCGCATCCGGTGAGGGCGAGGGTTGCTGCGGCAAGCGCGCTGAGGGCTGCGAGGGGGGTCTTCATGAGGTATTTCCTTGGTTAGTTCGTACTGCTATTGAAGGTGAGGTGCGTCCATGTGCGGGCTCTGTATGACGTTCCGTGTACGTCCCTAGCTTGTACACGCGGCGTTACTTCGTCGTGGTTGTCTGCCGTGGCGCAGTTGTAACTTACCCTGCACACACTATGTACGGGGCGCCGGAACATGGAATAATCATATTGTCACCTGAAATATGCAAATTTTCCACATAGGTTTTACATGGCGTACACGGCAAATTCGGCCTCTTCTGAGCTCATTGCGGGCCCAACGTTAAGCACCTTATCTTCTGCGGAGGGTAACGGGGTTGCTTTTATTACGCCCGAAAAATCTGAGAGCGGCGTAAAGGTCGAGCGTAAGCTCCCGAATATTACAAACAGCGGTCCGCTCTTGGACCGTTGGGGTCGCGTGGCGACGGATCTGCGTATCTCTCTGACCGATAAATGTAATCTTCGTTGCATTTATTGCATGCCGGCGGATGGTTTGCAGTGGCTTCCCAAGGAGAATCTGCTCTCCGCCGAGGAGATCGCGCGCCTTGCCGATATTGCGATTACTGAGCTGGGCGTTGAGGAGATCCGCTTTACCGGTGGCGAGCCGCTGGTGCGCGCCGATTTGGTGGACATTATTTCCCGTATCCATCAGGCGCATCCGGATGTTCCGCTTGCTATTACGACGAACGGTATTGGCTTGGAGAAGCGTGCCACCGCCCTGGCGGAGGCTGGTCTGACCCGCATCAATGTTTCTCTGGATACGATTTGCCGTGAAACCTTTGCCGAGTTGACCCGCCGCGATAAGCTCGATGCCGTGCTCAAGGGTATTGACGGTGCTGCTGAGGCTGGTCTGTGGCCCATCAAAATTAATGCTGTGCTGATGCCGGGTCTGAATGATGATCAGGCTCCGGAGCTTCTGCGCTGGGCGTTGGCGGGTGGCTATCAGCTGCGTTTTATTGAGCAGATGCCGCTGGATGCCGATAACCGTTGGACCCGCGAGGGCACGATTACTGCCGCTGAGATTCGCGAGAAGCTATCGGCTGAGTACGTTCTGGGTTCGGTGGCTGAGGCACGTGGCGATTCCCCCGCTCAGCTGTGGGAGGTGTACCCGCTCGGCACTGCCCTGGATGAGGCGGGCTTCCCGGCTGACGGTACCGAGTCGCTGGGCCGTGTGGGCATTATCGCCTCGGTGACGGAGTCGTTCTGCAATGCGTGCACCCGCACCCGTCTGACGGCGGACGGCAAGATTCGCTCGTGTTTGTTCTCTGACACTGAGACTGACCTGATGCAGCTTCTGCGTTCCGGTGCTGACGATCAGCAACTGGCTCTGCGTTGGCGTGAGGGCATGTGGTTTAAGCCGCGCGCTCACGGCAAGGAAGATGCTGACTTCGATATTGAGGAGTTCGCCAAGGCGAGCCGCTCGATGAGCGCTATTGGTGGCTAAGGAAGCTACCCTATTTATTAGCCGGACATACAGCCAAATATGCCTGGGACAAGGGCTTTTGCTGGCACCTTGCACCCGTGATTTTCGACTGTCCCCTGACTTAGGATTGAGGAGCATTATGCAGGTTCATTTTTTCGCTGCCGCGCGTTCTGCGGCGGGTACCGCGCAGCTGTCGGTGCCCCTGGCTGAGCTGTCGTCTGCAACTCTTGGCGCGCTGATTGAGCATCTGGGTCAGAGTTTGGAGGGTACGACCCCTTCAGGCCTGACTCTTGCGCAGGTCATGGAGCAGTGCTCGTTCCTGGTCAATGGTGCCCGTTCTGATGCGCAGGCTCCGTTGCAGGATGCCGATCGTGTGGACGTTCTGCCTCCCTTTGCGGGTGGATAATGCGGGCGGATAAGATGCCCGGTTCTGAGCTTGCCGCCGAGGGTGATTTTTCGTGCGCCGCGGTCATTGTTGCCGGAGGCGCTTCTCGCCGCCTGAACCACGTGCCGAAGGCGTCCCTGTCTGATGGCACGAATACCCTGCTGGGTTGTGCCCTGGAGGCGGTGGACGCCGCGTCCCCGCGCGTGGTGGTGGGTCCTGAGAGCTTGCCGTTGCCGTCCGGTGTGTTGCGCACTCGTGAGGATCCACCGTTTTCGGGTCCTGCCGCTGCGATTCATGCCGGGTTGGAGTGTATTGCGGCGGATTGCGAGCGATCGCAGGTGCCTCTGCCTGAATGGTGTCTGATTTTGGGTGTGGATACTCCGCGTATTGCCCCGGCGGTTCAGCTGTTGATTGCCGCCGCGCGGGTTGCCGAGCAGGCTTCTGTAGGGCAGTCAGCCCCCGCTGCTTCTGAAGCATCTGCAGGTTTTTGGGGTGTCGCTGAGGGCATCTATCAGCCGCTGGTGGGTATTTACCGTTTTGAGGCGATCCGTTCGGTCTTTTCGACCGGCACGACTGACGCTTCTGTTCGTTCTTTTTTGCGCCGTTTGAACCCCGCGGCGGTGGAGATGTCTGCCGCTGATACCGCCGATGTTGATACGTGGGAGCAGGCGCAGGCTCTTGGCTATACGACTTCGCTCTGGTCGAGTTATTAGCACGAGTTATTAGCATCTGAGGCGCCCAGAAGCGCTAGTTGCCAAGCTACGAGTAACCTAGGTAGTAGGTTAGGGCTCTGGGCACCGCATTCGGTAGTATTTTTGAGCTCGCGCGCTGTTGCGCGTCCCGCACACACTTTTACGAGGTACGATGTCTCACCATATTCCTTCTGTTTCGTGGCAGCAGGCCCGCCAGATTCTGCATGAGCAGGGCCTGGACATTGCGCATCATGTGAAGACGGAGTCTTTGCCGCTGTTGGCGACGATTGGCCACTATTTGGCGGATGATATTTATTCGATGATGCCGGTGCCCCACTATAGCTCTTCCGCGATGGACGGTTACGCTGTGGCGGGTGCGCCTCCGTGGCGTCTGGTAACGCCGGCGTATCCGGAGGATTCTCGCGCGAATATTCACCGTCTGACGGTGCCGATTGTTCCGGGTGAGGCGACCCCGATTCTGACGGGCGGTTTAATCCCGGAGGGTGCCGAGGCGATTGTGCGTGAGGAGCATTCCCGCCTGTATGAGGGTGCGGAGGGTTCTTCGCGTCCGGGCATGGGTTCCCATTTGGAGACTCAGGCGAGCATTCATTACTTGGATATGGCGGAAGGTTTTGAGCCTCCGGCACCGGGTGCTGATATTCGCCATGCTGGTGCTGAGCTGGAGCGTGGCGAGCTGTTGGCGCGCCACGGTGACCGTGTGTCTGCTCGTATGGCTGCGTTTTTGGGCACGAATGGTTTTGATGAGTTGCCGGTGTATGCTCCGATTCCGGTGCGTTGCGCGTTTACGGGTAATGAGGTCATTACGTTTGGTGTGCCTGCGCCGGGTCAGGTGCGTGATGCGTTTGGCGGCTTTATGGAGCATGCGATTATTTCTGCGGGCTGCGAGGCGCGCCCTTCAATTCGTCTGGCGGATGTTGAGTCCGAGTTCCGCACATTCTTGTCTACGTCGACGGCTCGTGTGCTGGTGTTTACGGGCGGGTCAAGCACCTCGGGTGTTGATTTGGTGCGTAAAGTGCTCAACGATATGGGCGCAACCTATCTGTTTGAGTCGGTGGATGTGCGTCCGGGTCATCCTGCGTTGGCTGCGCGTTTGCCGGTTCCGGAGACGGGCCCGAATTCGGGTCGTGAGCGTTTTGTGTTGGGTCTTCCGGGTAATCCTTTGGCTGCGTACACGGCTTTGTATTCGTATTTGCCGCCGCTTTTGGCTGGTATGAGGGATATGCCTCTTCCTGAGCTGGATTCAGCGGTTCTGGGTGATCCGGTGGATACTTTGCGTAAGCCGGCGGGGGCTCGTCTGCTTCCGGTGTCGGTGCGTGATGGCGTGGCGTATCCTCTGCCGAAGTCGGCGTCGCATATGTTGTCCTCGTTGGCGGCGGCTACTCACTGCGCGGTGTTGGATGATTCTTCGGTGCGGGGTTCTGCCCATGAGGTGGGGGCTCGCGTTCCGATTATTCCGGTGCTGTAGACCGGTACGATAAATCGGTGCGTTTGACAGCACAGGGGAAAAGCGTTTTTTCTGGTTTTTGAGGCCACGTTAGCCCCCGTGAAGAAGGTATAGTAGAGAGATATGTCAATCGTTTAGCATAACGAAGGGAGCCCCCATGGCAAAGCCCAAACTCAGCGACGTTGCAGCCCTAGCGGGCGTCTCCCCGACCACAGTCTCCCGCGTACTCAATAACCGCGGCTACCTGAGCGAAAATACCCGCACCAAGGTCCACGACGCGATGCGGGAACTCGGCTATCGACCCAATGCCATCGCCCGCAGCCTGCAGGGTCAGCGCTCGCAGATGGTGGGCCTCATCTTCCCCACGGTTGCGAACCCCTTCTACGGGGAGATGGTGTACCGCCTCGAAAGCTACCTTGCCGAAGAGGGCTACCGGGTCATTCTCTGCAATAGCGACGATCATCCCGAGCAAGAGAAGCGCTACCTGGAGATGCTCTTCTCCAATCAGGTGGACGGCATCATCAGTGGCGCCCACTCAGACGCGCTGGTTAACATTCCGCATGCACAGGCTCCCCTGGTGACCGTAGACCGTCTCGAAAGCGGTTTCTACCCGAATATTCGCTCCGATAACTACGGAGGTGCCCGCGCCGCCACGGAGCACCTCATCGCCACGGGTGCGCAGAATATTGTGCACGTAACTTCTACCCTGGGTGAGCACAATGAGCGTCAGCGAGGCTACCGTGAGGCAATGCTTGAGGCGGGGCTCATACCGGAGTTCGTGGAGCTGGGCTTCCGCCCTTCGCTGGGCATTAAGCGTGAGGTGCTCTACCGCTACCTGGATGAGCGTGCCGATAGCCCCGAGCCGGTGGACGCGGTCTTCGCCTCCAACGATAATTACGCCGCACTCACCCTGGGCTGGGCGCGTGCTCGAGGCATCCGTGTTCCTGAGGATTTCCAGGTGATTGGCTATGACGGCACGCAGAGCGTTCAGTTGCTCATGCCGGAACTGGCGACCGTGGTTCAGCCGATTGAGGGTATAGCGAAGCGTACCGCGCAGCGCCTGCTGGAGTTGATTGAGATGCAGCAGGGAGAATCTACTGAGGAAGATGCTCCCCCAAACAGCCAGCCCCCGATAAGCCAGCCTGAGGATGTACTCCCCGTTGAGCTCCATCTGGGGGCTACGGTGCGTTCCATCCCAGATCTGGATCAGATTCAGCCTGATATGTCTGCCCCGGATGAGCTCCAATAAGAATCTCGTCTTCTGAGAATAAAAATCCGCCCCACCGTGCGAGTGCTCACGGTGGGGCGGATTTTGTATATACATTTATCGGTTTTGTGAGCGTCCGGAAGTTTTAGGAGTTGCGCTGCACAATCTCGGTCGGGCCGGTTCCGGGGTAGACCATGCCAACGGCGTGCGCCTTGGAGAAGATACCGTGGAGCGGGCCGAGGGAGAAGAATCCGCGGCGCTCGTAGAGGCGTGCACTGTCGTAGGTCGAGGCTTCGAGGTAGGCGGGGTAGTCGCCGATGCGTTCGGTGCCGTAGTCGAGTAGCTTCGAGCCGATGCCGCGACCGCGGAATTCTTCGAGCACACCGATGTTGAAGAGGTACCAATGCTTGTAGGCGGGGCGGTACTTGAGGAGATGCAGCTCCATCGTGATGGCTCGTAGCAGGGTTTTACAGCCGAGAGCCTTGTAGTAGGCGCCTATCTGCTTGAGTTCGTTGAGGAAGGATCCTTCCTGGGATTCGGGGGTGCTCCAGAGGCAGACGCCGACAATTTTGCCGGTGGATTCGTCGATGCCAATGTCGATGCGTCCACGGTCCCGGAAGTTGCCATAGACCTGCAGGGTCATAATGGCGCGGAGCTTGGCAAGTTCCTGTCGGCGGCTACCACCTGCAATGACTGCCATCATGGCGGGGTCACCGTCGAATGCGGCAATCAGCACTTCGAGCGCGTCAGCATATTCATGAGGCTCGGCGGTGCGGACAGTATAGGAAGCTAAGGTCATATTCACCCTTTACAAAAGCTTGAAAGTATACATAAATATTAGCTGGATTATTCACTCCTGGCTAATAAATTGTTCCTTATCAAGACATTTTTCATGGCCATGCACCAATGTGTGCCAGCTTATATTGCACCAATATGCATAATTTTAGTGAATATTTATTCGCATACTTTTTGCACGCTTTTGCAGGAAAAATTGAACACCCCGCACCAGCTCTAGGAAGAGCGGTACGGGGTGTACATCACGTTGAGGTTATCTACTCATTAAGAGTGCAGACTATGCGTTAGCCTTTGCCTTCAGTGCAACCTTCAGGAGCGAATCCGCGTTGGTCACAGAAGCGCCCGAAGCCTGGACATCTTCAACCGAAGCAGCTGCCTTCTTGGAGTTGGTGATCACCATGGGAGTTGCCAGCGGGTAGCCAGCAGCCTTAATCGCGGGAATATCGAACTCAGCGATCACGTCGCCGCGCTTGACGGTGTCACCCTTAGCAACCTTGGGCTCGAAGTGCTTGCCGTCGAGCTCAACAGTGTCCATGCCGATGTGCATCAGCAAATCCAGACCGTCCTCGGTTCGCAGACCGTAGGCGTGGCCGGTGGGGAATGCGACGGTAATCTTGCCGTCAGCCGGTGCGTAGAGCTTACCTTCGGTGGGCTCCACAGCAGTGCCTGCACCCAGTGCGCCGGAGGAGAAGGTGGGGTCCTTGACGTCAGCCAGCAGAACCACGGAACCGACCATGTGGGAGCCGATTTCGACGCTCTCGCCAACCTCAGCTGCTACGGCAGTAGAGGGGGCTGCGGCAGCTGCTACGGGAGTTGCAGCAGCGGGTGCCTCAGCTTCCTCAGTGTTGCCAGCTTCGACCTTCTTACCCCAGATGAAGGAGGCAACGAAGGCGATGACGGTGGTCAGGACGAGGCAGCCCAAGAAGCCCGGGATACCTGCACCAACGGTTGCTTCAATCGAGGGGAAGCCAAGGTAACCAGCAGCGCCCAGCTTACCCGCCTTAATTCCAAGAATAGAGGTAACCATCGAACCAATACCCGCGGAAACGATTGCAATGTAGAAGGGCCAGCGCAGAGCCAGGTTGACACCGAACATTGCGGGCTCGGTAATGCCCAGGAACGCGGAGGGTGCGGCTGCAGAAGCAATACCCTTAATCTTCTTGTTCTTGGTGGTCAGCGCGACACCGGCTGCGGCACCGCCCTGAGCCACGTTAGACATGGAGGCAACGACGAAGATGAAGGAACCACCGGTAGCCCACAGGCTCATCTCGATGGGCGGGAATGCCTGGTGCATACCGGTCATCACGATGAATGCGTAGAAGGTACCGAAGAGCAGACCGCCGAGCGGGCCGGCAACGGTGTAGAGCCAGTTGATGCTTTCACCCAGCCAGGTGCCCAGCTGGAACATCGGGGGTCCGACCAACAGGAAGGTCAGGAAGCCGGTGATCAGGATGGTGAGGGTCGGGGTGAAGATGAAGTCGATGGTTCCCTTGAGGACCTTGTGGAAGAACTTCTCGACGTGGGACAGGATAAATGCGACCAGCATGATGGGCAGCACGGTACCCTGGTAGCCCGCCTGCTGAACCTGCAGACCGAAGAGGTTCCAGTACTTCATCGGGTCGGTGCCTTCAGCACCTGCCAGGGATGCTGCGACGTTGTAGCCATTCATCAGGGCCGGGGATACCATTGCGGCACCCATGGTCATACCCAGGTAGGGGTTACCGCCGAAGACCTTGGTGGCGGAGAAGCCGACCAGCACGGGCAGGAAGGCGAAGGGAGCTGCGGAGAGCAGGTTGACGATATCCGCGAAGTCAGCCCATTCAGGGAAAAGTTCAATAACTGCCTGGGGGCCAAAAATACCCTTAGAGGTCAGGAGGCTATTGAGCGCCATCAGCATACCGCCACCGACCAGCACCGGGATGAGCGGCACGAAGATGTCAGCAATGGTCTTGATGAAGCGGGAGACAATGTTGCCCTGCTTGGAAGCAATTTCCTTGAGCTCGTCCTTGGATGCCTCGGGTGCGCCAGCAGCGATGAGATGCTTGTGAACCTCGTTGACGTCGCCGGGGCCGACGATAATCTGGAACTGGCCAGCGTTAAGGAAGCTGCCCTTGAGGTCTTCGTCGTTGTCGATTGCCGTCTGGTCGACCTTGTCCTGGTTCTTCAGGACGAGGCGAAGGCGGGTTGCGCAGTGTGCGGCTGCAACGATATTGCCGGCGCCCCCGACGTCCTTCAGCACGCGCTGTGCCACTGACTTGTGGTCCACGCTCGCTCTCCTTTGTTTGGAGCACCACCGTATGATGCTTTGTGAATGAGGTGAGATATGTCTGTGTGTGCATGTCATGCATATGTCATACGTTTGACATATCGGATGTAAAACATGGTATCACGGGAAAGTTCTTAAAAGCGAGGGCCCACCCTCCACACGGAAAGTGAGCCCTCAGACATATTCAGAAATTACCGGAAACCACCCGTGCGGGCGGCTCCTAACGCTTAGAAAACGGCTTAGAGACGGCCATACTCCAGGGACAGCACCTCGCCACCGGTCAGGCGGACGCGGCGTTTATCGCCCTTGAAGAAGGTGCGAGCGGTCATGACCTCAGCGCCCATGGATGCGACCAGCTTGCCACCCACGTACAGTTCGGTAGCCGAGCCATCCACCAGCAGATCAAACTCGCGAATCTTCGAACGCTTCAGGGTACGGCGGCGCAGGCTACCACCCTCGGTGTAGCGGGTACCGCCACGGTCCATCTGCACAAAGTCCTTATCCAGCACAATGCTCAGAGCCACGCCGTGAGTGTCCTTAATCTTCAGCTTCACGCGCTCATCAGAGACGTTCACGCGGCCACGCAGACGGAAGGTCAGGGCGTTCTTCAGCTCCACGAGCTTGCCCTTCTCCTCCTCACGGTACAGAGGCTTCATCTCCATCGCGTCATTCAGCTGCGGAACCGGACGCTGGAAAATCTTGCCGTTACGCAGGTGCAACTCACGCGGGTAGGTGAACATGTGCACCCAGCGGTGACTCCACGAGGGCAGGTCGTCCTGGGCTGCGTTACCCAGCCACGCAATCATCACCGGGGCATCGCCGCTCACGGTGTGGGGTGCCTTCGGGTCAGCAGTCAGGCCGGTACCGGAAATGGTCTGCGGAGCGTAGAACTCGAAACCTGCATCCAGCTCGGTGAAGGGGGTCTCCACGGTGAACTTGAGGGTCTCGTTATCCAGCGAACCAACAATGTAGCCGCTCTGGAAAATGTTGTTGTACTTCTCGCCGAGGGGCTCCATGCCCTGCGGGCTGAAAATCAGCACGTCGCGGATTTCGCCGGTCAGCTCATCGCGCATGCTCAGCAGGGAGGGGCACTCGTACATGTAGGTGCCCTTGAGGGTCTTGTCCTTGATGCCCAGCTCGCCGCGGAAGGTCCACTCGCGGCGATCCTTGGAGGTGTACACGACCACGGCGCCGGTCAGGTCCTCACGCTGAGCACCAACAACCATCCACCATTCGCCGTTACGCTCAAAAACGTGCGGATCGCGGTAGTGTGCAGTGTAGCCCTTTGCGGGGCCGGAAATCAGCGGGGGCAGCTGACGGGTCGGCTTCGCGTCCTCACCAGCGGTTGCGAGAATCTGGTAGGTTTCGCGGTTGCCCTTTTCGTCCTTCACGTTACCGGTGTAGAAGAACTCAAAACCGCCGGGAACCTTAATACCGGAGCCGGAGTAGCAGCCGTGCGAGTCGTAGCGGCTATCGGGAACCAGCGCGGTACCCTCATCGGTCCAGTGGGTCAGGTCCTCACTGACCGCATGGCGCCAGTAGACCATACGCTCCGGGTGCAGGGGCGAGTACTGGTAGAAGGCGTGATAACGCTTACCATCGAAGACCAGGCCGTTCGGGTCATTCAGACGGCCCACGGGAGGCGCCAGGTGTAGAGCCGGGTAATCGCGGTCTTCACGAACACCGGCACCGAAAGCGTCCAGGACCTGCTGTGCTTCAGCCGCCAAGTCGCGGGCGGGTCGCTCGGTTGCGCTCTTCTTCTTTTTCTTCTGCTCGCTCATGTCTATCCGCTTTCGTGCAAAGGAATGTCTGGGTTGTCTCATCCCATCATACGGCACCTCTGCCCCGTTGCCGGGCTCTAGGAGAGAGGCACCACAGTGCTCTCAGCCTCTCTCACCCGGGGCACAGTGCGGTCACAGCGACTTCTGCAGGTGAGCGCGGTCAGATGGGACAGCGCCACCGTTTGCTACAGGAGAAAAGGCGAACACGGCAAAGCCCCGAACCTCCCCAGTCTTCATACCGGGCGGGTTCGGGGCTGTTAAATGCCGCGAGGCGGCACATCCGATGGATGCACCGCCCGCGTAAGAATCGAGAAGAAGTCGATTACTTGAGGGTGATGGTTGCGCCAGCAGCCTCGAGCTGCTCCTTAGCCTTCTCAGCGTCTTCCTTGGAAACGCCCTCGAGCAGAGCCTTGGGAGCGCTGTCAACCAGGTCCTTTGCTTCCTTCAGGCCGAGGGAGGTCAGGGCACGAACTTCCTTGATCACTGCGATCTTCTTGTCGCCAGCGGACTCCAGGATAACGTCGAACTCGGACTTCTCTTCAGCAGCCTCGCCTGCTGCGCCGCCTGCTACAACTGCAACGGGAGCAGCTGCGGTGACGTCGAACTCTTCCTCGAATGCCTTGACGAACTCGGAAACCTCAACGAGGGACAGTTCCTTGAATGCTGCAATGAGTTCTTCGATGGACAGCTTAGCCATTGTTTGGCTCCTTCACTATCTGGTGCGGACTGACGCCCGCGGTGTAAATCTTCAGTACCTACCCGAAAGGGTCGGTCAAATTTAGGGTGCGTTACACGCTATTCGCGTTCACGCTGCTGAGTATCTCAGCGCTGGTGCAGTAGCACGAAAGGGGCTTATGCCTCTTCCGAAGCCTCCTCGGCAGCAGCGGGAGCTGCGCCTTCCTGCTCCTCCAGCTTGACGCGCAGTGCGTCCACAACCTGTGCGATGCGTGCGATGGTAGCCTTTGCACCACCTGCAACCTTGGACAGCAGAACCTCGCGGGATTCCAGGTCAGCGTAGCGCTTGACGTCGTCCTCGGTCAGAGCGGCACCTTCGTAGTAACCGTTCTTCACAATCAGCTGGGGGTTAGCCTTGGCAAAGTCACGCAGGCCCTTAGCAGCATCGATCAGGTCGCCCTTGATGAATGCCAGTGCGGAGGGACCCTGGAGGTGGCCTTCGAATGCGTCGATGCCAGCTTCCTTAGCTGCGATAGCAGCCAGCGTGTTCTTCACCACGGCGTATTCGGTCTCTGCACCGAGTGCGCGGCGCAGCTCCTTGAGCTGTGCAACAGTGAGACCGCGGTATTCGGTCAGGATGACTGCGTTCGAAGCTTCGAAGAGTTCCTTCAGCTCGGATACTGCAGCGATCTTTTCCTGAGTCGCCATGGTAGTTCCTTCTTCCGATTCTTGTAAGGTCGCCGGTAGAGCCTCGAAGCATTTATTGCAAGCAATAAAAAATGCCCCGACGCGTAGGCGTACGAGGCACGATAGACGGAACCCTGCATGAGGGCGACGGCTATTCACTTCGAGTTACCTACGCGGGCGGCGATTTCTAGTGAAATCTGCTCTTATCAGAACTCTGTTCTTCGTCTCCATCGAGGTGGCGATAAAGGACATAGTTCTAGACCGGCGGTCTTTGGTTCATTCATCATCTCAGGTTAAAGCCCGAGTCGCAAGTTAAAACAAGAAATTAATGAGATTAAGCGGGGTTAATCACTTAAAGCCCCTCCTTAAGCCGATTAACCCGCACTTTCTCCCACCTAAAAGGCCCGGCTGAAAGACCCAGAAACCGTGTTCTAGAGGTAAAAACGCTTTCCATCCGAGAATAAGAAGCAACGCTCCGCCGCCACACCCAGGTGCATCTGCTCCCCAACACTTAGGGAGGAGCCGCCCTGCGCATCCGAGATAAAGAACTCAAGCTCCTGACCGGCACGCACTCGGGCACACATTCGGGCACTCAGCTCAGAATCCGCCGAAGCCCGCCGAGATTCCAGAGGCAGGGACACAGCTTCCACCAGACGCGCACGGTACAGCATGCCACCCACCAGATGGCGGCTGCCGAGCACCTGCACCGGCAGAGCATGAGCAGCGTCTGCCGCCACAGGGCACAGAGCGGTCGCACGAATCGCCAGCTCACACCCAGCAGGAAGAAACTCCGAATCCTCAAGAGCCAAAAGGTTCAGCGCGGGCGCCGCCAAAAGCTTCGCCACCTGCAGAGTATGCGGATGCGCCAGCAGCCGCTCCGGAGTGTCCACCTGCACCAGGTAGCCAGCATCCATCACCGCCACCCGCTGCCCCAGCATGAGCGCCTCATTCTGATCATGGGTCACGTACAGGCCCGTAAAACCGTAACGCTCATGCAGGCGCACAATATCGGCGCGGATACTCGCGCTCATCTGCTCATCCACACTCGCCAGCGGCTCATCAAAAAGAACCACCGGAGCACGACGAATCAAAGCACGCGCAATACCCACACGCTGAGCCTGACCGCCCGACAATTGCGAAGGCTTGCGGGACTCCAGCCCCTCAAGCTTCAAAGCCTCCAGCAGCTCACGGTAGTAGTCCATATCAACCCGACCGGCGAACGCACCCAGCCGGGTCGGGAAGAGAATATTATCCTTCACACTCAGGTGCGGGTACAGAATAGGGCGCTGAAAAACCACACCCACCGAGCCGCGTTCCAGAGGCTGACCGGCGTAGGTCACCCGACCGGCGCTCGGCTCCTCCAGGCCGGCAATAATACGCAGCAGGGTCGACTTACCCGTACCCGAAGAACCAACCAGAGAAATCAACTCGCCAGGGTGTACATCCAGGTCAATCTCATTCAGAACCGTCGTATCAGTGCCAAAGGTCTTAGCCACACCTCGAATACGCAGGCCTTCAAAAGGCTCCGCCGCGGCAGAAGAGTAGGATGCAGAAGTCATTCCCCCATTATCGCCGAAACTTGTGCCCGGCACGGGTGCAGAAGATAAGCACCGTCATAAAACAGCATGCGAGCCTCGCACCAGAGTCTCATATGAGCACCCTAGCTCGGTCGTACCAGCAAACGCCCCTTCAACGCCAGATGCAGCGTGCCCACCCACAGGAAGATGAGGAAAGCCGTACCCGCCACCGTTAGCGCAGGACCCACCAACCCCAGCGAACCAGCAGCCGTCAAGCGAATACCGCTCGCCGCCATGGAAGCCATACCGAACGAGAAACCCCACATGCTCATCGAGAAACCACCCTCAAGAGTCCAGGGGAGCAAACGCATCAAGAAGAACAGCTGCAGAATGCCATAACCGGTCAGCACCAAAAAGAACCAGTCTACCGTGCCGCCATTAGCCGCCAGGTACGCGTTACCACCCACAAAAGGCGGCGCCATCTGAATACCAATAATGCCGCGCTCCCCCTGAGGTAGCGGAGTCAAGGTGCGCAGGCGGCTCAGAATCGCGGCCTCGACACTGAACCACGAAATCAGGCCCGCACCGAAGAAGAGCATCGCCATATCGTGCCACCCTACAAAGCCCATCGCCGTAGCGGTCGCAAAATTCGTCGCCACAGTCGGCAGATACAGCACCGGCGAGGCAGCCTCAGGCACATACCCACCACGCCACGTACCGGCAATACGATGAGACGCGAAATACAACTGACCCACAGCTCCCAGCACCACCAGAGTCAGAGCCGGAACCTCAGCATACGGGTAGAGAGCCGCACCCACCTGCGCCGTCGTCGCCGGAATTAGCGAAAAGAAGCAGGTACGCGCCGGATGCTCCCAAAAACTACGCACCCACGCACGGTACTTCACCACCGAATGAACCAAAAACCCCACAAGGAGCAGCCACACCACAGCGTTAAAAGCCAGGATGCTCTCCCCCACCCAATCAGGTGCCATTCCCTTCGACGCAGCGGTACGCCAGGCAGCACCCAAAGCACCGGTGCCCAGCGCCACCGCAAAATAATTGACCGGCACGCTGAGACCGCGACGGGCGCTCTGCTCGCTCTGAAGGGAAGAAGGCATTAGGTTTTACCTCTCATAGTTGTAGGGCAGGATGGGGCACGCAGCCCCAATATGTGTTTCGACGGTACCGGAGCATGGGCAACGCCATAGGAACCAGGGACCAGAAAATCATTCTATGTTTTTAAGCCTATACAAGCTGGAAGTCCGTGACGTACTTTAACCGATTCCGGTCACGCAATGTCTTGAATCTTCACGCTGTGTTTTGAATCTTCGCACAGACAAAATCATGCACAAAAAAATCGCCCCCGACGCCTAAACGTCGGGGGCGACTACTAGCTAAATGCTAGAAGCTACAGGTGCATACCTTAGGCAGCAACGGCAGCCGGATCAACGGGGATGCCGGGGCCGAAGGTGGTAGCAACGGTTGCCTTGGAGATGTAACGACCCTTAGCCGAAGAGGGCTTCAGACGGTTAACCTCTTCCAGAGCTGCCTGGAAGTTCTCCTCGAGCTGCTCAGCGGTGAAGGAAGCCTTACCGATGATGAAGTGCAGGTTGGAGTTACGGTCAACGCGGAAGTCGATCTTACCGCCCTTGATGTCTGCAACAGCCTTTGCAACATCCATGGTCACGGTACCGGTCTTGGGGTTCGGCATCAGGTTACGGGGACCCAGGATCTTACCCAGGCGGCCGACCTTGCCCATCATGTCGGGGGTTGCAACCGCTGCGTCGAAGTCAGTCCAGCCGCCAGCGATCTTTGCGATCAGCTCGTCGGAACCAACGTAGTCAGCGCCAGCTGCCTCAGCCTCAGCAGCCTTGGGGCCTGCTGCGATAACGACCACGCGAGCGGTCTTACCGGTGCCGTGGGGCAGGTTCACGGTACCGCGAACCATCTGGTCTGCCTTACGGGGGTCAACGGACAGACGCATTGCAACCTCAACGGTTGCGTCGGTCTTGGTGGAAGAGGTTTCCTTCGCCAGGGCAACTGCCTCAGCGGGGGTGTAGAGCTTACCCTCTTCAATCTTGGCTACAGCTGCCTTGTACGCCTTGCTGCGCTTTGCCATCTGCTTTTCTCCTTATGCAGTTGTGGTCTCGTGAGCCGCGCTCGGCTCTGCCACATCCCGTCCATACGACGGGCATTTACAAGTTCTGTGTAGAAAAATCTACGGTGCCGATTACTCGGCTATTCGGCGAACCGAAATTACTCGACGGTGATACCCATGGAACGAGCGGTACCTGCGATGATCTTGGAAGCAGCATCCAGGTCGTTTGCGTTCAGGTCGGGCATCTTGGTCTCAGCAATCTCGCGCACCTGAGCCTCGGTCAGCGAACCAACCTTGGTGGTGTGAGGAACAGCGGAGCCCTTAGCAACGCCAGCAGCCTTCTTGATCAGCTGGGAAGCCGGAGGGGTCTTGGTGATGAAGGTGAAGGAGCGATCCTCGTAGACGGTAATCTCAACGGGGATGATGTTACCGCGCTGCGACTCAGTTGCAGCGTTGTATGCCTTGCAGAACTCCATGATGTTCACACCGTGCGAGCCCAGTGCGGGGCCGACGGGGGGAGCCGGGTTAGCGGCGCCTGCCTGGATCTGCAGCTTAATGAGGCCAGTGACCTTCTTCTTGGGAGCCAATGTAGGGTCCTTTTCTTAGCTGGGAACCGACGCACAGGAGCGTACGCCGGCAAGACGGTGACCGTGGCGCGGTCACCCGTGCATCCACATGAAAGCGTGACATGCGCATACACAAACCAACATTCTAGCGTTAATCAGCGACTTAATCCAGCGCCAGCTAGCAGAAAGAGTAAACCTCACCTGCGCAGCCGCCACCGGCTATACAGCCGCTACAAAATATGAGCCCCACACCGAAGTGCGAGGCTCATATTCACACGCTAAAAGCGTTAAATCTTTTCGATCTCGGTGAAGCTCAAGGTCACCGGGGTATCGCGGCCGAAGACGGAAATCATCACGACAATCTGCTGGGACTCGCCCTTGATCTCCGAAACGGTAGCGTCCATGCCCTCGAAAGCACCGGACTTCACGCGGACATTCTCGCCCACAGTGTAGTCGGACTCGATAACGGGCTTGGAAACAGGCAGACCCTGGCTCTGCTGCTGCTCTTCGAAGACCGGCAGGAGCATGTCGAAGACCTCGTCCATGCGCAGCGGGACCGGGTTGTACGCATCCTGACCCACGAAGCCAGTCACACCGGGGGTGTGGCGGACAACGCCCCACGAGTGGTCGGTCAGTTCCATACGAACCAGAACGTAACCGGGAACACGCACGCGGCGGATGGTCTTCTTCACGGTGTTCTTGAACTCAACCACGGTCTCCATGGGAACCTGAACCTCGAAGATCTCATCTTCAGCTTCCAGGTTCTGGATACGGGTCTCGATACCGGTCTTCACCTTGTTCTCGTAGCCGGAGTAGGTGTGAACCACATACCAGTCGCCCATCTGACGGCGCAGCTTGGACTTGAATTCTTCCAGAGCGTCGACTTCCTCAGCAGCCTCAGCAGCTGCTTCAGCCACCTCGACAGCCTCGGTAGCTTCCTCAGCCTGCTGCTCAATAGCTGCAGACTCCTCAGTAGCCTCAGCAACGGCTACCTCGACCTCTTCAATCTCGGATACCAGTTCCTGCTCGGACACGTCGCTCCTACTTTCTATCGTTAATCATCTAGAGAGGACTTCCACTCGCCAATGCGCTGAGGGAAATCACTGATGGGGCACCCCAAATAAGGATGCAGCCTGTACTAGTTACGCTGAATGGTTCCGTTACCGAAAATCCAGAATGCTCCCTGGCCGAAAAGATAATCCAGACCAGAAATAAGAAGGAGCATCACCACGACGAAGAACAGAACTCCGAAGAAGTAACCAACCAGTTCACGTCCGGTGGGAGTAGTAACCTTCTTCAACTCCGCAAAAACTTCACGGAGGAATGCAAAAATACGGCCGAAGAAACCGAGCTTCTTATCGTTCTTCGACGATGCGCCGGGCTTAACAACCTTCTCGGCGGTAGCAGACGATGCCATTTCTTCTGCCCCTTTCTGAGTCTAAAAAAGTACGCCCGGGGTGCGGGCGTACAAATTATTTATTGAGGCAATAAAAGCAGGGCGGACAGGACTCGAACCTGCAACCTGCGGTTTTGGAGACCGCTGCTCTACCAATTGAGCCACCACCCTTTGAAGCGTTAACTTCAGGTGTGAGAGTTGCTTCTCACTTGTCTACTCCTCCACTGCCTCCTAAGCCGTGGCTTTAGAGGGGCAAACAATTACACCCTTGCGGGTGCAGAACTAACTGTAAACCATCTTTCGGGGCTGATGCAACTTCAAAATGTAATATTTTTCGAAAAACCTCTTGAGATACCTTGACGAAGGGTTCCGTATCGCTACTAGTGGACCGTATCCTATTACAAGGAACGCCGCACACACCCGCGCCCATCACGCGCGGATTGGCCCCACACGTGCATTCCCATCACCTATTTCCTTGTCGACTTCACGCCGGCAGCGCACAAGAAGAAAGAGAAGAGAGCCCCATGGCGCGTATTTCAAGCCGCATCGGTGCCATCGCACCCTCCGCAACCCTTGCCGTCGACGCAAAGGCAAAAGCACTCAAGGCTCAGGGACGCCCCGTCATCGGTTTCGGCGCAGGCGAACCGGACTTCCCCACCCCCGCGCACATTGTGGACGCCGCACGCGAAGCGCTCAACGACCCCAAGAACTTCCGCTACTCCCCCGCCTCCGGTCTTCCCGAGCTGAAGAAGGCAATCGCGGAAAAGACCCTGCGCGACTCCGGCGTAGAGATTGACCCCTCCCAGGTTGTCATCACCAACGGCGGCAAGCAGGCGGTCTACCAGGCATTCGCAACCGTCATTGACGAAGGCGACGACGTCCTGCTGCCCGCACCCTACTGGACCACCTACCCCGAGTGCATTCGCCTGGCTGGCGGTAACCCTATCGAGGTTTTCGCCGGTAGCGACCAGCACTACAAGGTCACCGTCGAGCAGCTCGAAGCGGCCTACACCCCCGCCACCAAGGCGCTCATCTTCGTCTCCCCCTCCAACCCGACCGGTGCCGTCTACACCGAAGAAGAAACCCGCGCCATCGGCGAATGGGCACTTGCCAAGGGCATCTTCGTTCTGACCGACGAAATCTACGAGCACCTCACCTATGACGGTGTTCAGGCAGTCTCTATCCTGAAGGCAGTACCCGAGCTCGCTGACCTGTGCGTCATCCTCAACGGCGTGGCAAAGACCTACGCCATGACCGGCTGGCGCGTGGGCTGGATGATTGGCCCGCGCGACGTCATCGCCGCAGCCTCCAACCTGCAGTCCCACATGACCTCCAACGTCAACAACATCGCCCAGCGCGCAGCCCTCGCCGCGCTGACCGGCCCGCAGGACGACGTGGAAATCATGCACGCAGCCTTCGACCGCCGCCGCCGCACCATCGTAGATGGCCTGAACGCTATTGAAGGCGTGCACTGCCCCGTACCCACCGGCGCGTTCTACGCCTACCCGGACGTACGCGAACTGCTCGGCAAGGAAATTGAAGGCGTACGCCCGCAGACCACCGCAGAGCTGGCTGAGCTCATCCTCGAAAAGGCTGAGGTCGCCGTAGTTCCCGGCGAGGCATTCGGTCCCAGCGGCTACCTGCGCCTCTCCTACGCCCTGAGCGACGAGGACCTGGCGGAGGGCCTGGCACGCCTGCAGAAGTTCCTCGGTCAGGCACGCGACTAGTTCCGCCCCCTCTGAGCGCGCCTGCTGAACCTGCAACTCACCCCGTGGGAAGCGGTTCAGACGTGGGATAAACCGGTGCGAAACGATCAATCACAGGACTATTGACCGTTTTTTGTCCTAAAAACGGAGAATCCCACAAATATTTAAAAATATTTTTAAAACGAATGAGGCTTCCCGCATCTTTACAGATGTGAGGAAGCCTCATTCGCCTCTTCGGTGCCATAGGTGGGAAAGGGCGGCTATTTGTGTTTCAAACCCAAACATACAGGTTTCAAAAACCTGAACTTTTCAGCACCAAAACCGGCGTTCCCACGGCTTTCCACCACTACCCACACAACCCAAACATCGCTAAAATAGAGACCAAGAGAACGACCTCCCGACCGGCGAACATTCGCGTGCCGAATTCGTGGAGGTCATAGTTATATACACGCGCGCGCACAACACCTAAAACGCGCAGACATTAGGAGCCAACTATGAAGATCGGTCTGCTTACTTCCGGCGGCGACTGCCCCGGCCTGAACGCTGTCATCCGCGGCGCTGTCCTCAACGGCGTCAAGAAGTACGGCTACGAGTTCGTCGGCTTCCGTGATGGCTGGCGCGGCGTCGTTGAAGGCGACTACATGGACCTGCCCCGTCAGAAGGTCCGCGGCCTGGCAGCCCAGGGCGGCACCATCATCGGTACCTCCCGCACCAACCCCTTCGACGGCCCCAACGGTGGCCCCGAAAACATCGAAATCATGATGGAACGCCACGGCATCGACGCAATCGTTGCTATCGGCGGTGAAGGCACCCTCGCAGGCGCAAAGCGCCTGGCAGACGCAGGCCTGCCCGTCATCGGTGTCCCCAAGACCATTGACAACGATCTGCGCGCAACCGACTACACCTTCGGCTTCGACACCGCAGTGTCCATCGCAACCGAGGCAATGGACCGCATCCGCACCACCGGTGAATCGCACCACCGCTGCATGGTTGCAGAGGTCATGGGCCGCCACGTCGGCTGGATCGCACTGCACTCCGGTATGGCAGCAGGCGCACACGCAATCCTGATTCCCGAGGTCAAGGTCTCCATGGAGCAGGTTGCTGAATGGGTCAAGGAAGTACACGACCGCGGCCGCTCTCCCCTGGTTGTTGTTGCTGAAGGCTTCATCCCCGAAGGCTTCGACGACGTCATGGCAAACAAGGGTACCGAAAAGGACGGTCGTCCCCGCCTCGGTGGCATCGGTGAGTACATCACCCACGAGATCGAGAAGATGACCGGCGTCGAAACCCGTAACACCATCCTGGGCCACATCCAGCGCGGTGGCGCACCCACCGGCTACGACCGCGTGCTCGCAACCCGCCTGGGCATGGGCGCAGTCGACATGGTCGCTCAGAAGCAGTGGGGCAAGATGGTCTCCGTGCAGGGCACCGAGATCAAGTACGTACCCCTCGAAGAGGCACTGGACGGCCTGAAGTCCGTACCTCAGGAACGCTGGGAAGAAGCAGCCGTCCTCTTCGGCCGCTAAACCCCACAGACTCAGCAAGCTCGCTGAGCACTCATACTAAAACCGCGGAGGCGGGCACCCGTAACGGGTGTCCGCCTCCGCGGTTCTAGTTGGGATGGGTTCTAGTTCAGGCGGTTTTGGGTCGGGAGCGTCTAGCGCTTGAGGAAGTCCTGACCCGCCAAAGAACGACGCGCCACCTCACCGGACTCCGGCGAAACCACCGTCGTCTGAGCCACCGCGTACTCGGTCGCCGGCGCCGGCGAACCATCGGGCAGGAAGTCGCCGCCATCAACCGCACGCAAAGGCACCTGCGGGTCAACGCCGCGCTTAATCACAGCCAGAGCGATCGGGCCCGCCTCGTGATGCAACGCCACAGAGGTAATACGACCGACCGGGCGGGACTTGCCCTCCACAAACAGCTCGCTACCTGCCGCGGGTAGGGTGTGCTCCGAACCGTCGATATCCAAGAACACCAGGCGGCGCGGCGGGCGGCCCAGGTTATGCACGCGGGCCACCGTCTCCTGGCCCTTGTAGCAGCCCTTATCAAAATGCACCGCCGTACGGGTGTAATCCAGCTCCTGGGGGATCGTCTTATCGTCCGCCTCGGTACCGTAGCGCGGGCGCCATGCCTCAATACGCAGAGCCTCCGCAGCCCACAGCCCCGCAAAACGCGCGTCCGAAGACTCAGCTAGGGCGGGCAGAACAGAGCGCGGCACAATGCTCAAGAAACGCACGTAGTCCGCACCCGGGTGAGCATCGCCCGCCTCATCGTAGCGGTAGCTACCCGGTGCCGGAGTGTGCCAAGGGTCCTCCCACACCAGCGGCTTACCCTCAGCGAGCGCAGGATGTACCGAACCGTCCTGCAGGATCGGGTTGCGGGCGCTCTCCAGTACCGCATACTCGTCACTGAGGTTCTGCACCTCAACGCGCATCATGAACTTCATGCGGTTTAGGTAATCGGTCAGCGGCTGAGCCTGGTAGCCCTCAACGATCAGCCAGAGCGCCTCGCCGTCTTCAATTGCGGAGGGTGCGTACTCCACGCGGCCCTGAGGGGAAAGCAGCAGGAACTCGCGGCTCTCCCCGGCGGTCATGCCGGTCAGAATCTGCGAGGCGATGGACGTCAGCCAGGTCTGGCGGTCCGGCCCCTCAACGCGCACCACGCCCAGGGAGGAGCGGTCCACCAGCACCAGCGGCTCGTCCGCACTGGCGGAGCGGTCGAAGCTGAGGGCGCGTTGCTCCAGCATGGGGTTGCCGTAGTGTGCGGCGACGCCGGCATCCAGCCCGGAGGCGGCAAAAGCGCCGTGCAGGCTCAGCAGGGGGCTCACCGGGCGGGCGGCATCGGGCTGGGGTGCCTCAGCCTGAGGCGCTTCAAGCGAAGATTCAGTCACGGAAGGTGCACCTTTCACGCAAAGAGTCTGCCCCGCCGACCGGCGGGGCAGACACAAGTTAGTTATTAGGCGGTGGGCTCGGAGCCGGGCTCACCGGTGGATTCTTCGCCATCCAAGGAACCGAACATCGAAGTGCCCAGGGAATCACCGGTCATCGAGGAGGTCTTGCGCAGTTCAGCGGAGGCGTGCTTGTGCAGCTTACCCTCGGCGTCTGCGACCTCCCAGTCCCACATGAGGTTGCCGTTGACCAGGCCCCACAGGCGCACGGAGCCGGCGTAGTCGTGGGAAATATCATCGCGTAGCAGGTTGCCGGTCTGCATGCGAATGACCGGGCCCTTGACCATGCCCACGTAGTTTTCGCTAATACCGCCGGGGTGCGCAATGGTCGCCAGCAGAGAGAATCCGTCGTCGGCATTGCGGAGAGTCTCTACGCTTGCCGCGTCAGCGAAGGCGGGAACAACGTCCTTGGGGACAATACCGAAGCCGCCGTCAGCGTCGGTCAGGGGGCGGTCGATCTGCCAGAAACCGGTTTCAACGGTGATGGGGCGCAGCTTCTGACCCTCGTCATCGAGCAGGAAAGACTCAGCGCGGTATTCGATGAAGGGCAGACCATCCTGCTCAAAAGTAATAATCTGGCCGAAGGGGGTGTTTTCCTGGCCTTCGTACCACATGGTTCCGGTGCCTTCCCAGGTGCCGAGCAGCCATGCGAAGGGAACAAGTTCAGGGGTTAGGTTGGTAGGGATTTCAATAGCCATACCTTCCATTTTAGTACCCGTGCGTACAACGGTAGCCTGTTCGTTCGCTCACGGCACGGGGTAGCGCCGCCGTCTGCAGAGTAAACGGTACGGCAGGCAGCATAAAGAAAACCCCCAACCGGAGGGGACCGGGTGGGGGTTCACGCCGTCATTGGCGAGGCGGTACGAACCGTACGACCGCCTAAAGCCCTGTGTGGGCGATGCTTCTGCTCTGTGCGGGAAGACTACTTCTGGCCGCTGAAGAGGCCACGCAACACTGCGAATGCACCGATACCGATGCACACGGAGATGATAGCCATCAGCGACATGAAGAGAGCTTCAAGAGCCATAAGATTGTTTTCCATGCCTTAAACCTACCACAGACCCGCCCCGAAAGGGCGCAGAATCAGCGGCAGAAACATAGTGGACAGCACGATTCTCAACAGGCATACGCCCTGCCCGGCACCAGCAAAATATTAGCCCCGCAGAATCCGGGTAGGTGCCCCATCATGACCAGCTGAGAAGCCTGTACGAACAGTCCGGAATACGATATTCGGCCCGGTCTACACCGGCGCCCACAGCCGCGTCACAGCCTGGCGAGTACACTAGAAAGAGCCCAAAAGTTTTACACGGGAAATACACGAAAAATACGCGGGAAAGGAGAGGGTGTGTACCGTATTGCGCTCATGAGCGATACCGCCGCGCAGGATATGATCCCCTCGCTGAGCCTGCTCAGCCACAAGGTACACGTCTTCCCCCTCGACACTGCCCACACCACCCTCGAATCTGAGACCTTCGACCTGCTCATGGTTGACGCCCGCACCGCACTCGTCAAAGCACGCCAATGCGCCCAGCTATTGCGCGCCGCCGGCGTACAGTTGCCGCTCATCGCACTCCTGAATGAAGGCGGTATGGCGGCGGTTGCTGCCTCCTGGCAGGTTGACGATATTGTTTCTGACCAGGCGTCCCCCTCCGAAATGGATGCGCGCCTGCGCCTCGCCATCAAGAGCGACGCAGCCGCAGAAGAAGAGAACTCCGAAGAGCGCATCGTGCGCGCGGGTAACCTCGTCATTGACACCCAGGCGTACTCGGCGCACCTCTCCGGCACCGCTCTGAATCTGACCTTCAAAGAGTTTGAACTGCTCAAGTTCATGGCTCAGCACCCCGGACGCGTCTTCTCCCGAGCCCAGCTGCTCTCCGAGGTGTGGGGTTACGACTCCTACTACGGCGGCACCCGCACCGTGGACGTGCACGTGCGTCGTCTGCGTTCCAAGCTCGGCACCGAATACGAGCAGATGATTTCGACCGTGCGTAACGTGGGCTATTCCTTCAACAGCACCCGCTAAATTTTGGGGCTCCAACCCCTGTTTTGGTGTACCCGTTATAAAGTAGCCTCTCCGCTGAGCCGAGTACCAGAATGTGTAAATGTTCCGGTTCTTGTCATATTCGCCCAGGACGAAGAACAAACTCTTCAAAGAGCAACTATCCCCGGTAGAGTTGAATCAGAAGGCTACGAAAGAAGGCGATGATGGTACACAGTCAGACACCCAATCCCTCCACCCTGCCCGCTGAAAGCTCCCTTGTCTACGCGGAACCGCATCTCACCGAAGAGCTGCTGGAACGATTCGATTCCTTTGCGCAGAAGGTTGCCCGCCATGACGGCGTCTCGGCGTTCTCTGAGCAGACCCGCGTTGAGTTGAGCAAGGCATTGCGCGAAAGCACCCTCACCCCTCCGCGTTTCTTTGTTGCCGAGGACGACGGCACCCTCGCCGCCGTCTTCGTGGCGCTCACCCCGGCAGACGACGAAGATACCGGCGTAATTGAGGCAGCCGTCGCCCCCGAATACCGCGGACGAGGCGCCGGTAGCGCATTCTTCGACCACGCCGTTCGCCAGCTGGGTGAAGACGCCGTACGATACCGACTCTGGGTTCACGGCAGCGCCACCGACACCGGCATTGAAAGCCCCGCCCACGCGTTCGCTACCCTGCACGGCTTCGAGCCGGTGCGCGTGCTGTACAAGATGGTTCTGCCCCTGGACGCGCAGACCCGCGAAGAGCTCGTGGAACGCTCTGACGCGCGCACTCTGCCGGAGAACCTGCGGATGCGCACCTTCACCGGCGCGGACGAGTTCCCCTGGCTGCGCGTGAATGCCGCAGCGTTTGCGCACCACCCGGAGCAGGGCAAGCTCACCCTTGCCGATTTGCGCGAGCGCACCGGCTCCCCCTGGTTCCGTCCCGAGGGTTTCTTCATCGCCTCCGAGGTGGATGATGACTCCGCCATTGCGGCATTCACCTGGACGAAGATTCCGACCGGTCAGGAGCAGGGCGAGCTGTCCCCCTCCGGCGAGATCTATGTGGTGGGTGTGAACCCGCAGGCTCAGGGAGGCGGCCTGGGCCGAACCCTCACCCTGCGCGCGCTGGCATACCTGGCATGCGCTGAGGACGAGAACGGCGAGCCGCTGCGCGCCATCGACCTGTACGTGGATGCCGATAACACCACCGCATATTCCCTCTACACTTCGTTGGGTTTCGGCGTGGCGACGGTTGACCGCATGTACGCCCCCGCCCAGCAGGACGTGCCTGCCGCCTAGCTTTTGGTGCGCCGTCTCTGGCGTGCTTCTTCACGACTTATCCCCGATTAGAAAGGCAAGTACAGTATGGTACCCGCCCCCAATGGCCTGAATAAGGCGCCTAAGCCTAAGCCGTCTGAGCCGGCACCCATGACCGGTGTCATTCATATCGGCCACGATATTTCGAAGATTGAGCGTGCCGAGTCTCGCGGCGACCGCATTGAGAAGGGCGAGAAGCGCTCCTACTTCAGTCTGGAAGAGGAGTTCGGCCCGGAGCGTTTCTTCGACCGTGAGAGCAGCTGGCTGGACTTCAACACCCGCGTGCTGGAGCTGGCGGAGGACCCGAACCTGTTCCTGCTGGAGCGTCTGAACTTCCTGTCGATTGTGGCGTCTAACCTGGATGAGTTCTTCATGGTGCGTGTGGCGGGTCTGAAGCGCCGCATTGCGACCGGTCTGGCGGTGCCTTCGGCGGCAGGTCTGAGCCCCGAGGAGCAGATGGAAGAGATTGCTGAACGCGCTCACCAGCTGCAGACTCGCCACGCTGATGTGTTCCACAACCAGGTTCTTCCGGCTCTGGAGGAGCAGAACATCCGTATCGTGGGTTGGAACGACCTGGATGCGGACGCTAAGCAGCGCCTGCGCCAGGAGTTCATGCAGGATATCTTCCCGATTCTGACCCCTCTGGCTGTTGACCCGGCGCACCCCTTCCCGTACATTTCGGGTCTGTCGCTGAACCTTGCGGTGCTGGTGCGTAACCCGCAGACCGGCAAGGAACTGTTCGCTCGTGTGAAGGTGCCCGATCAGCTGGACCGTATGGTCTCTGTGGATGGTTCCCGCGCCGCCAACACTGCGGGCCGCGAGAGCCGCTACATTGCTCTGGAAGACATCATTGCTGAGCACTTGGACACCCTCTTCCCGGGTATGGAGGTTGTGGAGCACCACGTCTTCCGCGTGACCCGTAACGAGGATCTTGAGGTGGAAGAGGACGACGCAGAGAACCTGCTAAAGGCCCTGGAGAAGGAGCTTCTGCGCCGTCGTTTCGGCCCTCCGGTCCGTCTGGAGGTGGAGGACACCATCAACCCGACCATCCTGGATCTGCTGATTTCTGAGCTGAACATCAACGAGTCTGAGGTGTACCGTCTGCCGGCCCCGCTGGATTTGCGCGGTATGAGTGCGATTATTCGTGCGAACCGTCCGGCGCTGCACTACCCCAAGCACATTGCGCACACTTCCCGTTGGCTCAACGCCACCGAGACCGCGAAGGCTGCGGATGTGTTCGCTGCCGCCCGCGACCACGACGTGCTACTGCACCACCCGTACGATTCGTTTGCGACCAGTGTGCAGGCGTTCTTGGCGCAGGCTGCCGCCGACCCGCGTGTTCAGGCGATTAAGCAGACCCTGTACCGTACCAGTGGTGACTCCCCCATCGTGGATGCGCTGATTGAGGCAGCTGAGGCAGGCAAGCAGGTTGTGGCACTGGTCGAGATCAAGGCTCGCTTTGATGAGGAAGCCAACATCTCGTGGGCTCGTAAGCTGGAGCGCGCTGGCGTTCACGTGGTGTACGGCATCGTGGGTCTGAAGACTCACTGCAAGCTGTCGTTGGTGGTGCGCCGCGAGGGTAACCACCTGCGCCGTTACGCACATATTGGTACCGGTAACTACCACCCGTCGACCGCTCGTTTCTACGAGGATTTGGGCATCATCACCTGCGATGAGCAGATTTGTGAGGATGTCTCCCGCCTGTTCAACCAGCTGTCCGGTTACGCGCCGAAGACCAACTACCAGTCGCTGCTGGTGGCGCCGCGTACTCTGCGTAGCGGCCTGATTGAGTGCATCGATCAGGAGATTGAGAACCACAAGGCGGGCCGTCCGGCGAAGATTCAGATCAAGTGCAACTCCATGGTGGATGAGGCCGTCATCGATTCGCTGTACCGCGCTTCGCAGGCTGGTGTGCCGGTGGATGTGGTGGTTCGCGGTATTTGCGCTCTGCGCCCGGGCGTTAAGGGTCTGAGCGAGAATATTCGCGTTCGTTCGGTGTTGGGCCGCTTCTTGGAGCATTCGCGTGTGTTTGCATTTGAGAATGGTGGCGATCCGATTGTCTACATTGGCTCTGCCGATATGATGCACCGCAACCTGGATCGCCGTATTGAGGCGCTGGTGCCGGTGAAGGATCCGCGCCATGTGAAGTACCTGCGTGATATGTTCACCATCTACATGAGTGATTCTTCGCGTACCTGGCACCTGGATTCTGAGGGTAAGTGGACCCGCCACGACACCGACGATCAGGGTAACCCGCTGCAGGATGTGCAGTCGTACTACCTGAGCTCGCGTTCCCGTAAGAACGTGGTCGATAAGGTCTAAGGACTTGCCCCTGATTTGCCAGTGTTTTCTGGTTGTGAGCCCCGTCTGTTCTCGCGCTTTATGGCGTGGGGCAGGCGGGGTTTTCCGCGTGTCGTGCAAAAACGTGCGGTGGACTAGTGCACTTAGAGTAAAAGTGAACAACAGGTTACGTTGAGATTACAACTTGACCGCTCTCTCACCTACAATTAGACGCGGAGCATGGTGCCCTCTGGCATTGTGCGCAAGCCTAGCGAAGAGGTTCAGAGAGAGATATGGCACCGCTGGATTCCCCCTCCATCTACTACTCGGCACGACGTTTTGACGCGGTCAACAGCATTGACCGAGCCCCCGCGAACACTGCGGATATTGTTGCTTCTGGCGCACTGATTTGGCGTATGCGCGACGGTGCGCTTGAGGTCCTCATCATTCACCGCCCCCGCTACGATGACTGGTCCTGGCCTAAGGGCAAGCAGGATCCGGGCGAGTCCCTGGCTGAGACCGCTATCCGTGAGATTCGCGAAGAGGTCAGTCTGCAGGTTGTTCTGGGTGTGCCCCTGGCGGTGACTTCCTATCCGGTGGGTGGCCGTCCGAAGGATGTTTTCTACTGGTCTGCTGAGCTTCCCGAGGGCGCCCGTGCCCTGGCGGATGAGGGTGAAGTGGATGAGCTGCGCTGGGTATCCACCGAGGTTGCTCGCGCCCTGCTGACCAACGAGGACGACCTGGCACCCCTGGAGTCCCTGGAGGCTCTGGCTGAGGCGGATGCGTTGCGTACCCGCCCGATTTTGATTGCCCGCCACGCGAAGGCTAAGCCGCGTTCGAACTGGGCTGCCGCTGAGGATGACCGCCCGCTTGCGGCTACCGGCAAGCGTCAGGCGTTGGCTTCTAGCCGTCTCTTTGCGGCGTGGGCTCCGAGCCGTATTATTTCTTCCCCGTGGCTGCGTTGCGTTCAGACTGTGACCCCGTATTCGGTGGATTACGGTGTGTCTGTGAAGGAGAAGAAGTCCCTGTCGGAGGCTGGCGCTCAGCGTCACCCGGCACGTACTGCCCGCACCGTGGCGTCACTGTTCGATAAGGATTCTTCGTCCCTGCTGTGCACTCACCGCCCGGTGCTGCCCCAGGTGATGGATGTTCTGCGCGAGTACCTGTTGGAGGGCTCCGCGGAGGTTCTTCCGACTGAGGACCCGTACCTGGAGCCTGGCGATGCCCTGGTTCTGCAGGTGACCGAGGGCGATAACCCGCGTATTGTCTCGGTGGAGCGAGTACGCGCGGCTCTGGACTAGCATCCATATACTTTGATCTTCTAACAGCGAGCGCGCTGGGCTTTATGCTCAGCGCGTTTGCTCTACCTGCGCCCATTCGTGGGTTTTACAATAGAGGGGCGGTTGATTTGTGACCGTCTCTCACGTCTACTAACAGGATTCAAGGTTTTTCTTATGACTCACGCAATCCCCACCCCTTACGAAGATCTTCTGCGCGAAATCCTCGAGGAGAACAAGGACGCCATCGCGGCGGATGCACAGCGTTCCGACCGTACCGGCACCGGCACCTTCGGCGTGTTTGGGCGTCAGATGCGTTTTGACCTGCGTGAGTCGTTCCCGCTGATTACCACCAAGCGCGTGCACTTCAAGTCTGTTGCCATTGAGCTGCTGTGGTTCTTGCGCGGTTCCTCGAATGTACGCTGGTTGCAGGAGCGCGGCGTGACCATTTGGGATGAGTGGGCTGATGAGAACGGCGATTTGGGCCCGGTCTACGGCGTGCAGTGGCGTTCATGGCCGACCCCCGACGGTGGCACGATTGACCAGATTGCTAAGGTTATCGATTCGTTGAAGAATAACCCGAGCTCTCGCCGCCATATTGTTTCGGCATGGAACCCTGCCGAGGTGGACAACATGGCGCTTCCGCCCTGCCACGCGCTGTTCCAGTTCTACGTGCACGAACGCGCCGACGGTGTGAAGGAGCTGTCCTGCCAGCTGTACCAGCGTAGTGCCGATATGTTCCTGGGCGTGCCCTTCAACATCGCCTCGTATGCATTGCTGACCTACCTGATTGCCGAAGAGGTCGGTATGGTACCGGGCGAGTTCATCTGGACCGGCGGCGACTGCCACATCTACTCGAACCACCTGGAGCAGGTGAAGAAGCAGCTGGGCTACGGCACCGACCCGGAGGGTAACCCCTACCCGCCGCGCGAACCGTACCCGTACCCGAAGCTCGTTATTAAAACCAAGAAGCCTTCTATTTTCGACTACGAGTACGAAGACTTTGAGCTGGTGGATTACAAGCACCACCCTGGTATTGCCGCCCCGATTGCGGTCTAACTGCAGGTAGTTCTAGGAGGCATGATGTATCGTCTGGGCGCTATTTGGGCTCAAACCGATGCCGGCATCATTGGTCGTGACGGGGATATGCCCTGGTACGCTCCGGAGGATTTGGCGCACTTCAAGAAGGTGACGCTGGGTGCTCCGGTGATTATGGGTCGCCGCACGTGGGAGTCCTTTCCGCCGCGTTTCCGCCCCCTGCCGGGTCGTACGAATATTGTGATTAGCCGTTCTGTCTCTGAGGCTGAAGAGCGCGACGGAGCCCTGTGGGTTCCTTCACTGGATGCGGCGCTGTACGCGGCTCGTGACGCCGCGGGCGCGCCGGTTGAGGATACCCCCGCAGATGCTGCAGCAGTTGATGCCTGGATTATTGGCGGAGGCTCCGTGTACGCGGAGGCGCTCTCCCGCACCGACCTGCCCGCCTTCGGTCGGGTGGAGACGGTGGAGCGGACCCTCTTCTACTGCCAGGAGGGCAACGAGATTACCGGCGATACGCGAGCGCCCGAGCTGCAGCTTGCAGATTCTCAGGGTAACTGCGCGGCTGGCTCCCCGAACGGGTGCTGGCGGACGGTTTCCGAGAGCGCCTGGGAGAAGAGCGAGAAGGGCTACCTGCTCGATGAGTCGGGCACGAAGAACCCCATGTACTTCTCGTTCCAGCGGCTGGAACGTATCTAGCTCAAGCTTCCCGCGTTCACTCGCTAATATGGACGTACATTTCGAGCCTGCGGCTACTCCACCCGGAGTACCGCAGGCTTGAGCGCTTTAACGCCTCCGCGGTGCATAACCGGTACCGAGACCAGCACCTCCGCAGAATATCCCGTTCCGAATATCAAATTTTTTGTACGGTGTTAGTCCGCACCCGCCAGCCTGAGAGTACACTGGGAACCATGAACTTTAATCCCGGTGACTCTGTAGGTTTTGTTGGCTGGCGCGGCATGGTGGGCTCCGTCCTCATGAAGCGCATGGTTGAGGAAGGCGACTTCGAGGGCATTACCCCCGTCTTCTTCACCACTTCTAATGTTGGTGGCGCGGCGCCCACCTTCGACGGCGTAATTGAGCCGTCCGAGCTGAAGGACGCATACGACATTGACGAGCTGCGTAAGCACTCGATTATTGTGACCGCTCAGGGCGGTGGCTACACCGAGGCTGTGCACCCGAAGCTGCGTGCAGCTGGCTGGGACGGCCTGTGGATTGACGCCGCTTCCACCCTGCGTATGAACGATGACTCCATCATCGTGCTGGACCCCATTAACCGCGATGTTATCGACCGCGGCCTGGCATCCGGCGTGAAGGACTTCGTTGGCGGTAACTGCACCGTCTCCTGCCTGCTGATGGGCCTGGGCGGCCTCTTCAAGAACGACCTGGTCGAGTGGGCAACCTCCATGACCTACCAGGCTGCTTCCGGCGGCGGCGCACGCCACATGCGTGAGGTGCTCGCACAGTTCCGCGACCTGGGCAACGAGGTCTCCGAGGAGCTGAGCGACCCCGCATCCGCAATCCTGGATATTGACCGCAAGGTCCTGGCTAAGCAGCGTTCCGGCGAGCTGGATTCCTCCCAGTTCGGTGTGCCGCTCTCCGGCTCCCTGATTCCCTGGATTGACTCCGACCTGGGTAACGGCCAGTCCCGCGAAGAGTGGAAGGCTGAGGTCGAGACCAACAAGATTCTGGGCCGCCCCGAAGACGACAAGATCACCATGGACGGCCTGTGCGTCCGTATCGCTGCAATGCGCTCGCACTCTCAGGCGCTGACCATCAAGCTCAAGAAGGACCTGCCGCTGGAGGAGATCGAGCGCATCATCGCCGAGGATAACCCCTGGGTTCGCTTCGTGCCGAACGAGCGTGAGGCGTCCATGGAGCAGCTGACCCCCGTGGCTGCTTCCGGTTCTCTGGAGATTCCGGTCGGCCGCGTACGTAAGCTCGCTATGGGCCCCGAGTACATTAGCGCGTTCACCGTGGGTGACCAGCTGCTGTGGGGTGCTGCTGAGCCGATTCGCCGTATGCTGCAGATTGCTATTGGCAAGCTCTAAAGCTCACTGACAAGCCTATATAAAAGCCCTCGCTACCATCCTTATCGGATGGGAGCGAGGGCTTCTGTGTCTAGGTATAGCTTATGCGGGCTTAGCGATGGTTCTCGGCGGCGGCTTTGCGTTCTGCCTTGCGTGCGGCTTTGCGCTCTTTGCGCTGCTGTCGCCAGGCACAGTAGCGGTACCAGGCGGTGAGCACCACGTGCTTCATGAAAATATTGGCGCGGCGTGCCCAGGTGAATTCGGTGCCCCAGATGCCCAGGCCGATGAAGATGAACAGCCAGCCGGGGCCGGGGGTGACGAGCATAATCAGTCCGGCAATAAAGCAGAAGGCGCCCACACCGATGACGAGGGGCTTGTAGAGATGACGCATGACCGGATGCGCGTGCATGCGCTCCTTGCGGGCTTCGAGCCAGCGGTGAAAGCGGCTGGTCTCGCTTTCCTTGACTTCATCTTCAATGGTTTTCAGGGGTGGTCCTTCCAAACGTGCCGTAGGTGAGTTTCACCGGGCGGCGGTGGTTAGAGAATAGCACCCGCCGCTGGGTGGGTGCTGTGAAAGATTTCTTCATGTTGAGATTTTTTCGTCATTTCAAAGTTTTTTCGTTTCAATAGTGTTCAAGTCGAAAGTACCTTTATACACTGTAATGGAACAATTCACCCGGCACTTGTGCCTAAACACTAAGGAAGCGACCCACTACCGTGTCCTCCTCACGTCCCGCATCGACGGACTCACACCGCACCAACGCCGCTGCGCCCGCCAGCACCACTGCACCCACCGCGGAACGCACGGCACCTCCCACGCTCAATGAGCGCCTCGAAAACCTCCCCTTCACCCGCGCCCACGGCAAGCTCCTGGGCATCTCGGGTCTCGGCTGGGCGCTGGACGCCATGGACGTTGGCCTCATCTCCTTCGTCATGGCGGCACTCATCAAGGAATGGCAGCTCAGCCCCACCGAAGCCTCCTGGCTCGGATCCATCGGATTCGCCGGCATGGCGCTCGGTGCAACCTTCGGCGGCCTACTCGCCGATAAGCTCGGCCGCCGCTACATCTTCGCCCTCACCCTGCTGATTTACGGTCTGGCGACCGGCGCATCCGCCCTGGCAACCTCCCTGGGTGTGCTGCTCGTCTTCCGTTTCCTGGTTGGTCTGGGTCTGGGCGCGGAACTTCCCGTGGCGTCCACCCTGATTTCTGAGTTCTCGCCGCGTGCTATTCGCGGGCGCGTCGTGGTCGCCCTGGAGGCTTTCTGGGCTCTGGGCTGGATCCTCGCCGCGCTCATCGGTACCTTCGTCGTTCCGCAGGCTAATGGCTGGCGTTGGGCGCTTGCCATCGGTCTGATCCCCGCCATCTACTCGCTCGTAATCCGTATGGGAACCCCCGAGTCGGTGCGCTTCCTGGAGTCGGTCGGCAAGCACGATCAGGCACGACAGGTGGTCGAACGTTTCGAGGCCTCCCCCGCGCTCTTCTCCCGAACCGGTAAGAAGCAGACCGAAGACGCTTCCGCACACGGTGCCGCAGAAAGTGCCGACAACGCAGAATCCGCGAAGATTCACTCCATCTGGGCTGCCGGTCAGCGCCGCAAGACCATCGCCCTGTGCGTCATCTGGTTCTGCATCAACCTCTCCTACTACGGCGCATTCATCTGGATTCCGGCGCTGCTGAACGCCCAGGGCTTCAGCCTCGTGAAGTCCTTCGCGTTCACGCTCATCATGACCCTCGCCCAGCTGCCCGGCTACGCGGTCGCCGCCTACCTCATCGAAAAGTGGGGCCGACGCGCAACCCTGGCGACCTTCCTGCTCGGCTCCGCCCTCGCAGCGGCTGGCTACGGCATGGCGCACTCCGAGGTATTCATTATCCTCGCCGGTTGCATGCTCTCCTTCTTCAACCTCGGCGCGTGGGGTGCCCTCTACGCCCTGAGCCCGGAAATCTTCCCGACCCACCTGCGCGGAACCGGCACCGGTGCCGCCGCCGGCATTGGTCGTATCGCCTCCATCGCGGCGCCGCTCATTGTGCCGCCGCTGATCGCATTCGGTGGAACCCCGCTGCTCTTTACGCTCTTCTCCACCGCGTTCCTGGTAGCGGCAACCACCGTGTTCCTGTTGCCTGAACGCCGCGGCGAATCCCTCTAACGAGCCGCCTAGCCTACATGATGGGCTGTCCCTCCTGAACGCTTTTTCCGAGCAACCAGAAGGGACAGCTCATTTGTCATTTAAGCCCCCTATCCATGCGCCACAACCTCAAACTATGAGAGGATACGTTCTATGCTCGATTCCTTCCTCTCCAGCCCCTACCGCACAGAGTTCAGCCCCTGGCCCGTGAGCGAACACTACGCCACCGAACGTGCCGGCGGCGTGCCCGAAGCCATGCTACTGCCGGGCGAACTCACCGTGCACCGTGGCGACGGGGCAAAAATGAGCTACTACCTGGACTGGCCCGAGGAATTCAACGAATACACCCGCGCAATCACCCTGCGCCCGCGCACCAAAAATGGCTACCCACAGGACTTTACGCTCAGCGTCGCCGTACGCGACGGTCAGGCTGTCTTCACCGCAACCGCCCTCAGCTTCTGGGAGCAGCGCGACGGCCGCCCCTACGACCGCGAGCCCATCGCCCGCGGCTACGTGGACGTCGCAGCCTACGAATCCTGCGAGGAATACGCAGGCAATTCCGCCACGCCCGCCCTCATCGGCTGGGATATCGCAGACCTCTACCCTGCACGCATGGCGCTCATCCGTGCCCTCTGCGAAGGAATCGCCAGCAGCATCACAATGGGCACCCAAATCCTCGCGGACGGGCAGGTACAGGTCGACCACAAGGACGGGGATCTGCTCGCCCTACACGTAAACGCGATTAGCACCGTAGGCGGCATGGTCCGCGCCCTCATCATCGAACAGGACCGCGTACCCAGCGGCGTATCCACCGGCACCACTACTGGCGCCTCCGAGCGTGTCGACCTGCAGACGCGCGCCTACTACGCCAACGTGCTCTCCCCCGTTCCCGGCGAGTTCGGCAACCTTGTCTGGTCACACAGCGAGGACGCGGAATACTACCCCTACCGACCCACGCGCCATAAGCCGATTTTCCACGCCCCCAGCCCGCCGCAGAAGCTTCCCCTGGCGGTCCAGGTGTTGATGGAGCACCTGCCCGCCGCTCCCCTTGCGGCAACGCGCACAGCGCCCAAGCGCAGGCCTTACCTGCCGGGGCAGGTGCGCATCTTTTCCCCTCGCCACTAGCTCAGTGAGTCAATACAACGCTTCGGGCGGCCTCTGATACAGAGACCGCCCGAAGCGTTTATTCTGAAGCGTTTATTCTATGCGTCCTAGCGCTACGAGAAGCGAGAAGTTGAGCGTTTAGATTTCGCCGTTAACCACGACAGGCTCAGGAACCAGAGTCACACCAAAACGTTCACGCACGCCGTCGCGCACAGCGCGGGCGATAGCGAAGATGTCCTCAGCGGATGCGCCGCCGCGGTTCGTAATCGCCAGGGTGTGCTTGGTCGACAGGCTCGCACGGCCCTGAGCAATCTCGCGAGACTCACCCTCCAGACCGAAGCCCTTCTCGAAACCGGCGTGCTGAATCAGCCAAGCAGCCGAAAGCTTCACGTGATCGGGGTCCTCGACACCCGCGGTGAACGGGGAAGTCTTCACGACCACCGGGAAGTTCGGGGCGCCCTCCGGCAGGGAATCCAGGGTCGAGCGCGGAACGATCGGGTTGGTAAAGAAAGAACCGGTGGAGAAGGTGTCACGGTCCTCGGGGTTGAGCACCATGCCCTTGGAGCCGCGCAGCTCCAGCACCTTTTCGCGCACCAGGGCGGATTCGGCGCGCTGACCGGGCTCAACGCCCAGGCTCCTCGCCAACTCGGCGTAACGAATCGGGGAGGACAGGCTACCGAGGGTGAACTGGAAATCAACGGTCAGCACCACGTAACGGGGCGAGCCGTTGACGGTTGCGCGCTTGAGCACCGAGTCGCGGTAGCCGAAGCGCAGGTCTGCGCTCGCGAAGGTCTTCCGAGTGTTCTTTTCGCGGTCCCAGGTGCGTACGGAGGCGATGAACTCGCCCACCTCAACGCCGTATGCGCCGACGTTCTGCACGGGGGTTGCACCCACGGTGCCGGGAATGCCGGAGAGAGCCGCGGGGCCAACCCATTCGTTCTCGATGCTGAGCTTCACGAAGTCGTCCCAGATAGTGCCCGCCTGCACGCGCACGTTCGCGCCGCCGCATGCGGGGATGGGCAGAACCTCTACGCCTTCGGAGGCGATGTGCACGACGGTTCCGCTGAAGCCTTCGTCGGAAACCAGCAGGTTGGAGCCGCCGCCCACGATGAGGACGGGTTCGCCTGCGGCGTCTGCAGCGGAGACTGCTTCGATAATTTCTGCTTCGGAGGTGGCGCGGACGTAGGTCTTAGCGGGGCCGCCTACCTGGGCGGTGGTCAGTTCGCTCAACAGCTTTTCAGTCATAGGTTAAGAATACCGGTCGTTGTGCGGGGTCAACACCCGCCACGCGTTAAAGTCATGAAAACCTTATGGTGATTTTGCCTTCATTTTCCGGCGCGCCTTTCTCAGAAAAACGCAACTACCCCGCCGGTAAGCACACAAAAGCGGTGAGCGCGCGAAAGCCCCGGAACCACCGCATCGGGTAGCGCCGGGGCCTTCACATAGTTGCTTTCACACGGCTATCTGCAAGCACAGAAACTCTATACCGAGAGACGAACCACAGCCTGGCTCTTCATCAGAACCTTCTGCTCCTTGCCTTCCTCATCACGAGCGGTGACGGTCAGGTCAATGCGGGCGGTGCGCTCCTCCTCATTCAGGGCACCCACCTTACCGCTGATGGTCAGGGCGTTCGTGGGGGTATCGGGGTTTTCGCCGCCGGGTGCATCCGCCACGGGAACGGGCTTGGTGAATCGAGTCTGGTAGTCCACGATCGCGCCGGGGTCGCCCACCCAGTCGCTCACGAGCTGCACGGCGGTACCCATGGTCAGCATGCCGTGAGCAATCACGCCGGACAGGCCCACCGACTGGGCAAAACGCTCGTTCCAGTGAATCGGGTTGAAGTCACCGGATGCGCCAGCGTAACGCACCAGCGAAGCGCGGGAGAGCTCCACGGTACGCGAACCGATGTCCTGGCCCTTTTCAAGCTCTTCAAAACGCACCATTAGTTTTCCTCCTCAGCACGAACCAGCAGGGAAGAAATGCAGGTGGTGACCGGCTCGCCCTGCGCGTCAACGATTTCTTCACGGGTAGTCAGCATTGCGCCGGCACCCATAACGCGCACGGAGTCCACGTGAACTTCGGTGCGCAGCTCATCACCGGCAACGATGGGGCGGTGGTGGGTGAAGCGCTGGTCGGCGTGCACCACGCGGGAGAAATCAATACCGGCGGAATCGTCGTTGATGAGTGCCGCGTCAGCTGCCTGCGCCAGGATAATGGCGAAGGTCGGCGGGGCAATCACATCTGCGTACCCTGCCGCGCGGGCTGCCTCAACGTCGTGGTGGAGGGGGTTTTCTGCGTGAACTGCTCGGGCAAATTCGCGGATCTTTTCGCGACCGACAACGTAGGTGTTCTCGGACGGGTAGACCCTGCCCACAATCTCAGGGTTAATGCTCATGATTTCAGTCTACCGTTCTTGTGCACAGTGTTCAGCTCAAACGTACAGAGTGGACAGACCACTGTACAGGTAACCGGCGTGCAGGCGTGCAGTATTTCGTCGCATTTTTACCTGCTAGCGAAGGCCCCTACCCATCCAGCCCAAGCAGGCGTAGGCTGGACGGGTACCCGCAATCTATTTCAGAAGGAAAAGTTATGTCTTCCAACGTAAAAATTTCGGTGCTTGACCTGATGCCGCACCGCCCCGACCAGAGCCAGCACCAGACCATGCTCAACACCATCGATGCCGCCCGCGCGGCTGAGTCCTACGGCTACGAGCGTTTCTGGGTCGCCGAGCACCACAATGCCGGCTCCCTGCTGTCCTCGGCGACCGTCGTGGTCATGGCGGAGATCGCTGCCGCAACCGAGCGTATTCGCGTGGGTTCGGGCGGCATTATGCTCCCCAACCACGCACCCTACGTGGTGGCGGAGCAGTTCGGTACCCTCAACGCATTCCACCCCGGCCGTATTGACCTGGGTGTGGGCCGTGCGCCCGGCACCGACCCGATGACCGCCGCCGCTCTGCGCCGCGACGATTCTGCCGCCATGAGCTTCCCCGCCGAGGTGCAGCAGCTGCAGCGCTTCCTGGGCGAGCCCTCCCCCATGCACCGCGTGCACGCCATTCCCGGCCAGGGCTCGAAGGTGCCCCTGTACATTCTGGGTTCTTCCCTGTTCGGTGCGCAGCTTGCCGCACAGCTGGGTCTGCCCTACGCGTTCGCTTCGCATTTTGCGCCCGCAATGCTGCAGGAGGCGGTAGACACCTACCGCGCAAACTTCAAGCCCTCCGAGCACCTGGAACAGCCCTACGTCATGGTGGGTGCAACCGCAATGCTCGCCGATACCGACGAGCGAGCACGCTACCTGTACACGACCCAGCAGCAGCATTTCCTGGGCGTGGTGCGCGGCAATCTGTCTTTCGCACCTCCCGTGGAAGATATGGACGCCGTCTGGACCGACGCGGAGAAGATGCACATTGAACGCATGACCGCCGAAGCAATCGTAGGCTCCCCCGCCACCGCACAGGCTCGTATTGAGGACCTGGTGGCGCGCACGGGCGCTGACGAGCTCATCGTCATGACCGAGGCGTGGGAGCACGAGGACCGTCTGCGCTCCTACGAGCTGCTGTCCCAGCTGCCGGTGGTGCGCCGCGCCTCCTAACGCTTCGATCAGAGCATAAAGATGAAGCCCCCGAGTATTTTTCTCGGGGGCTTTGCTATGCCCGGCATCGGGCCGCGGGGCTGAGTACCTATTGAGCACATGCAGACCGGGCTTCAGGCAAAGAAAATAGGCAGACAAAATGGCAAACAAAAAAGCCTGCCTCCGAAGAGACAGGCTTATCTGAGCCCCGACCGGGAATCGATCCCGGGACCTCCATCTTACCAAGATGGCGCTCTACCACTGAGCTATCGGGGCGTAGCGGTGGACGGGCTCGATCCGTCGACCTCACGATTATGAGTCGTGCGCTCTAACCAGCTGAGCTACACCGCCACATCATTAATACGTGCTCTCGCATGAATTAATGAGAGAGCCCCGACCGGGAATCGATCCCGGGACCTCCATCTTACCAAGATGGCGCTCTACCACTGAGCTATCGGGGCAACAGGTAAAACTATACAGGTCTTCAAGAATGCTCGCAAGCGGAGAAGCTATGGCATGCACCACATTTAACGTTTTCCTGTTCTCCGCCCTGCCGCACGATAGCCCAGCAATGACCAGGCGCCCCAGTAATGATCAGGCACCACCGCAACAGCTGACGCAAACACATCAACACCCATATACATAAAGACCGGCAGGAGAGCTCATCGCTCCCCTGCCGGTCTTTGACTCATATGCGAATGACAAGGCTGCTAGCCGATAGCCTTAGCAAGCCCCTCATACCGCAAATTCAGGCTTAGCTGAAATCTTAGTAGCGCTTGCCGCGGCCGCCGAAGTCACGGCCACCGTCACGGTTACCGCGGTAGCCGCCATCGCGGCGGTTATCACGGCCACCGAAGTCGCGACCGCCGAAGTCACGGCCACCATCGCGGTTGCCACGGTAGCCGCCATCACGGCGGTTATCACGGCCACCGAAGTCGCGACCACCAAAGTCACGGTCATTACGCTTGCCACCGAAATCACGGCCGCCACGCTTGAAGTCGCGGTCACCGCCGAAGTCACGGCCACCCTCACGGTTACCGCGGTAGCCGCCTTCACGACGGCCACCCTCGCGGCGATCGAAGTCGCGGAAACCGCCCTCACGACGGCCACCACCGAAGCTGCGGCCACCGCCGCCGCCCTTGGGACCGTTGTCCTTGCGGATGTTGATGAACTCGCCAGCAATCTTGGTGTCGCGCAGGCGATCGAAGAAGTCGCGGGGCAGGTCCTCGGGCAGGCCAACAATGGTGAAGTGCTGGCGAATGTCGATGGAGCCGATCTGGGAGCCCTTAATGCCACCCTCGTTAGCCAGTGCACCCACAATAGCGCCTGCGGTCACGCGGGAGGAACGGCCAACGTTCAGCTTGTAGTTGACCATGCCCTCGTCGTTGTGCGCGCGCTTTGCCTTACGGCCGCCGCGATCCGAATCCTCGTCAGAGAAGGGGCGGGACTTGTTGGCGATATCTTCGCTCTCATCGAGGAAGAAGGGGCGACCCTGCTGGGCGATAACAGCCAGTGCAGCTGCAATGTCCTCAGCGGTGGTGTCGTGCTCGTTCTCGTAGTCCTCGATAATCTGGCGGAAGAAGCTCAGGTCCTCAGACTCGATGGTCTCGGTAATCTGCTGTGCGAAGCGCTGCTTACGGGTCTCGTTCACTGCCTCTGCGGTGGGCATGTGCATCGGCTCGACCTTCTGGCGGGTTGCCTTCTCGATCTGGCGCAGCATGTACTTCTCACGCGGGGTGACGAAGAGGATTGCGGCACCTTCACGACCTGCACGGCCGGTACGACCGATGCGGTGCACGTAGGACTCGGTGTCGTGGGGGATGTCGTAGTTGACGACCAGGGAGATGCGCTCAACGTCCAGGCCACGTGCCGCCACATCGGTTGCCACGAGGATGTCGATGCGGCCGTCACGCAGGGCGTCAACGGTGCGCTCACGCAGCTGCTGGGGGATGTCACCGTTAATCGCTGCTGCCGCGAAACCGCGTGCCTTCAGCTTGTCGGCAACTTCCTCGGTTTCCTTCTTGGTGCGCACGAAGACGATGATGCCGTCGTAGTTTTCGACCTCGAGCACGCGGGTCATTGCATCCAGCTTGTGGGAGTGCATGACCTGCATGTAGCGCTGGGAGATATTTGCGCTGGTGGTGGTCTTAGCCTTGACGCGAACCTCGACGGGGTCGTTCAGGTACTGCTGAGCGATCTTGCGGATCGAGTTGGGCATGGTTGCGGAGAAGAGCGCAACCTGCTTGCTGTCGGGGGTGCCCTCGAGGATCTTTTCCACGTCTTCGGCGAAGCCCATGCGCAGCATTTCGTCTGCCTCGTCCAGTACCAGGTACTGCAGGTTGGACAGGTCCAGGGAGCCCTTTTCCAGGTGGTCAATCACGCGGCCGGGGGTACCGACGACGACCTGCGCACCGCGGCGCAGACCAGCCAGCTGCGGGCCGTAGGGGGAGCCACCGTAGATGGGCAGAACGGTGAAGTCCTCCATGTGGGTTGCGTAGGAGGAGAAGGCTTCTGCAACCTGCAGAGCCAGCTCGCGGGTGGGTGCCAGGACCAGAACCTGGGTGTCGCGGGAGATGCCGTTGATGTCGGCGAGTTCAGCCATGCGGGACAGTGCCGGCAGCGCGAATGCTGCGGTCTTACCGGTACCGGTCTGTGCCAGACCGACCACGTCGTGGCCTTCGAGCAGCAGCGGGATGGTCTGTTCCTGGATGGGGGACGGCTTCTCGTAGCCAACCTCTTCCAGCGCTGCCAGGACGCGTGCGTCCAGGCCCAGGTCGGTGAAGCGTACGCCTTCTTCTTCAGCCTTGTCGGCGGTTTCTTCGGCGGGTGCTTCTGCAGTAGCTTCTGCGGTGGTTTCTTCTGCTTCTACAGCAGGGCTCTCAACGGTGTTCTCGGTGATGTTCTCAGTGGTCACAACGGTCTCTGCCTCGGCGTTCAGTTCGGCCGGGGTAGCAGTATTCTCAGTCAATTTTTCCTCTATACGGTAGGGGTGGATAGCGCACGCTTTTCGGCGCTTACCGGGTGTCCCCTTCACGGCCCAGCCACACATCATCCCCTGGGGAGTAGAACGTCCAGGGGTCCTCCGTTACCGGCGCATTCTGCAGAGGTGTTCTGCGGATGCTACGGGTAGCGGCTTTTTGCTGGGGGTGGTCTTGAATTTCTCGGCACATTATCCGCACGCCTGCTCGTACTCTGCGCTCAGCGCACAGTAGTCCCTGTGATTCAGGGGTGTACAGGGTGGGTAATGCTCACATGCAATGTCACGTATTCCTGGTGATTCGCCTTCCCGCTCTGTGGCGGTGGTGTGTCTGTTACAGCAGACGCAGCAAAGACGCTGGACCAGAGATCGTTAAGAGAAGCCCTCGGGTACGGTGTGAACCGCATTTTTGTGGGGCGTATCAATCGGTGATGGTGAGTACGGCGCACCTACAATTCCAGCACCACCTTGGGTGCCGGGTGCGCACAAGACCTTCATCGGGGGTTCCCGTGTTCTATCCAGTGTACAGTAGGGTCCCTGCCTGGGCTATAAAAAGGTGCTTAAAACCTCATCTCTTAAAAGCGAGCGCCCACCCCAGCGTTTGCGGGGTAGGCGCTCATTGAGAAGTTAAACCAAGGGGCTAATCTACGCGACGCACAATATCAATCGTGCCGACGGTTGCGTACTTAGCGTAGGAGTGGCCGTAGCGGTCAGCCGCGTACTGTGCGGCATTGGTCGGAGGGTTACCGCCCCAGGAGTTGCTCTTGCGGTCAATGACCACGTAGTCGGGTGCGGGCTCACCGGTGTGGCCAATCCAGTAGACGGTTCGGCCGGGAATGAGCTGGGTCAGAATCGACAGGTCAGATGCGACCGTCACCCCTTCGGGTACCTTCTGCACGGCGTCCTGCTTCATCTGGTCGGTGGTAGTCAGCGCGGAGGCGGTAAACTGCGCATTACCCAGGGACGCGAGGGGCTGCTGGGAGCCTGCCACAAAGATTGGGGATACCGCGAGGAAGAGCGCCACGGCGGGCATAGCCCATACGGGCATGCGGCGTGCCATGGCGCTGAGGCGGCCAGGCTCAGCCGCTGCATCGGCCTCCTGCACGGAGGCGCTATCGGCTACTCGCGCACCCAAACGCACCGGAATCGCGGCGGGAACCACGCCGTAACGTATCCGCATGACGGCGTCGAGCAGGGCGAGGAAGACGACGGGCATGAGCACGAGCGAGTAGTGCCAGGTGCTTGCCCAGTAGGATTCCATGGTGGAGAGCAGACGCCAGGCGAGGGTCGGCAGGGCAATTGCCGCGAGCGGAGAAATGACCCAGAGGATTGCGCCGGTAATGAGCAGCAGGCCGAGGGTTGCCAGCTTGGTGTTGTTGCTGAGCATCTGCTGCGCTGAGCCGAAGGGGTCGCCCAGGGCTGCGGAGAAGTTCACCTTGTCGGCGTAATCGAAGTTTCCACCGCTATTGAAGTAGGGCAGGATCACGTAGACGGCGACGGCCGACCAGAACACACCCCACATCATGACCATGGTGGATTCTGCGACGGCGGGGGTGCGTGCCCACGAGGAGTAGAGCTGCTGCATGCGGGTGCGCATGGGGGCGGGGGTTCCTGCGGAGAGGCGCGGCATCAGAATGTCTACGGCGGTGCTCAGCCAGCCGGTGCGGATAAAGATAATGAGGCCGATGGCTGCAACAGTAATACCCATATCTTCTTTGACGAAGGCAATGGGCAGGGACCACCAGCAGGCATAGGCAAGGTAGCGGGCACGTTCAGTGCCGCTCACTCGCGAGGCAAGCACCAGATAGCCGAGGCTCATGACAAGCAGCGGCACGGCGAAGGCTACTTCGTGGAATTGGGCGGCGATAGCCTGCTGAACGCCGAAGCTGAGGGCGAATCCGGCGCCGAGCAGCAGACCGGTGAGGGTCGGGATGACGCTCTGAAGTTTTGCGGACTGAGCATTCTGCGCAGGTTCGTTCTTCTGCGCATCTTCAGTTTTCTGGGCGAGCGCGAAGGCACGCTGAGTGAAGCGCACAATGGCGAAGCTTGCGAAGGCGACCAGGGCGTTCTGCACGACCAGTAGCGTGGTCGGCGAGGGGAACAGCGCGTAGATGGGTCCCAGAAGCACCAGAATCGGGTGGAAGTGGTCACCCCAGAGGTTAAAGTCGGGCCCCTTAATCGGCACGATGGGCACGGAGAAATGCGAGTAGGCCTGTGCCATCTGGGTGAAAATCGCCAGGTCCCAGGAGGGCGTAATCCAGTGCTTCATCTGCTGCAGCGAGTAGTAGGTGTACAACGCCATGACGGCGGCGGCAAGCAGCAGACCGGGTAGTAGTTCGAGGGGGCGGATGCTCTTGACGCGCTCGGTGAGGGACTGACGCGGCTGTTTCTTGGCGCGCTGAGTACGGCCCGCACTGGTGGCGGCGCTGTTCTTCTGTTCAGGTGCGTCAGTATTCGAGGATGCTTCTTGTGCTTCCGCTGCCATAGGCGTCCTTCTCTCGGGGTGTATGTCCGGGGTGCGTGTCCGGGCGTGGGCGCCCTTGTGAACGGGCGGAACGCATAGCCTGTGTCGTGCCGGTGGCGGAGTTTGCGTTCGTTCTCGCTCTACCCTTTAGGGTATCGCATTAGTGGCGTGCCTGCCCTTCCTGCACTTTTTGTATCTTGGTCCGCAATTATCTGCCGCGGATGTTGCTGCCCGGTTTGGGCGCATAGACTGGTGGGGTGAGTACGTTTCCTTCCTCAAACCCCGGCGGTGCGACCTCCGGTAGCCGCGCGGCAGCGGGTGCACGGCGCATCCGGCATCCCCTGGCGGCTGCTGGTGTGCCCTATGCGCCAACGCTCACGGGCGTTCTTCAGGAGCCTGGAGTTCTTCACCAACCGCGTGTTCAGGTTCGTACTCTCTCCCCCGCCGCTTCGCCCCTTCCCGGCGCTCTGGCTCCCGAGGCGTGCGAGGTTGTGATTGAGCCGCATGTTCCGGTGCAGTTGGCGCAGACTTTGGGTTCGTTGCGCCGCGGTGCTCAGGATCTTTCGTATCGTGCGCTGAGCCGCGCGGATGGTGCCGAGCGAATCTGGGTGACGGCTCGCACGCCGTTTCACGAGTTCCCGGCGGTGCTGTACGCCGAACGTTTGGCGCAGCCAGCCGAGCAGGTGACCGCCCGCGCCGAGGCTCTCCCCTCCCTGCATCGCCTGCTGATGCGCCCGGTGCGTATTCGCATCTGGGTTTCTTATAGTGCCGCAGATCAGCAGATGCAGGCGCGAGCCGATCTTCAGGCGCTGGCGCAGGAAATGACGTACTGGCTGGGGTTGCACGACCCCGCCGAACAGTTTGGCGCGCTGTCGTCTTTTGAGGCTCTTCCGCCGCGTATTCAGCAGGCGTGGCGGCAGAATCCGGGGCTCCGCCTCAGCGCCTCGGGGCAGTTGGACCGGCAGATGCTCAACGCCATTGTGGAGCAGCGCATCACCCAGACCGAAGCGTTCAGAACCTTAGGCTGGGTTCTGCGAAAGTACGGCTCCCCCGCCCCATCGACCGGGTTGGGGCATCAGCCCGAAGGCATGCGCGTCTACCCAAGCGCCCGGACCCTGGCGACGATTCCCACCTGGGATTGGCATCGGGCGGGCGTTGATAAAAGCCGCTACGATGCCGTGTACGCTTACGCTCGTTCCGCCGAGTCTCTGAAAAACATTGCGGCAGAAGGCGACGTGGCGCTTCTGGCGCGGAGCCTGCACACTGTGCGCGGCGTGGGCCCGTGGAGTATTTCCGAGGTTCTGCAGCGTGTGTGCGGGCATCCAGATGCCATCAGCGTGGGCGACTACCATCTGGCGCACGCGGTCGGTGAGCTATTCACCGGTCAACGCACCGATGATGCGGGTATGCTCGCCCTGCTGGTACCCTACAGCCCGCATCGGCAACGTCTGGTGCGGCTCATGCATGCTTCTGGCTTCTCAAAGCAGAGGTTCGGGGCGCGCATGACCATTGAAGATCACCGCGACCGCTAACACGCATGCACCCTAACGAGGTTAAAAGGGGACGGGGCGCCCCAGCCGGTTGTGCCGGCGGGTGCGCCCCGTTCAAGCTCTTTTGTGGTGGTGAGCTTACTTCTTCTCTGCAGAGCCCTCTGCTGCTGCGATTTCTGCACGGACCTTGTCCATGTCGAGCTCGCGGATCGAACCAATCACGGTCTCCAGCTGGTCTTCGCGCAGTGCGCCGGCCTGCTGGTAAACCAGGATACCGCCACGGAAGCCCATGATGGTGGGGATGGAGGTGATGCCTGCTGCCTGAGCGAGCTGGCCCTGGTCCTCGGTGTCAACCTTGCCGAAAACAATGTCGCTGTGCTTCTCCGAAGCCGCCTCGTAGACGGGGGAGAACTGCTTGCAGGGACCGCACCAATCTGCCCAGAAGTCCAGGAAGACGATGTCATTGCTCTCGACGGTAGCAGTCAGGTTCTGCTGAGTAATTTCAATAGTAGCCATGAGATAAAGCTACACCCTCAAGACCCCAATCGCTAATTGTTCGCCCTGGGATTCAAACATTGTGAAAGATATGACAAATTGCCGTCATAGTTGGCTCTTTCCGCGGCAGTTTCAGCCGGCCCGCGGGCGTGTCGCGGAGGCTCCCGCGAAAGGTTCCGCACCAGGTGATGGAGGCGCACGACCCGGCAGGCGAAAGCCCCCGTGTGAGCTCTCCCTCCCCTCCCGCAAGAAAGCCCCTCGCGGACATCGGGAAAAACGGGCGCACCCACGGAAGGCCGCTGCGGGAGCCACCCTGAAACTGGTTTTAGATACACAAAAGCCCGGTTACTTTCGTAACCGGGCTATTTGTGGCAGGTGAGGGATTCGAACCCCCGTAGGCAGTGCCAGCTGATTTACAGTCAGCCCCCTTTGGCCGCTCGGGTAACCTGCCGCCTAGCTAGGTGCTAGTTGCTCGCTCAAGCGAACAGAGACTACTCTACAGCAGTTTTAGGGACTTGTACACTTCACACAGGGTTTTGTGACGAAGGTTATATATCTGGTTATATTTATCGTCTTTTCGTCACATCAGAGCGTCGGTGCACGCTCACCGCGCATCCATATCTACCGCGCATATCTATCGCAGCGCCCGCGCCCTCATCCTAATTGAATAAAGCCCTCATGAATAAAGCCGTGAATAAAGCCAATGCCTACAGCAGCTTTAGAAGGAGCGGGACGGAGTATCGCCATCCTGCTCAAGCAGAAGCACAATCTCCAGGTGCTCCAGATAGCGGCGCGCCTGCTCCACAGTGCACATGTCACCGGCAATCTCACGCTCCAGGTCACGGCGAACGCCACGGAAACGTGCCACCAGCGAAGGCTCAGTCAGAGTAATACCAATGCCTTCAAAAGGAGAATGCTTAGACTCTTCCGCATGCAGGTCAAGATGAATATCGTGGTGGTCAGACTCGTTGAGGCGCTCAGCCTCAGGAATACCTTCGGGCTCAGCGCCCAGAGAGGTATGCAAGTCAATGAAGAGCAGGGTTTGCAGGTCGCGAGCTTCCTCGCTCGTGCGCAGGTCCGTCGTGGACAGGTTAGGAGTGGTCATGTTTCTATTGTCCTCTTTTAAGGTTAGTAACACCTGTAAAACAGGCCCGTTATTCTGATAGTTAGCTGTGAACAAGAGCCCCAACCCGGTAGGCTAGTACTAACCGGTGCCAGTAGCACCTCATTCACGAAAGGAAAGCCCATGGCTAGCGAATCGTCATTCGACATTGTGTCCAAGGTGGACAAGCAGGAAGTTTCCAACGCACTGCACCAGGCGCAGAAGGAAATCTCCCAGCGTTACGACTTCCGCGGCGTAGGTGCAGAAATCGACTACTCCGGCGATAAGATCCTCATCAAGGCAAACGCCGAAGAGCGCGCCCTGGCAGTGCTCGACGTTTTCCAGTCCAAGCTGGTCAAGCGCGGCATCTCCCTGAAGTCCCTGGACTCCGGCAAGCCCTACGCATCCGGCAAGGAAACCCGTATCGAGTGCTCCATCAAGGAAGGCATCGCGCAGGACCAGGCGAAGAAGATCTCCAAGATGATTCGCGAAGAGGGTCCCAAGGGCGTGAAGGCAAACATCCAGGGTGATGAGCTGCGCGTCTCCTCCAAGTCCCGCGATGACCTGCAGGAAGTCATTGCAATGCTCAAGTCCGCTGACCTTGAGATTGACCTGCAGTTCGTCAACTACCGCTAAACTCAGGCGAGGCTCCCCGCCCAGCAATGGGTGAGGGAGGCGGTTAGAAGCCGAAACGTAAAATCTTCTACACAAAAATCCTCGGGGTGGCTACTTCCACAGTAGCCACCCCGAGGATTTTTGTCTGCCAACCCGTCATCGCGGGTCATAATCGTCACGCCGGGTCATATTCGTACAGCGTCACATGCATACAGTGACACACTCGCGCCCGGATGATTCAGCGAAGAAAAGACTTAGTACTGCCCCATCTCACGAGCCTGCTGCTGCAGACGCGCAATACGCTGGTCCATCGGCGGGTGAGTAGAGAGCATGTTCTTCAGCGAACCGAAGGGGTTCGCAATCATCATGGCGCTCGCCGCCTCCGTGTTGCGGTTGTTCGGGTCCATCGGATACATGGACACACCGCTCTCCAGCTTGTTCAGCGCCGAAGCCAGAGCCAGCGGATCACCGGTCAGACGTGCACCATCTTCGTCGGCATCAAATTCGCGGGTGCGGCTAATGGCCATCTGAATGACCTGCGTAGCAATGGGAGCCAGCATGGCAACCACGAACATGGCGAGGGGGTTGGCGCGTTCACCATCGCGGTTGGATCCGCCGAACATCGCGCCAAACGAGAGGAACTGAGCCACAGTACCGATAATGGAGGCGATACCCGCCGCCACCGAAGAGGTGAGGATATCGCGGTTGTACACGTGCATCAGCTCGTGGCCGAGCACGCCGCGCATCTCGCGCTCATCCAGCAACTGCAAAATACCCTCGGTGCAGCACACCGCCGCATTCTGCGGGTTACGACCGGTCGCGAACGCGTTCGGAGTCATGGTCGGTGCCACATAGAGGGCGGGCATGGGCTGGCCCGCGCGGGAGGACAGCTCCTCCACAATGTCGTAAAGCACCGGAACCTCTTCACGGCTGACCGGGTAAGCATTCATGGAACGCAGAGCAAGCTTATCGGAGTTCCAGTAGGTGTACGCGACCGAACCCAAGCTAAACAGGCCCATAACCCAGATGAAAATGGAGGTGCGGAAAGTCGCCGAAAGCAGGCCACCGATGAGCAGCATCATGCCCACCATGGAGCCCATCAACAGGGCAGTTTTCAGTCCGTTGTTATGGCTGTGCATGGGTATCCTCCTGAACAATTAGGTCAGTGCGTACAGCGTGTACTTGACTCTATAGAATACGTGCAAGCACTCGCGTGCGCACCTTCTGGAGCGCAGATTCACCCAGAGCGTCACCCATGCGCCGAAAGCTCATAAGGGATTAGGGAATAGCGCCAGGGATATTTACTAGGGGCACCTGCTCCAGCACCTGCGCCGTAGCAGTGGGGAAAATACCCAGCAGCAGAATCGTGCCGTAAGCACCCAGGAAAAGGATGAAGAGCAGGCCGAGCATCAGCTGACCTTCCAGATCAAAACCGGTGGTAGTACTGCGGTACTGGCCGTAAATCACCGGGGTCACGATGGGCACACCGAAGAGCAGAATCATCAGCAGAATGTAGATGGGGTTTGTGAAGTCGTACACCATGACCCTATCCTCCTTGATGGTGATTGCCGGTACGGGTTACTCTAGGTTCTTTGATTGTACGGCATCTCTTCACACCCGAGGCCGGGGCGAGGAGGGGCGCCACAGAGTGGATGAAAGGGACGCTCCACCGGCTTATTATGAATTTTTCATAAAATAATGATGAATTTCTCATAATAACGTGTAGACTTAAACCTATGACCGACGCAAAGACAACCTCCGACACGAAGAAGGCTCAAAGCCCAGACCATCACAACACCGGTTGCGCCCACACCACCGGCCTGCCCCTGCTCTCCGCAATGAGCCCCGAACAGCTCGAAGAAGCATGGACCACCGGCCTGCGCGCCAGGGGCCGCCGCGTCACCAAGCAGCGCCTCGCCGTACTCCACGCAGTGCAGGAACACCCGCACTCCACCGCCGACACCATCGTGCAGGCAGTCCGCGAGCGCATCCCCGCCATTACGGTTCAGTCGGTCTACGTGATTCTTGCCGACCTGACCGACATCGACCTGCTGCGTAAGTTTGAGCCGCCGGGAACCCCCGCCCTCTACGAAACCCGCACGGGCGACAACCACCACCACGCCTTCTGCGTACGCTGCGGCAAGGTCGAAGACGTGGACTGCGCGGTCGGCTCCGCACCCTGCCTGACCCCCAGCGATTTTCACGGCATGGCGCTCTTCAGCGCAGACGTGCTCTACCAGGGCGTATGTGTAGACTGCCAGACCGAGCAGGAGGCGGCACTCGCCCGCACCCAGCAGGAAGCGGCAACGCGCATCCTGGCGGCATAACCCTATAGCCCCGGGAGTCTCGGGCAGGCTCGGTCATGAGCGTTTTAAACCGTTGAGGCGGCGACACAACTCGTGTCGCCGCCTCAACGGTTAAGATATTCGATGCAAGGGCTTAGGCACCCATGCGGGGCTGAGAGCCCACAATCTCCAGCAGCTCGCGGATCTGCGCCGCGGTCAACACCGTGGAGGGGTTAATCGCGTTCACCTTCACGCTCGGGGCGCCAATCTCCAGGGCGTAACGCAGAATATCCAGGGCGTTCGCCGAACGCACCTCAATATGCGGATCCAGTGCCGCAATCTCAATGGGCGAAGTGAACACCAGCAGGCTCTGCGGGTTACCGTTCTCATCCGGGTCAAAGACGAAAGAGGTACCGGACGGGTCAGCCGGGTCAACACCCACCAGCAGCACGGACGCCGGGGACACCAGCGAGCCGAGTAGCATCTGCATGTTGTCCTGGGTCAGCGCCATCTTCGCGCCGTCGTTACGGGGCGAAGTGACAATCCACTGCACCTGAGCGCGCTCAATGTAGCACTCGTGGTCGGTGCCGGGGTCAACCACAATCAGGTCCAGTGCCTCATTGCTGAGGAAGTCAATGAAGACCTTCATCGCCGGTTCGCGCAGAATCAGCTCGTCGCCCTCGGATTCCTGACGCACATAGCTCTTGCCAATGTGCTCGGAGGAGGAGAACACGCACAACGCCTGCATGCCGGTCTCGGGCATGCGAATGACCTGGTGGGCCAGCACGGATTCGGGGCCCATTGCATCCGTCTCGGAGGGAATCAGCAGGGAGCCGGTCGCATCGAGCAGAACGTCACCACCGAGCATCGTGCGGACCACGTTAATGAGGGTTCGCTCCTGCACATCGTTACGGAAGGTCTCCAAGGCAACGACCAGGTACGGGTTCGGGATCTCGTGCTCGCTCGAAGATAGTGACTCTGCGGCAGAATGGCGTGCACGGCCCTCCATACGCTCACGAGCCCACTGAGGGATACGCGAAGCATCACGAGGGAACTCAGCCAGGTGCTCACGCACGTCAGTTGCGGTCAGGGTGCCTTCATTCTTCCAGCTGGCAGGCTCATCGTCACGGTTATAGGAGGCACCCACGCTGAACTGCGGGTTGGGCCAGCCGGTTGCCGCCACCACGATGGAGGCGGTGAACCAGGTGCCGCGGTTACCGTCGTAGGCGGCACGCTGCAACTTGCGGACCTCAGCAATAATGGGCGAGCCGTCCTTGAGCGGGCCGATAGTGCCGATGACCTCTTCACCGTCACGGAATTCACGCACACGCACAAAAATCTGACCTGCCAGAGGCTTGACGTCCAGCACCATTTCGCTCCAGCCGGGGTCAACACTAACGACATCCAGCAGCCAGCTTCCAATGTTGTTCAGCGCATCCTGGATGCGCGCGGCACGGCTACTCGTCTCGGCAAGGCGGGGTTCAGTCATAGTTCATACATCCTTGAGTGTGAATACGGCGCGGCTGGAGGCATCCGTGTTCGGTCGTAGTGTCGGCTTACAGGGTGCCGGAAGAAGCCGTCTCTTCGATTCTAACGAACACGGGCACTCAACGCAGATAGTTTACGCCGAAAGATATATGCTCTATCTCTCCCTCCGAGCTCTTGGACACGGCTCAATCAGGCACCTTAAAGCCCAATACGCATAAAGCACACACTAAAACCGGGTATACACGGCATAGTGAACGCTAAAAGGTTGATAATCTTGAAGCATGACGAATTCTCTGCAGGACCTTATCGACGCATCGATCTTTATCTCCACCGAGTACCAGGCTCGACTCGCCGAGCTCGTGGGTACCTCCGAGTGGAACGTGGATTTCACCTCCCAGTCTCTGGATTTTGAGACCACTCCCCCGCTTTCGCTCAAGCCGCACCTGCTGGGCACCGAATCCGAGAACCGCGGTACTTGGATTTGGTCTTGGCAGCAGCTGGGCTACTTCCCCGACTCCGTTGTTTCCGCCGCTATTCAGGCGCGCGAAACCGGTGAGCGTGACGGCCTGGCCGAACTGACCACCGACGAGCTGCCCCTCTCCGAGTCCCTGGCACGCCGCCTGACCCTGGCAACCAAGACCATCAGCGGCCTGTACGCACACTACCCGCTGCCCGCGGGCGCTGGCGTGCGCGCATGGACCCTGCTGGAGGGCGCTGAGCTGACCCTCGAGGCACCGACCTACAAGGGTATTGGCCGCGTCATTGCTAAGACCCTGCAGAGCGAAGAGGTACACAACCAGGTTCTGGCGGTGGACTCCTACGCTCAGCAGCGCGGCTTCCACATCGCCTGGGACACCGAGGCAACCGCCGTGCTGACCGCAACCGACGGTGCCCTGCGCCTGTGGTTCGACGAGGGTCGCATCAGCGGCATCGAGCAGGCTGAGCCTCAGGTTGGCCCCGAGGTTCTGGAGCAGTGCGCAGCCGCTGCCGCACAGCGTCGCGAATCCCTCGCCGCACTGCGCGCCGAGATTGAGCGCGTGGCAGCCGCAGAGGCAGCCGCTCAGAACGCACAGCGCGAGCAGGAGGCAGCAGAACGCGCCGCCGCACGTGCCGAGGCTGAGGCTGAGCGCGCCGTCGAGATCGCCGAGCACGCACCGGTCGCAGAGACCGAGGTACCCGGCGTCGAGAGCACCGAGAATCTCTACCCCGCCGACGAGGCTCCCTTCGATCAGGATCCGGCAGAGCACGCAGAGCCCGGTCTGGTCACCGTGGAGACCCTGCCCGGCGAGTACGAGGCAGAAGAGACCGAACAGGCTCGCGTCTACACCGACGAGTCCATCGGCGCCGAGCAGCCCGAGTACGAGACCGTTGAGACTTCCGCAGAGTACGCTGAGGAGCCGGTCGCCGCTGAGACTGCAGCTGAGCAGCCCGTCGAGGTCGAGCAGGATGCAGCAGAATACGAAGAGCAGCACGTGGAGCCCATCCGCAACGCTGGCGCAGCTCCCGATCTGCAGGCAGAACACGAAGAGGCAGCCCGCCGCGAGCAGGAAGAAACTGCACGCCGCGAGGCAGAGCAGCCCAAGAAGAAGGGCTTCTTCTCCCGCTTCTTCGGTCTCTAAACCGAATACGCAGCATTCCTCAGGCGCGGTATCCTCGTGGTACCGCGCCTGCGGCGTCCCTAGCGTATGCTGCACCCCGTATCGGGTACAGTAGTGTGCGCGCATCGAAACCTGTGTGGGTACCCAGCTGGCGCATCCCGATGAATAGCTTAGAAGAACGTAACCGAAGAATCAGGTCAGACGAAACCATGTCAGAAACGCAGAAGCACACCACCCGTAACGGGTTTATCACCATCATCGGCACCTACATCATTTGGGGTCTGCTCCCCCTGTATTTTGTGCTGATGGCGCCGGCAGGCCCGATTGAGATTGTGGTGGCGCGAGTGGTCTTCTCCCTCATTTTCTGCGCCCTGCTACTACCGATTTTGCGGGCAACCGCGGACTTCCGCCGCGCCCTCAAGGACCGCCGCATCATGCTGGTGCTGACGGCGGCATCGTTCCTCATCTGCGCGAATTGGCTCATCTACGTGGTGGCGACAACGACCGGCCACACGATTGACGTGTCTCTGGGCTATTTCATTAACCCGCTAGTCTCCGTGGTGCTGGGCGTGATTTTCCTGCAGGAGCGCCTGCGCGCCGCGCAGTGGGTGTCCGTGGTGATTTCATGTATTGCCGTGCTGATGATGAGCCTCATCTACGGTCAGGTGCCTTGGACGGGTCTGGGCGTGGCATTCTCCTTCGGCATCTACGGCCTGCTCAAGGCGCGTGTAGCCCACGACGTGAGCCCCCTCATCTCGCTGTCTCTAGAGACTTTTATCCTGGCGCCTCTGGGCATAGCAGCGTTGCTTGTGCTGAACGCGCAGGGGCAGATGACTCTCTTCAGTGAGGGTCCCGGACATTTCTGGCTCCTCGCCTCCACCGGCGTGGTCACCGTTGTGCCGCTCATGCTCTTTGCGGCGGCCACCAAGGCTCTACCGCTGTCAGTCATTGGCATGGTGCAGTACCTAGGCCCGACCATCCAGTTTGTTCTGGCGCTGACCGTTCTGCACGAGCAGATGAGCGCCGATAAGGTGCTGGGTCTGAGCCTCATCTGGATTGCGCTCATCATTTTCACCGTGGATGCGGTGCGCGCCTCCCGCTCCTACCGCGCCTCCGCGCTGTCCGACCCGGAAACCGGCATGATCCCGCTCGTGCAGGCTGAAGACGTACAGAGCAAGTAGCTCTCCCTAACTCGCACAAAACACAGTCCCGCATAAAACACAGTGATGCCCCGCAGACGTTAGCCTGCGGGGCATCACTATATATCGCGTTCACACGCTAAAGCTCAGAGCCCTGAGCCTCAGCAGCATCGTCGAGAGCATCCAGATCCGGCTGACGGTGCAGGTTCAGCAGAGCCAAACCCAGGCCACCCCAAATGATCAGGATTGCCACAACGAGCATCACAATTGCAGAGATAGACATGAGGGCTCCTAACGGGTAATGGTCGAATCAACGTGGCCGTGCTCCACCTGACCGGAAATCACCGGAGGCGCCGGCGGCTCTTCAGCCGCACGAGACTTCTTCGACCAGGGCAGAAGAGAAACAACGATCGCACCAACCAGAAGCAGTGCGCTCATACCCCAACCGAAAATCGCCAGCAGATCCGCGGGGTAACCCTCATACGGGGTCGCAATCAGCTTGATAACGCTCTGAATCAGAGAGTAACCCAGAATCAGCGGGGTCACGACAGCCAGCAGACCCATCCAGATCTTGCCGACCTTGATGGAGGAGTAGCGGTTCAGGTGATCAGCCAGAGCGGGCAGTGCGCGCACCACGTATGCAACCACGATAATGGCGCACAGGCCGGCTGCCAGAATGCCGAAGAGGTTCACGAAGTTATCGAGAATATCCAGCACGTACAGGCCGGTGGTGGTCGGCATCAGCAGCAGCGAAATCAGAGCCATCGGAACAATCACCAGAATGGTAGACGCCAGACGGGAGGTCGCGAACTTATCCTGAATACCGGCGATAATCACCTCAAGAATTGAAATGAGGGAGGTGAAACCAGCAAAGAGCAGGGAGCCGAAGAAGAGGATACCGATCAGCACGCCGCCGGGTGCCTGAGAAATAATGGTCGGGAACGCGATGAACGCCAGACCAATACCGCTGGTCGCAACCTCGCTCACCTGGGTGCCAGCAGCCTGAGCCATGAAGCCCAGAGCCGCGAACACACCGATACCAGCAAGAAGCTCGAATCCGGAGTTCGCGAAACCAACCACTGCACCAGAACCGGTCAGGTCAGTCTTAGGCTTCAGGTAGGAAGAATAGGTGACCATAATGCCGAAGCCAATGGACAGCGAGAAGAAAATCTGGCCGTAAGCAGCAACCCACACGTCCGGGTTAGCCAGGGAGTCCCAGCTGGGGGTGAACAGAGCGTTCAGACCGTCCACAGCGCCGGGCAGGGTCAGCGAGTAAATCACCAAACCAACAAACATGACCAGCAGCAGCGGGATGAAGATAATGTTGGCTGCGCCCACGCCCTTCTGAACGCCCAGAGCCATCACAGCAAGCAGAACGCCCCACACCAGAACCATGGGAATCAGGATGTTCATGTTGAAGTCCAAGGAGACGCCGGGGTCCTTTGCGACCTTCAAGAACTCGCCCTGGAAGAACGCCTTCGGGTTATCGCCCCACTCATTCGTGAAAGAGAAAACCATGTAACGCAGAGCCCACGCCACAATAGCGGCGTAGTAGATAGCGATGACGAAGTTAATACCCATGTGCCACCAGCCGATGAACTCAGTCTTACGGTTCAGACGGCGGAAAGCCAGCGGGGACGACGCACGCGCACGGTGACCGATCGCGTAGTCAAAGAACAGGAAGGTCAGACCGGCGGTCAGCAGGGCGACAATGTAGGGAATCATGAAGGCGCCGCCGCCGTTATCAAATGCGATGTAGGGGAAACGCCAAATATTGCCCAGACCAACAGCAGAACCGATGGCGGCAAAGATAAAGACGCGACGGCTAGAGAAGCCTTCGCGCTTCGTGGGCGCCTTAGGGGTAGATGCTCCCATAGTTGTAAACCTCGAATGTGTGGGGACGCGGATGGTTGGTGCGAGAATAACCCGTCGGGGTGTTTGGGCTCTGCTCGCGTCCAGAAATAGTAAACGGCTCTCCAACACGGGGTGGGCGTGGGAGCCGTCAAACGTCTGAAGAGTGGATGTGCGCCTCAGGCATGCCTATAAGGATTACCTTAAAGGCATGTAGCGGTCAAGGAGACCCCAGCATACGGAACCATGCGGGACAGGGCACTCGCTCACACCCACCCTGAAAAACGGCGTTGACTAGCCATAATGCATAAAAACCCCCGCTGAATCCAGTCAGATTCAGCGGGGGTTTGAAGTATGAGACGCATCAGCGCTTACGCCAGCGCACACGCTACGTGGTGAGGTATTTTAGCCCTCGCGGTGAACCACAGCGTGAGCGAAGGACTCCAGCGCAGCCTTCGCGGTGGACTCGGGCAACGGAGCAATCGCGGCGATTGCGCGGTCCGCCCAGTCGTAGGCGATCTGCCATGCTTCCTGGGTGACCGGGTGGGCGGCGAGCGCCTCCACAGCGGCTTCCAGTGCCTCGTCGGAGCTGAGGTCGGCATCCAGCAGTGCACGAACCTTGATAGCAGATTCGTCGCCGGCGGCTACCGCGCGGTCCAGCAGGATGGTCGGCAGGGTGGGCACGCCCTCGCGCAGGTCGGTGCCGCGGGTCTTACCGCTGGTCTTGCCGTCGCTCACAATGTCAATCACGTCGTCAGCGAGCTGGAATGCCACGCCGACCAGCTCGCCGTACGCCTTGACCATGGAGATGACGTCTTCGGAAGCGCCCGAAAGCAGGGAGCCGTACTCACCGGCAGCGGCAATCAGGGAACCGGTCTTACCCTCAATGACCGCGATGTAGTGGTCGAGCAGGTCCTGGCCCTCGCGGGGGCCGGTGGTCTCAAAGAGCTGACCGAGCACCAGACGCTCAAAGGTCTGGGACTGAATCTTCATGGGGCGGGTACCCAGCTCGGAGACCAGCAGGGATGCGCGGGAGAAGATCAGGTCACCGGTGAGAATGGCGACGGAGTTGCCCCAAATCATCTGGGCGCTGTCCACACCACGGCGCTTGGGGGCGTCGTCCATAACATCGTCGTGGTAGAGGGTTGCCAGGTGAGTCAGCTCAACGACCACGGCGGCCTCGATAACCTCGTCGTTGATTTCGCCGTCGACAGCTGCCGAGAGCAGCGCCAGCAGGGGACGCACACGCTTGCCGCCCGCGGAGAGCAGGTGGCGGGATGCAACATCCGCCAGGTGATCGGTCTGTGCGATGGCTTCTGCCAGGCGCTCCTCAATACGCGCGAGGGAGGAAAGAATCTGCGGACCCAGCTTGGGGTCTGCGGCGATGAGTTCGAAGCCTGCAGGAAGCTTCAGGTCGAGGTCTCCCAGCAGGTCGGTTGCGGCAATGGGCTGCTCTGCGTTGCTCACGGTGTCTTCTATCTTCTTGGTGTTGGTGTCTTCGGTGGTGTGTGAACGCGGTGTCTATGCGTTGTGTGCTTCAGGCTTGAAACCGCGGTGAATGGCGACGATGCCGCCGGTGAGGTTGCGGTACTGCACGGAGGTGAAGCCCGCCTCCTTGAACTTCTGCGCCAGTTCCTGCTGGTTGGGCCAGGCGATGATGGACTCGGCGAGGTATTCGTAGGATTCGGGGTTGGAGGAGATTGCGCGGGCAATCGGCGGAATCGCCTTCATGATGTAGTTCTTGTAGACCGCGCCGAAGGGGGCGAAGGTCGGGGTGGAGAACTCGAGGATGACGATGCGTCCGCCGGGCTTGAGCACGCGGTAGATTTCGCTCAGCGCTTTGGGGTAGTTTGCGACGTTGCGCAGGCCGTAGGACATGGTCACTGCGTCGAAGGTTTCGTCGTCGAAGGGTAGGGCTGTGACGTCTGCCTGCACGAAGGTCATGTCGGGGCGACGGCGGCGGCCCACATCCAGCATGCCTTCGGAGAGGTCTGCTGCGATGACGTCCACACCGGCGTCGGCGAAGGGTTCGGAGGAGACGCCGGTACCTGCGGCTACGTCCAGCACTTTCTGGCCGGGGTGCGCGTCGACGGCTGCGACTGCCTGCTTGCGCCAGTAGATGTGCTGGCCGAGGGAGAGGATGCCGTTCATGAGGTCGTAGCGTTCGGCTACGGTATCGAACATGGCGGCGATGTCGCTGGTTTTCTTGTCTAGGGTTGCGCGGGTTGCGCGGGTGTTCTTCTCTGCGTTCACGCTCTCAATTGTGGCATGGAGGTTACTAGATTCGATAGTTGGGTAAACCGTAGTAGTGTCGCACGGTGCGTTAAGGTGCGTTCTGAAGTGGTTTTCGAGTCGCTAATTCGGGGTTTTATTCAGTTTTTGGGGGTGTAAATTATTCATATTCAGCAAAAATTTATGAATATTTATGTATATACTTGCATTTTTTAACATAGGCGCGCACAATAGACCATAGATTTCATAGAGCACACCCCACACAGGAGCATCCCAATGAACACCGCATCCCTCAAGAAGGCATCCCTCAAGCCCCTCGCACTACTGGCAGTACTGCCCCTAGCGCTGACCGGCTGCGTCTCCACCGCCAACGAGAACACCGACCCTAACGGCGAGGTCAGCCTCGTCAAGTCCGGCACCCTCAGCGTCTGCACCAACACCCCCTACAAGCCCTTCGAATACGAAGAAAACGGCACCATCGTCGGGCTGGATGCAGACATCGCCAACGCTATCGCCTCTGATCTGGGCGTGAAGGCTCAGCTGACCTCCATCAGCTTCGAGGGCCTGGACTCCGGAACCGGCCTGGCCACCGGTCAGTGCGATATCGCCCTTGCCGGTATCGGCGTGACCGACGAACGTAAGAGCAAGATGGAATTCACCACCGTCTACTTCGACGACAACCTGGCAATCCTGGTTCCCAAGGGTTCCTCCATCACCTCCGCCGCAGACCTGAAGGGTGTCAGCGTTGGTGCACAGCAGGCAACCAGCGGTGAAACCTACGCCAAGGAAAACGGTGCAGAGGTCATCCAGTACGAAGACACCTCCCTCATGTTCTCCGCCCTGAAGACCGGTCAGGTCAAGGCAGTCGCAGCGAACCTCTCCGTGGTGTCCGAGGCGCTGACCAACGACCCGGACTCCTTCAAGATTGCCTACCAGGATTCCGAGAACACCGAGCAGATTGCCGCAGCAGTTTCCTCCAACAACAAGGCACTGCTGACCAAGGCAAACGCCACCATCGCCAAGCTCAAGGAAAACGGCGAACTCGACAAGATGAAGGCCAAGTGGGTTGGTGCCACTTCCTCTACCTCCGCGAGCGCCTCTTCCTCCGCTTCCTAAGCATCTAGCCGGTTAGCCTCCCCCCCCAATTCAGGAGTACCCTTATTACTTTTGGGTTGGGGGATTCTCCGGCCTTTACCCCTTGTGAGCGTGTAGAACGCTCCTAACCGAACAGCACACGGATAAGAAAGCGCATGCCCTCTAAACTCTCACCCCGTCAGAAGCAGAAGCTCTTCCGCTACGCACAGTACGCCCTTCTGGCAGTTATCGCCCTGGCAGCCATTCTTCTGGCTGACTGGAAGACCCTCAGCCAGCAGGTATTCAACCTGGACGTTGCGGCTCAGCAGTTCCCCGACGTCATCACCGTGGCGTTGAAGAACACCCTGCTGTACACCACCTTGGGCTTCATCGTGGGTCTCTCCGGCGGTCTGCTGCTGGCGCTCATGCGTATTTCCTCTATCGCTCCCTACCGTTGGATTGCGACCCTGTACGTGGAGCTTTTCCGCGGCATCCCGGCGCTGCTGGTTTTCTTCGCGTTCGGTTACGGTATTCCTCTGGCGTTCAAGATTCGCTTCGTGGATAACCTGATTCCGGTGACCCTGTCCCTGGGTATGGTTTCGGCTGCTTACATTAGTGAGGTTCTGCGTGCGGGCCTGCAGGCGATTCCGAAGGGCCAGATGGAGGCGGCACGCTCCCTGGGTATGTCCCACACTCGCGCGATGATTTCGATCATTATTCCCCAGGCGTTCCGCGTGGTTCTGCCCCCGCTGACCAACGAGGTTATCTTGCTGACCAAGGACTCCTCCCTCGTGTACCTGCTGGGCGTGACGGTTTCTCAGTACGAGCTGGCGAAGTTCGGTCGTGAGGGCCTGACCGCCGCTAACGCGGGCCTGACTCCCCTGGTGGTTGCGGGTCTGTGCTACCTGATTATCACTGTTCCGCTGGGCCAGCTCTCCGCATACTTTGAGCGCCGCACCCAGCTTGCGGGCCGCAAGTAAGCGCAACGACAGATACGGATTACGGAAGATACTATGACTGCTTCAACTTCATCCATGGCCGCCTCCTCGGTGCGCATTTCTAACCTGCACAAGTCCTACGGCAAGGTTCAGGTTCTCAAGGGCATTGACATGCAGGTCAAGCCGGGCGAGGTCGTGTGCCTTATCGGCCCTTCGGGTTCCGGTAAGTCCACCCTGCTGCGTTGCGTGAACCTGCTGGAGGAGCCGAACGACGGCACCATCATGGTGGGCGATACCGAGGTCACCGACCCGGACGTAGACATTAACCGCGTGCGTACCCACATGGGTATGGTGTTCCAGCAGTTCAATCTGTTCGGTCACCTGAACATTCTGGATAACTGCACGATCGCTCAGATTAAGGTTCTGGGCCGTTCCAAGGCGGAGGCGGAGGCGGTTGCCCTCGAGCAGCTCGCCAAGGTTGGTCTGGAAGGCAAGGAAGACCGCTTCCCGGCTCAGCTGTCCGGTGGTCAGCAGCAGCGTGTGGCTATTGCGCGTGCACTGTCCATGCACCCGGACCTGATGCTCTTCGATGAGCCGACCAGTGCACTCGACCCGGAGATGGTCGGCGAGGTTCTGAGCATTATGCGCAACCTTGCTGATGAGGGTATGACCATGATCGTGGTGACTCACGAGATGGCGTTCGCCCGCGAGGTCGCCGATAAGGTCGTCTTCATGGCCGATGGCGTGGTCGTGGAAGAGGGTCCCGCCGATCAGGTGATTGGCAACCCCCAGCATGAACGTACTCAGGCTTTCTTGGCGCGCGTGCTCGATCCGACCCACGCCGTAGTAGACTAGTACTAGCTCTTGAAAAACGTAGCGGGCGGTGCTGTACGAAACATTCTGTTTCGCGCAGCACCGCCCGCTTTTTAATGTTCTAGTTCGCGGCTATTTCGGTTCTAGAAGATACGGCGCGCAACCTTGTCAAAGAGACGGTCGGGCAGCACGGTATGCAGGAACACGGAGGGCTTAGCGCCGAATCCCACGAGGTAGCGGGTCTTGGGGCGGCGCGCCTCCAGGGCTCGCAGAATAGCGTTAGAGATAACCTTGGGCTCTGAGAGGTTGGAAGACGGCGAGTAGAGCTTACGCATATTTGCCGCAACCCGCTGCGCCTGAGCCGCGTAGACACCGTTTCGGGAGGATTCCTCGAGGTGGTCTGCCGCGATGAGCCCCCAGGGGGTTTTGATACCGCCGGGCTCGATAATGACCACGTCAATACCGAACTCTTCAACTTCCATGCGCAGTGCATCGCTGAACGCCTCGAGGGCGTACTTGGTGGCGTGGTACCAGGCACCCAGGGGCGAGGTAATACGCCCCGCCATTGAGGAGATATTCAGGATGCGCCCGCTGCCCCGTGCGCGCATATGCGGCAGTACCAGCTGGGTGAGGCGCGCGAGGCCGAAGAGGTTCACCTCGAACTGGCGGCGTGCCTCGTCGATGGGGACGTCTTCAATGGCGCCGTAGGATCCGTAGCCTGCATTGTTGATGAGCACGTCAATGCGGCCTTCTGCGTCAATAATCTGCTGTACGGCGGCTTCCATGGATGCTTCATCGGTAACGTCCAGGCTGAGCGCTTTCACGCCCTCGGAGGCGAGCTCTTCAACCTTCTCAACGCGGCGGGCGGCACCGTAGACGGTGTAGCCGTAGCGCACCAGTAGCGGCGCCACGTCGTAGCCGATACCCGAGCTGGCGCCGGTGAGAAGAACGACGGGGCGTTGCAGTGACTTGGGCATTGCGTATCCTTTCGGGTTGCTCCCTGTGATGTTAGCGGGAGTGTACTTCTCAGGGTACGCCCGCGCGGGGTGTACGAGCGTGCAGAAAGCTCAGGGCGTAGCGTGAGGGTATTCTTGCCGCCATATGTGAGGGCAGGAGAACAGAGAAAAAGCTCGCCGCGGCATCCGGTGCAGATGCGGCGGCGAGCTAAGGTTTTGGGGTCAGGGGTTTAGAGGCCGGGGATTAGACCTCTTCGACGTCAATATTGACCTTGGGTTCGGGGTGCGATTCGCCGGTCAGCATGGTCACCAGCAGGGTGGAGTCCTTCACGGCGCGCAGGGAGTGCAGCAGCTTAGCGGTCACGTGAATCGGCTTGCCGGGCACCAGGGTAATATCGCGGTCCTTCACGTGGAAAATCACCTCGCCCTTGAGCACCTGCACGAAGACGGGGTGCACGCTGTGGTGCTCGTGCCAAGACTGGCCTGCAGCCAGTTCCATGAGGGTCAGGTTGCCGCCGTCGGCATCAACAATCTTGCGAGCCTGGGGCTTATCTTCAAAGGGGGTCAGCGCTTCGGTGAGCTGGGGGAATACGAGGACGCGGCCTTCGTGGGTACCTGCCATGGTACGCACCTTTCTCTTCAGGGGTGAGTGAAAGGGGGTGCGCAACCCCCTCCCTATTATTGGTATTTAAAATACTAAATTTCTTATATTGTATTCCCCTCCCCGCAACAGGACAATACCTCAACTCACACCGAGCTAAAACATGCCGAGCAGGGAGGGGAACAACATCTACTGATAACTCCACACCTTCGAATAGGCGGAGCGATTACTATTACGCGGACGCAACAGGTTCACCATCAACGCCGTCGTACCAAAGCTCACCGCAATAATCATGCAGGTCGCCGCGGTAAACGCACCACCGGGAATCGGCGCAAAAATCGCAATCAGATACAGGATGACCGCGCAGAACGACAGGAACAGCGTCGCAATCGTCATCAACGGCACCAGCACCAAACCGCCACGCGCCGGCACCGCAAAATCTGCCGGACGCACATAACGCAACACGCCCATACCCACGACCGTCCAGATGGCGGTGACCAGAATAGCGGTCACCACATCCGCCGGGCGGTGCCAACCGTTAATAATCGTGGAGGCACCCGTCAGGCAGGTCGCCACCGCCGCGCAGAGAGCCACCGTGGGCCGCAAGAAACGAGGCGCCGCTAGGAAGAGCGCCGCGCCAGCCGCCGCCGCGAAGGTCGTGTGGCCACTGGGCGCCGAGTTGCTCAGCGCCTCCTGAACACCCAGGTCGGGCTTCACGATCAGGTAGTGCTTGAGCAGGTACGTGCTCGTCACCGCCGCAGCCCCAACTAGCACGCCAATCAGCGAGGGCAGGAACCGGTGCTTCCAAATCAGCACCGCAATCAGACCCAGCACCGCAATCACACCAACAATCGTGGGCAAAGAATCCAGCGCAGTCAGGGTCGGACCGCGGTAACTCTTGAACTGATGCGCATACTCGGTGTACGCCTGCTCATCAACCTGCTGGCCGGTCGCCGTGTAAATGAAGAACACAAACGCACCGTAGAGAGACAGACCCAAGAACAGCAACGCCATCACGTGACGCATCAAAATACCGGTACTCGGAAGATGATGCCCCTGCTCTTCGCCGGGACGATTCACCGGGCGGCCCGAAGCATCCACGGGAACCTGACCGGTCTGAACATACGCACCGTTCGGGTAGGCGGCGGCAGGATACGCCTCAGGAGGATAAGCCACCGGCTGCGGAGGCATCGCACGCGTGGGAAGCGGTTGCTGGGCGCCCATTGGGGAGGCACCCATTTGGGGGGTACCCATCTGATTATTCAGCGGGAAACCGCTCACCGAAGGCTTCGGCGGATCCAGACGGCGCGTAGCCTGCATCGGTTCATCCGCGCTGTAGTTCCCCTGAGAGGCGCGTTCCTGCGGCGAGGGAATCGTCTCAGGAATCTTAATGGGGGCACGGTAGGCGCGCGGCAGAGGGCGGGTCGCGCCAATAACTTCTGTAGAGTCCTGGTGCGAAGAAATAACTTCGGTATTCGCAGATTCAGCGTTCACGGAACCTGCGTTCGCAGAAGCCGCGTTTGCAGAACCTACAGGCGCAGCTTCGTGAGCTGGCGATGAACCGTAATCCGTCAAAACTTTCGTACGGTCATCACTGTGCGCAGTAGCAGGGGTAGCCGTCTCGTGGGAGGCGAGCACCTGGGTAGCATCCTGATAATCGGAGAGCACCTGCGTCTCGTCAGAGGAAAATACCGTAGTCGGCGCATTATCAGCCACGGCTGCATGCACATCAGCGGGGTGAAGCACACTGGTAGCATCGAGGTTTTCGGAGCTCTCCCAACCAGAGTTTCCCGAACCCGATGTATTTGCCGGTGTTTTCTTCTTCATAACCCTTCGTACCTTCTTGCCCTCATGTCTGTTAGCCATACCCGAGCCCGCCGATGCCCACCCCTCAAAACGGTAGCCCCCAAGCTGCCGTTTTATGCGAAGCACCGTCCGAGTTCTCGGGCGAATAACTACCTACTATCCCAGGTTAAGCTATGAAAAACTAAAGTTTTTTCGACCACAACCTGAGAGTTTCCAGAGAATACATGACAGGGCGCGAGCGCACCCGCCCGCCCCCAGAATGCTATGGTGAGCTCATAGCGCATCACAGAAGGGCAGATACCTTGAACACCAGTATGAGCGTGCCGCCTCTCGGCTACGGTTTTCACCTCACGAACACTCCCCTGCCGCCACTGCAGGAGGTTCTGGAAAACCTGTTCACGGTCGAAATTCCGATGACGGTCACCTTCCGCGGGGTCAATAGCCGCCAGAGCGCGCTGATTCGCGGCCCGCACGGCTGGGGCGAGTTCGCGCCCTTCCTCGAGTACGGTGCGCAGGAGTCTGCCGCGTGGCTTGCCTGCGCGCTGGAGGCGGCGTGGCTGCCCGCACCGGAGCCGGTGCGTACGCGCATCCCGCTGAACGCGACCCTGCCAGCAGTACCGGCGGAGCGTGTTCCGCAGGTGCTCGCCAAGTACGAGGGCGAGATTCAGGAACTCAAAATCAAGGTGGCTGAGAAGGGTCAGAGCCTCGCCGACGATATTGCGCGTGTGGCGGCGGCACGAAATGCCCTCCCAAATGCTCGTCTGAAGGTGGACGCGAACATGGGCTACACCCTCGGCGGTGCCCTTGAGTCGCTGCGCAAGCTCTGCGAGTACGGCATTATTTACGCCGAGCAGCCGGTGGCATCCATTGAGGACATGGCTACGCTCCGCTTTGCCATTACTAAGGAGGGGCTGCCCGTCCGCATTGCCGCCGACGAGTCGATTCGCAAGGCGGAAGACCCGCTGCGCGTGGCTCGCACAAACGCCGCCGACCTGATGGTTATTAAGGCGGCGCCTCTGGGTGGTGTGCGTCGTGCCCTCGCGTTGGTGAAGCAGGCGCAGCTTCCGGCGGTGGTTTCTTCCGCACTGGAGTCTTCGGTGGGCATCGCCACCGGTGCATCCCTGGCGGCTTCCCTGCCGACCCTGAGGTACGGGTGCGGCCTGGGCACGGTCTCCCTCATGGCTGAGGATGTGACCGACGAGCCGCTCATTGCCCGCGACGGGTTCATGGATCTGCGCGCCATCGTCCCCAGTCCGCAGCGTCTGGCGCATCTTGCGACCGATGAGCAGACCCGCCAGTGGTGGGTGGAACGAGTTACCGCCTGCTACCGCGTTCTGGAACGCACCGCTGATCTGTAACGGCTAGTGCCGTAATGATGAGGTCGTGAAGGGTAACCATAACTGAAGGAAAATGCCCTCGGCATTAGAATGGTACGGTGACTGAAAACCGCTCAACCCCCGCCATGCTCACCGCAGTATCCGTGCTCGATTCGCTGATTCGTGCCGGTATGCGGCATGTTGTCGTGTCTCCGGGATCCCGCAGCGCACCTCTTGCGTACGCTATTGCCGCCGCCGCTGAAGCCGGCGCCCTGATTGCGCACGTGCGTGTGGACGAGCGAAGTGCAGCCTTCACCGCCCTGGGTATTGCGAAGGCGTCCGGTCAGCCGGTGGGTCTGGTGTGCACCTCCGGTACGGCTCTGGGCGAGTACATGCCCGCTGTCATGGAGGCGTACCACGCCGGTGTGCCTCTGGCGGTACTGAGCGCTGACCGCCCCGAGCGTCTGCGCGGTAGCGGCGTGAATCAGACGACCCGCCAGGCGAGTTTCTTCCATCCTTTTGTTCGTGCTGAAGCTGATCTGACCTCCTACCCGGAGCAGGTTGAGGGTGAGCAGACTCAGGCTTTTGCGGCGTGCCTGAATGCGCTGACCGGTCGTAGCGCCGAGCATTGGCGCAAGCAGTCGGCTGATCCGATTGGCCCGGTGCACCTGAACATTTGTTTTGATACGCCGTTGACACCCTCGGGTCGTTTTGCGCAGATGCTGCCGCAGTGGGCGCAGAGCCTGCTGGAGGATTACGACCCGCAGGCTGAGGGTCGTGCCCGCGCCGCCCGCGCCGAGGGTTCGGGGCTCTCCAGCGCTGAGCAGCGTTGGCTCCTGGACTCCTTGGAGGCGCAGGCGGACCTGGCGGAGTTCACCCCGGCGCACCGCACCGTGGTGGTTGCCGCTGATGGTGCCGGTGAGTTCGCGGCTGAGTTTGCGCGTGTGCTGGACCTGCCGCTGTTTGCGGAGCCTTCCTCCGAGGCGCGCCACGGAGCGACCTCTATCCCCCACTATCCGCAGCTGCTCGGCGATGAGTCGTTCGCGCCCGCGGCACATATTGAGCGTGTGGTGCTCTTCGGACACCCGACGCTCTCACGCCCGATTACGGCGCTGCTCGAACGCACGGATATTCAGTGTGCGTTCTACGCGCCGCGCCGCGCCAGCTGGTACGAGCCGGGCGCTCGCTCCTTCGTGGAGCTGTCTACCCCGCATGAGCTTGCCGAGTTTGCGTGCGCCTCCGCTGTTGCTGCTGAACCGGCTGACGAGCTGAGCTGGCTAGAGCAGTGGGTTGAGCCCGCCCGCGAGCTGCAGGATGAGTGCCTGCGCGCCATTGCCGCCTACGAACACCCCGGTGCTGAGAGTTCAGTAGGCAGCGCTGAGAGCTCGGTTGACTACACCGATTACCGCAACCGCACCGCCGGCCGCTCCTACGCCCGCCGCGTCTGGCAGGATGCGGTGGCTCAGCGCCGCCTGCTCGTACTGGGTTCTTCAAACCTGGTGCGTGATTTGGATGCGGCAGCCCCCGCTCTGGGTGAGCCCGCCCCCGCGCGCGTGTTTGCTAATCGCGGTCTTGCCGGTATTGACGGCACGATTGCGACCGCTATTGGTGTATCCCTGTCTGGCTACTACCCTGCCGGTGTAGATGAGAACTCCCGCCCGATTATTGGTGGTGCCGCCCTGCCGGTGACCCTGCTGTGCGGTGACCTGACCTTCCAGCACGATGTGTCCTCGCTGAACCTGCCGAATACTGAGCTTCTGCCCGAACTGCGCGTTGAGGTCTTTGACGATGCCGGCGGCGGTATTTTCACGACCCTTGAACACGGTGATATGGCTCGTCAGGAGCAGTTCACTGCGGCTGTGGATCGTTTCTTCACGGTGGCTGCCGCCCCGAATACTGATTTGGCGCGCATGGCTGCCGGGTTTGGCACCGAATCGGGCGTTGAGGTGCGCATTCACACACCCTAAAGCTGTTTCTAAAGGCTGCAGGCTAAGCCCCGTGCGCAGGGTTGACCGATATACTGAAAACTACCTGTGCCATAGCCTTCCGTGGCTGAACGCTAGCCGGTCGTAGCGGTTTCACTCGCCGCTGCATTCGCGTTTTTGCGCGCCTGCTGACGTAAGGCACCCTATCTATCATTTATTGACATTCACGCTCTTGCCGCTGATGCACACCGCCCGCGACCCGAGGTTTTACCCCGGTGAGCCCGGTGCATGCGGCGGACGTTGCCCCCAAGGATTCTCATGAGCTCACTCGATATTATTGTTGCTGTCCCCTCCGGAGCCGGTTGGGTTCCCGTACACGCCATGGCGGAGCTTCTCGCCCGCTACACCGGCGGCACCGTGCACACCGTGGATGTGGGCGCATCCCTCAGCAAGGAAACGAAGCTTCTGGCGCGTCTGCCCCGCCTCAAGGGCGGCTCGAAGCGTTGCCTGGTGATTGCTTCTGATCCCGGTCAGCTGTACGCCATTTCGCAGCGTTCCTTCGCGTTCCGCCGCTACGGCGCGGTCTACGGCTGGGTGATTGATAGCTTCTGGGATGACCGTATTCCTGCGGTGGCTAAGTCCTCCACCTACGACCGTATTTTCGTTGCGGATGTTGACGACGTTCAGCCCTGGACTGCCGCGGGCGTGAAGAACCCCGGCGTTCTGCCCTGGGGTGCGGATGTTTGGAGCAAGTTCAGCGACCGTCTGGCTACTCTGGGCTCAAAGAGCACCGACCTGCTGCGCGTGGGCCGTCAGCCCGCCGCCTACGAAGATGACGAGGCGACCGCCGCCCTCGCCGGCGAGCTGGGTCTGAGCTTTGAGGGCCGCCCACCCTTCGGCGCAAATGACCGCGAGTCGGCTCAGCACCTGCAGGATTCTCTGAACCGCGCGAAGTTCCTGCTGGCGTTCTCTACTTCGGTCAGCCCGGCACCCTACACTCACCCGACCAAGGAGTACATCACCGGTCGTTGGACCGATGCGTTGGCTTCGGGCGTGACCGTGGTCGGCAAGGTTCCGAACACGACCACCGTACGCGAGATTCTCTGGGACGGCGCGACCATCGACATTGACCACGCGGATGCTCGTGCGGGCCTCGCGCAGGTTGCCGAGGCTGCCTCCCGCTGGACTCCGGCACAGGGTGAGCAGCAGATTCGTCAGGCGCTGCAGCGCCTGGATTGGCGTCACCGTTTCGTTCAGCTGTGCGAGGCAATGGGTGAGGTCCCTGCCTCCCTGAAGGCTGATTGCGAGGCAATGCGCGCCCAGTACGTTCAGCACTAAAAACGTCACCTCGCTGAAGACATGCAGATGAAGACATGTAGCAGCTGAGGGTATATAAAAGGTGAGGGCTGGTTTCTATCACAGAAACCAGCCCTCACCTGTATTTATACCCCATGAGGCATATTGCATACGGGGTTTAGTACGATGCCTGACCCAGAGTAATCGGACCCGTGAAACCACTGGTATCCGGGTGCTCCGAATCGAGGTACGCCGCCACCGGTGCGTTCTCCAGCTGAGCCAATCGATCCAGCAGGAAGCGAGTCGCACCCGGCGCATACGGCAGCTTATACATTGCCGCGGTAGTTGCTTCATCCTCACGGTCCAGAGTGGAGGAACGAATCGACTCAATAGCGGTCACCATGGTGTTACGCTCACGCTCCACAAAGGTGCGGTCCACCGGCTCACCATTACCGGGCACAAACACACGGTAGCGATCAAATTCGAGCACGGCACCGAGAGTATCAATCCAGCGATCCGGGAAGGAATCCTCGAAGTAGGGGTCGGTACCCTCTTCAATCAGACCGCCCATGAAGAGCACATCTTCAATGCCGACCAGAATGTCACCGTCGGTGTGGCCGGGACCCATGTACATGAGGGTTGCGCTACGCTCACCCAGGTCAATGGGGGTGAAGGTAATACCGTCACCGCTATTGGCGACCAGGCGGTTGGGAACAATAATATTGGTGGCTGCACCCTGGTGGTGTGCCATTTCCGGTTCGAGCGTCTCGACGTAGGGACGCTGCGCCTCACCGTATTTACGAATTGCACGCGCGGCGCGAGGATGCGCCCAGAATTCTTCGGCACCCATTGCCGCGAAAACATCGTTACCGAAGAAACGCTCATAGTGACCGTGAGTGTTTACGACGGTGATAGGAAGGCGCGTGAGACGGCGAACCTCATCATAGATTTCGGTTGCCTGACGGGGACCTGCGCCGGTATCCACGACAAGTGCCCGTTCCAGTCCGAGGACCAGTCCGGTGTTCAGTCGGTAGTTGTCGGTCGCAATACGGTACACGCCGTCTGCGAGTTCAATAGTACGAGCCATAGATACAACCCTACTGTAATTTTTGGTACTTGCGGGGCTATTCGGGCTTCCAGAGAACAGAAATTTACTGTTCGGTAACAATTCAAGGCAATGAAAGTGAATTATTTTGCACAAAATTATCTCTAGTGATAAGAAAGTGGTGAGCCTTATCAACCTCTCCGGATTGTTTGAACAGCACATCATCACCAAAGGAGCCCCTCGAAAAGCCCGGCGCGCATCCGTAGAAGCAATATTTATGCCACGATGCCACTCAACCTAGAGTCGTGCGCACGGTTACCCCGCATCTAACGCCCCTATAGGATAGGAGTATGACTTCTTCCCCTACCCCTCCCTCAGCTCAGCCTTTCCCCAGCGGTACCGGACGCTACGCCCCCTCCCCCTCGGGGGATTTGCATCTGGGTAATTTGCGTACCGCTATTTTGGCGTGGGCGATGGCGCGCCGCGGCGGCAAGCCCTTCTACCTGCGTGTGGAGGATCTGGATCGCGTGCGCCAGGGTGCTGCAGAGCGTCAGATTGCCGATTTGGCGGCGCTGGGCCTGGATTGGGACGCGAGCCCCGGCGCCCCGACAGAGCGCGTTGAGGGAGCCGAGATCAAAGAGGCGGGCGTACTGTATCAGAGCACGCGCCTTGCCGCCTACGAGCAGGCGGTTGCGCAGCTGCGCGAGGCGAACCTCGTCTATGAGTGCTTCTGTACCCGCCGCGAAATTCAGGAGGCTTCTAGCGCCCCGCACGGTGCGCCGGGCGCATACCCGGGCACCTGCCGTGAGCTGAGCAAGGCGCAACGGGAGGAGCGCCGTGCTCAGCGTCCGCCGGCTCTGCGCCTGCGTGCCGAGTGCACGAGCTACACGGTGCAGGATGATCTTTACGGCACCTACACGGGGCTGGTGGATGATTTTGTATTGGTGCGCAATGATGGCACCTACGCCTATAACCTGACCTCCGTGGTGGACGATGCGTTTGTGGGGGTTGAGCAGATTGTGCGCGGTGATGATCTGCTCCCTTCGGCGCCTCGCCAGTCGTATTTGGCGCAACTTTTGGGTTTGACGCAGCCGCGTTACGCTCACGTGCCGCTGGCGCTCAATGAGGAGGGTAAGCGCCTGGCGAAGCGCGATGGGGCGGTAACCCTGCCGCAGCTGCATGAGGCCGGCGTTGAAATCCCGACGATTTTGGGTTGGATTGCCGCGTCTATTCCGGTGTATAACGCTGATGGATCCGCCCATTCCGCGGATGTTCCGGTGCCTAATGCGGCGGCGATTTTGGAGCGTTTTGACCCGGCTCGTATGGCTTCTGAGCCGTGGGTTGTGAGGGATCTCTAAGCCTCTGTGACATTGTTGTGTAACAGTTCAACACTCCGAACGGCTTTTAAATTTTTCGTTTAATTCGTTTTAGATGCATATGCCACTGAGCGTTTGCGTTGCTTTTCAACTACATATCTTTCACTCAAGTGCCCGAAACCCTGAAATCCAGGGATTTTTCGGGCACTTTTTCGCACATGCTCCCACAGCACCCCACCTGTACGACCATAGAACTTACACAGAAAATACATATTTATTCCATGGCTTCTCATTCCCAGGCGTCAAATAGACTTTATTTTCAGCCCCTCAAAGCCTAGACTGTATCCTATGCCACTCATAAAGTTATGGGGTAGCGCATAAATACACACAGGCGCACACTATCACCAGGAGAGAAGGAACATTATGGCCGCGAGTACATACCAGGTCATCGCGCTGGCGATTTATTTTGTTGCCATGATCGCGATCGGCCTATGGGCAAATAGCAAAAACAACAGTCTTGACGACTATGTGCTGGGCGGGCGACAGCTCTCCCCCACCGTCGCCGCTCTCTCAGCGGGCGCCTCCGACATGTCCGGTTGGCTCCTCATGGGTCTGCCCGGCGCCGTCTACCTCAGCGGCCTCTCCCAGGCATGGCTCGCCGTCGGTCTGACCATCGGCGCATGGTGCAACTGGAAGTTCGTGGCACCGCGACTGCGTAGCTACACCGAAGTAGCAGGCGACGCCGTGACCGTCCCCGTCTTCCTGAGCAACCGCCTCAAGGACACCAAGCGCGTGCTGCGCATCGTCTCCGGCGTCGTGATTCTGGTGTTCTTCACCTTCTACGTCTCCTCCGGCATGGTGTCCGGCGGCCTGTTCTTCAAGTCCTCCTTCGGACAGGAATACCACACCGGTATGCTCCTGCTGGCAGGCATCACCGTGTTCTACACCTTCTTCGGCGGCTTCATGGGCGCATCCTACACCGACATGGTTCAGGGCCTGCTCATGCTCGCAGCACTGATTGCCGTTCCGGTTGTCACCATCATTGACCTCGGCGGCGTGGGCCCCGTGGTTGAGTCCATCAGCCAGGTACGCCCCGACGCACTCAGCCTCTTCGCAGGCACCACCTTCGCCGGTATTGTTTCGTCCCTCGCATGGGGTCTGGGCTACTTCGGTCAGCCGCACATTATTGTGCGATTCATGGCAATGCGCACCCCCGCGGACGCTAAGTCCGGCCGCCGCATCGGCATTAGCTGGATGGTTCTGACCGTGTTCGGCGCACTGAGCGGCGCGTTCATGGGTATCGCATACTTTGCACGCCACCCCGAGGCGTCCCTCACCAACCCGGAAACCGCTGAGTCGGTCTTCCTGGACCTCGCCCAGATTCTGTTCCACCCCCTCATTGCGGGCCTAATTCTGGCTGCGGTTCTGGCGGCAATTATGTCCACCCTCTCCTCGCAGCTGATTGTGTGCTCCTCCGCTCTGGTGGAGGACCTCTACGGCATCTTCTCCTCGAAGAAGCTCAGCGCCGGCAAGTCCCTGTGGCTCGGCCGTGCAGGCGTGGCAATCGTGGCGCTGGTCGCCGGTGCCCTGGCATGGAACCCCAACAGCTCCATTCTGCAGCTGGTCGCATTCGCTTGGGCTGGCTTCGGTTCGGCATTCGGCCCGACCGTTCTGCTCTCCCTCTACTGGCGTAAGCTGACCACCCAGGGTGCACTCGCCTCCATGATTACCGGTGCCGTTGTGGCATTCGCGTGGGGCCAGAGCCCGATGAAGTCCGTGCTCTACGAAATGGTTCCCGGCTTCGCTTCGGCGCTGCTTGTCGCCATCGTGGTTTCGCTCATGACCTACAAGAAGAACGACGCCATTGACGAAGAGTTCGACCGCGCGGTAGAGCTCGCAAAGGTCAAGTAACCCCTAGGTAACCAAGACCGGGTAAGCTTCCTTACCCAACTTCTAAGGCCCGGGCCGCACACACGCGGTCCGGGCCTTCTTATATGCTCGGCAACCTGATTCGCTATACCTGGCAACCAGGTTCACAGCCTCAGACAGCGCCCGGGCAACGTAGAATAGGGTCTATGACTGCACAACTTCCCGAAAAGGTCTCGGACATCTTCAACCCCGCCGACTGGCGCGTCGTCGAAGGCTTCGAAGACTTCACCGACATCACCTACCACCGCCAGGTTCAGCGCGACGAAAACGGTGAAATCCTACGCGATCTGCCCACCGTGCGCATCGCATTCGACCGCCCCGAGGTCCGCAATGCATTCCGCCCGCACACCGTGGACGAACTCTACCGCGCCCTCGACCACGCCCGCATGACCTCCAACGTAGGTACCGTACTGCTCACCGGCAACGGCCCCTCCGCCAAGGACGGCGGCTGGGCATTCTGCTCCGGCGGCGACCAGCGCATCCGCGGCCGCGACGGCTACCACTACGCCAGCGGCGACACCGCAGAAAGCATCGACCCGGCACGCGCAGGCCGACTGCACATCCTGGAAGTGCAGCGCCTCATCCGCACCATGCCCAAGGTTGTTATCGCACTCGTCTCCGGCTGGGCTGCAGGCGGCGGCCACTCCCTGCACGTGGTAGCCGACCTGACCATCGCTTCCGAAGAGTACGGCAAGTTCAAGCAGACCGACGCAACCGTCGGCTCCTTCGACGCAGGCTACGGTTCGGCGTTGCTCGCACGCCAGGTGGGTCAGAAGTTCGCCCGCGAAATCTTCTTCCTCGCCAAGGAATACGACGCACAGCGCATGTACGAAATGGGCGCAGTCAACGACGTAGTCCCCCACGCAGAGCTCGAGAACAAGGGACTGGAATACGCGGCGCACATTGCCCGCCAGTCCCCGCAGGCAATCCGCATGCTCAAGTACGCCTTCAACCTGCCTGATGACGGCATGCTCGGCCAGCAGGTCTTCGCCGGTGAGGCAACCCGCATGGCGTACATGACCGACGAGGCTGTGGAGGGTCGTGACGCATTCTTGCAGAAGCGTGACCCGGACTGGTCCAACTACCCCTACTACTTCTAAGAGACAGCCCCTTTTCTGCAGAAGTAGATTCAGATGCATAGGCTCGGAGCCGGATTCAACCCTGAGAACCTCAGCTAAGAATCCGGCTCCGGCGCATTTGATGCCGCACCGGCATATGACACCGGCGCATGACAGCACGCAGCCGCTAAGGATTTAGCCATGATGAATACCCCCGTACCCGGGCTCGTCCCCTCCCCCGCTCCGCAGGAGGCAGCCCTGCACCCGCAGGCGGTACAGGTGCGCGCCGACCAGCCCGCCGACCCGCACACCATGCTGGGCGCCTTTGAGCAGCTACTGGGCGGGTACGCGGCGGATGCTGGTGCGGGCGCGGCTGCGGAGCCTATTGCCCTGGTGGTGGGCACCTCCGGATCCACCGGAACCCCCAAACGCACCGCACTGACCGCGCGAGCTCTTGCCGCTAGCGCGGCAGCCACCGAGCGCTTCTTCGGCTCAAACTCCGATGCCGCCTCGCAGTGGCTTCTGGCTCTTCCGGCGCACTATATTGCCGGCGCGCAGGTGCTCGCCCGCTCCGTGCTCGCAGGCACCGCCCCGGTCATTGCCCGCTCCGTGACCGAGCCCGTGCACTTTAGCCCCGAGGTTTTCCTGCAGGCGGTTGAGCGCATGAGCTCGGCACGCCGGTTTATCTCCCTGGTGCCCACCCAGCTCCATAAACTGCTCGAAAGCGCGGACACCAACCCGCACCTGGGCGCTGAAATTCACGAGGCGCTCGGCTCCTTCACTGGCATCCTACTCGGAGGCGCCCCCGCCAGCGCCGACCTGCTCGCCGCCGCCACCGCCCTGGGGCTGAACACGGTGACCACCTACGGCAGTGCCGAAACCGCCGGCGGATGCGTCTACTCCGGCTCCGTACTGCCCGGCGTGCGGGTTAAACTCGTCCCCGAAGAAGGTATGCCCGCCGTACCGGATATTGAGGGGAAGTCGGCGAATGAAGAGTCTGTGCAGGTGGGCCGTATTTGGATCAGCGGTGCGCACCTCGCCAGCGGCTACATTGGCGACGCCACCCGCACCGCCGAGCACTTCTTCACCGCCGCCGACGGCACCCACTGGTACCGCACCGACGACTACGGGCTGTTGAGCCCTGCAGCGGCTCCCAACAGCAACAAGAACTGTAGTGAGCAGCGCCTGCAGGTGCTCGGCCGTAGCGACGACGTACTCATCAGCGGAGGCGTAAAAATCTCCGCCCGCGCCGTAGCGACCGTCCTCGAAGAGCACCCCGCCGTACGCGAAGCCTGCGTCATCGGCCTACCCGATGCCCGCTGGGGCACAGCCATTGCCGCAGCGGTCACGCTGGTGCCTTCTGCCGATGCCGCGGCTACATCTACCCAGAATCGCCCCGACCTGAACGAAGAACTCAGCGCCCTACTGCGTGCCCGCTGTGCCGAAAAGCTCGGCGCCCCCGCCGCCCCCAAGCAGCTGAGCATCCTGCCGGATTTCCCGCTCACCAGCACCGGCAAGCCGGACCGCGCAGAAATATACAGTATCCTGGACAGAGACTACCGTCAGGGCTAAAGCAGGCTCATCCGCGGGTTTTCACCCCGCACACGCAGTCGCCCGCACGCCCTGACCATCACCGTCACAACACCCACGCATCATACACACTTAGACCCGGAAGGAACCCCCGTGGCAACTGCCGCCCAATGGATTGAAGGCGCTCGCCTGCGCACCCTGCCGCTCGCCGTCGCCCCCATTATTGCCGGCTCAGCTGCCGCCTACGAGATCAACGCATTCAAGCCGCTCTACGCGTTCTTGGCGTTCCTCGTCGCGTTCTTCCTGCAGGTCGGCGTGAACTACGCCAACGACTACTCCGACGGTATCAAGGGCACCGACGAAGACCGCGTGGGTCCGCTACGCCTCGTCGGTTCCGGCGTGGCAAGCCCCCGCTCCGTCAAGTACGCCGCATTCACCTGCTTCGGTCTGGCGATGCTTGCGGGTCTTGCCCTGGTTGCTCTGGCGAACCAGTGGTGGTTCCTGGCGATTGGCGCCTCCAGCGTCTTCGCGGCGTGGGGCTACACCGGCGGCAAGCACCCATACGGCTACATGGGCCTGGGCGACGTGTTCGTCTTCGTCTACTTTGGTCTGGTCGCGACCCTGGGCACCCTCTACACGCAGGCGCACACCCTGACCCTGCTCGGCTGGGTGGGCGCTATCGGCATTGGTCTGATTTCCTGTGCGCTGCTCATGGCGAATAACGTACGTGACATTCCCACCGACATTGAGGCGGGCAAGCTGACCATGGCGGTCCGCCTGGGCGAACGCTGGTCGCGCATCACCTACATCGTGGAGATGGCGCTGGCACTGGGCCTGGGCGTGCTCCTGCTCGATGAGAACCCCTGGTTCCTGCTGATCTTCCTGCTGGTCGGCCCGACCATCCACTCCTGCGTGACCGTGTGGACGCGCGGCGGCCGCGACCTGATTCCCGTGCTCAAGCAGGCGGGTATTGTGGCGCTCGTGTACTCCGTGATTCTTGCCCTCGCCGTGTGGCTGGGCTCGCTGGATATTATTAGCCACGAGGTTCAGGTGTTCACCGGCTACTAAGCCGACGTACAAATCTGCACCGGATTGCCGCGCCGTTACGCCGTTGGCGGGCACCCGGTTCACAGTTCCGCAATAACGCGGCGGTATGTCATAGTAGTGCTTATGATTCGAGCCATGCTGATTATTGGCGGCGCCGCCCTCATCGTGGGGCTGACCCTTTACACCCTCTTGGACGCCGTCCGCACCCCCGCACACGAGGCGCGAACCCTGCCCAAGTGGCTGTGGGTTCTCGTCACCCTGCTCTTCCCCGTGGTGGGCCCGCTCATGTGGCTTATCTTGGGCCGCCCCAAAGCACAGCCCGCAGCAGGCGCTCCTCGCCACGGCTTCGGTCAGCGACGCAGCACCCCGGCGCCCTCGGTATCTTCCCCCGACGACGATGAGGAATACCTGCGCTGGCTCAAAGCAAAAGCAGAACGCGAACGCCGCAGCCGCGAAGCAGAGTCGAACAACAAGCAGGATCCCGAGGACGGCACGCCGAATCAGAGTAACGGGCAGAACTAGTCAGAACAGCTAGGCTCGCACCCCCTCAAGGTTTACAGCAAGAGGCTGTGAGCGCATCCGCAACGGACGGGCTCACAGCCTCTTACTATGCTCAAAAACAGCTTCAGGAACTAGCTACCGGATGTTTTAGCTACCGGGCAGCTGAATCACGCCACCGTACAGCGGCGCGGCAGGCTCCGAATACCCCACAAAATGCGGCATCTCATGCTCAAAATCAGTGGTGCTAAACGCCAGAGTCGTAATCGACGCCAGGTTGCACTCACGGGCACGCGGGTCATGCTGTAGCATGCGACCCTCAATGCCCAGGCGAGTAATCCAAATCGGCAGCTGGTGCGACACAATAATCGCCTCCGCACCCTCACCGCCGCGCTCGTAGGCGGTACGCGCCGCATCCTGAACAGCCGCTGCCATACGGCGAATCTGATCCAGGTACGACTCACCCCAGGAGGGGCGCGCCGGGTTGTACAGCTTAGTCCAGTGACGCGGGTTCTTCAGCAGCTCCTGCGCGTTCACGTGCAGACCCTCAAAATAGTTATCCGCCTCAATGACGCGCTCATCCGGCTGCGCAGTCAGACCCAGCAACTCCTCAACCGGAGCGGCAGACTCACGGGTACGCTGCAACGGCGAGCAGACCAGATGCACGAAACGGGCGCCGCGCTCAGCACGAGCCGCGAACTCCTCAGCGCTCAGACGCACCATCTGCTGGCCCTTATCGGACAGACGGTAACCGGGCAGACGGCCGTACACAATGCGCTCGGGGTTGTGCACCTCGCCGTGACGCATGAGGTGAACTTTAATGGTGGAAGTTTCAGTCATAATCCCAGTCTCTCAGATAGCGCGCCGCACCCCAAACAGGTAACCCGCGCATACGCTCTACAAATACAAAACCCGGCGTACAAAGCCCAGCCCGCAAAAACTGCAGGAACACAAAAACCCCGCCTCTCCATACGGAGGGCGGGGCGAAAGAAGTCTATTTACTTCTTGTTGCGGCGCTGGTGGCGGGTCTTACGAAGCAGCTTGCGGTGCTTCTTCTTGGACATACGCTTGCGGCGCTTCTTGATAACGGAACCCATAGGATTTCCTCACTTTACTCGTACCCGGCCGAGCCATTCGACTCGGTAGCTACCCGGGGATATTTATACCGGTATAACCGATCCAAAACGCATTTTAGGCACAGAAATACCCTTGCGTTTTAGAGCGCTACCTACCTAGAGTACTAGGTTTACCCCCATTTTCACCATTCGAGAGCGGCTTTTCAGGAGTTTTTCCCTGAATTTCCGCTTTTCCCGCGGGGATATCGAGGATATCTCGGGGATATCTCAGGGCGAAAACGAGGATTCGGTAGCCCTAACGGCGCTTCTTCTTCGACTTCTTCGAGCCCTTAGCGCGGCCATGAGACAGCACCGAACCGGAAGAAGCTACAGCAGCATCAGGAGCGCTCTCCTCAGCCGGGGAGGCGGCCTCTACCAATTCCGCAGCCGATTCCTGCGCGGGATCAGAAGCCTCAGCGGGTTCTTCAACCGGCTCTTCCACCGAAACCTCTTCAACGGCGCTTTCCTCAGCTGCCTCTTCTTCAGCCGCCGCGTGCAACGCCTTCAGACGCTCAGCACGCTCAGCCTCGGCACGAGCCAGCGCCTCCTCATCAATGACGGGCTGAGGCTCAGGCTGGGGCTCGGGCTTCGTTTCTGCCTTCAGAACCTGCTCCTTCACTGCCTGATCCTTCTCAGCGCTCTCCTGCGCTTCATTAGGTTCGTACACATCCACACCGAAGAAACGCTTCATCTTCGAGAAGATGCCGCCGCGCTCCTGCACCGGCTCATCATGCGGAAGCTTCTCGTAGGTGTCGTGGATGGTCGCTGCCGCCTCAAGGCGGGTAGGCTCAGCAGGCTGAACGGCGGGCACCTCCTGGCGTGCAGGGGCACGCAGAACCTTCTCAGCCGACTCAGACTCCGCAGGCGCCGCGGCAGTCACAACAGCCGCAGGACGGGCGGTACGGGCAGGCGCAGTCAGCACCTTGCTACGGTCCACAGGCTTAATGATGGTCGCACGCACCGGAGAAATAATCTGACCGCTACGACGACGCGGAGCCGCCGTGGAGGCGCGCAGAACCTTCGCGGGACCCTCAACCTCTTCCTGCGCGTACGCGGCAGGGACGCTCGGCAGCTGACCGCTGGGGGTCTGGGAGCTGAGAGGCTGGGAAGCGAGAGTCTGGGAGCTAGCCGCTACAGAAGCAACCGGTGCCGCAGAAGCAGCGGGGGTTACCTGCGCTACCGGGGTACTGCGGCGCGGGGTACCGAAGCTCAGCGGCACATCCGCGCTCACCGTATGAGCGGTAGGCTGCGCGGGGGCTGCGGAAGCCGCGGCAGGTACGGGCTGAGACGCAGCGGGAATGGAACGTTCTACCTTGTCAGAAGCAGAAATATCTGCGCCAGAAGTAGTCTCGGCAGAGGTATCAGTCGGCTCGGAGGGAATTCCAGACGCCGCCTCCTCAACGTGGGCAACCTCAACGCGGGCAGCCTCGGATTCAGACTGCTCATACTCCACGTCAGCAGACTGCGCAGACACCGGAGCAGGAACCTGAGCCAGCTCAGCCGGTGCCGCAACAGGAGCATCCGCGGCAGGAAGTGCCCCCACATCGGCGAAGGACGCATCGTCCTGCATCAAATCATCAAAGTCATCAGCGGCAAACTCATCCACATCAACCGGCGCGAACTCAGACGCAATCGGCTCACCCGGCAGACCGTTCGCAGAGGTCGCCTCCTGCTCCAGATCAATACCGGCATCGGAATACATGCCGCGCAGCTGACCAATCACCATGGCACGAGCCGTCGCCGAATCGCCTGCTTTCAAAGCCTCCGCAATAGCACGACTCTCAGCACGCAGACGCTCCACAGCGCTACTCCACAGCGGCATACGACCCACCAGCGACAGCATCGACTCAAAGCTCGGCTGACGCACCGACGCGAGCAGACCCACCAGCAGCTCATTACCGGCGCAACGCATCACCTGGTGGTGGAAAGTCAGCAGAAGCTCGAGGAAATCACGAATCGACAGGTCGAAATCTTCCATCTGCTCCAGGACCTCGTCCATCTCCGCGAAGGAGGTGGTCTTCGGGTCAATACGCGCAATCGCCCAGCTTTCCAGCAGAATACGGGTCTGCACCAAGTCACGAGTCGGGTAACGCGAGCTGGACATGTGCAGGCGCAGAGCAGCGCTGGCGGCAGCGGCAGGCTCATCGCTCAGGTGCACCAGCATTTCCTTGCCGCGACCGTTGTATAGCTGCACCAGATCCATATCTTCCAGGGTGCGTAGAGCCTCGCGGGTGCGGGAACGACTCACACCAATAGCGCGCGCAATTTCGCTATCGCTGGGCAGGTCCTGGCCCAGCTGAATGTTGCCCTCGAACAGTTCGTTCTCGAGCCAGCGCAGAATTTTACGATGAATAGCCACGTGAATGCGTCTTTCGGTCAAAAAGTGAGTGAGTGTGTGTTTTACAGAGAGTTAATGCCGGAAGTGATCGGCAGGGCAGACCCTAGCCGCCCGTTTTAGCGGCGGCGGCCACGCAGGAAGCCGAAGAGGCCACCGCGGTGGTTATCCTTCGCCTCAGCGCTGTTCGTCTCAGTGCTGGGGCGGTACACCGAATCGTAGGAGGGCATGGTCTGGTACTCGGGCTCCTCAGCGGAGGTTTCAGCCTTAGCAGGCTCACCCTCGACAGGCTCATCTTTGGTGAGCTCATCATTGGCAGGCTCGCCCTTAGCGAGCTCATCCTTTTCAGTAGCTTCTGCGGGCGAAGCTGCTTCCTCAGCAGAATCAGCCTTCACCGGCTCTTCTGCCGAGGCTTCATCCACTACGTTCTTCTCAATCACAGACTTTTCAGCTGCAGAATCCTCAGATGCAGATTCCTCAGCTGCAAAATCCTTGCCGGTTGCTTCTTCCGTGACGGATTCAGCGGGTGCAACAGGCTTCTCAACAGCAACCTTTTCGTCGGCGGCCTTTTCAAGCGCAACAGCCTCGGGGATCACAGCGATAGGCTGAATCGAACCACCCACAACCGCAGCGGGGTCGGTGCCATAAGACACTACAGCCGCAGGCTGAGGGAATACCACCGGCTTATGCGCTACGACAGGCTTAGCCTCAGTGGTCTTGGTGGTCTCAGCGGGCTTCACCTCAGCAGGTGCCGCAGGGGTAGCGGGCTGAGCGGGGGATGCCGACGCCGCGGGGGTCACCCCAGCATCGTAACCGTACGATGCGGGAGTGAAGGGGCGCATCGGGGTGCTATCCACTGTCTCTTCCTGCGAGGTGGGCTCAGCAGTGGTCTTCTCAACAGTCGATTCGGAGGCGGCACTTTCAGCAGCCTGCTCCGCCGGGCGCGAGTAAATGCGCACGCTGGGGGTCAGGTGCTGTGCGCGGGCGCGCTGAATGCGAGCCTGCTCGATTTCCTCGGGGGTGGGCGCCTCAACGACGAAAGTCTCAGAGTCGGTCGCCTCGGTCTTCTCCGCGGTTGCGTTCTTCTCGGATGCAGCCGGCGCAGTTGCAGCGGGTGCAAGCTTCTGAGCGGGTTCTTCGGCTGCGGGCTTCTGAGCGCTCTTTTCAGAGGTCTTCTCGACCGGCTTCTGCCCAGCCTTCTCGACTGCGTTCTCAGCTGCAATCCTCTCAGCCATCGTCTTGTCGGAGGCAGATGCAGTCACGCCACCGGGCAGTGCCACGGGTACGTGCGCTTCGCTGGACTGGCGCGCAATCTGGACGGTCTCGTTGATCCACTCGGTCACGGTGGCGAATACATCCGGGTTCAGGGAGTAGAGGCGACGCTGCCCCTCCACGGTCACGGAGACCACGTCTGCATCACGAAGGACTTTCAGGTGCTTCGAAATGGTCGGCTGGCTCATGCCCAGCTTTTCAACCACAGCACCCACCGTGTGGGTTTGCTCAGCGAGAATACGCACAATTCGGCGGCGAGTCGGATCCGCGATGACAGAAAAAACATCAGAATGCATATAGCGATTATGACATATAAAGTGGCGCTTCAAGCTTAGAATGAGGCTGATGCAGAAATTACCTTCAAAAATTCTGAAAGAAGCCTGAACACTAACTCAAAACGAAGCGTTGAAGGGGATAAAAGCATGAAGTGTCCATCACATATGGTGCGGAGTTTATGTATCTCATCCCTGGCATATGACCACCCTTCACCTTCCTCAATACTTATATAACAGATACAGAATATATAGTTTTCGTGGCTCCACCCACAAAACCAACTATGCGTCTTCTCAAGGCTCACATATTTAGCCCCAAGCCACCACAACTACAACCCCCTCCGCACACATTAGGCGCGATACACTAGAAGGCGTCAAAACAGGCACATATCCGCCACCCAACACACCAACACCCAGACCAGCTGAAGGAGGCGCATGGGACGCATCATCCGCCGCACCCGGCGCCGACACCACCACCCCCAGGGTCAGCTCAACCGCCGCTGGGACACCCTCAGCGGCACCACATCCGTACCTCAAAAGCAGCAGGTTCACCGTAGCCGACGCGACCGCCTCGAGGCCGAAAACCTTAGCATCCTCACGAGCGTGCCCGGTATTGACCTCGATCGTCTGCTCACCCTACGCGACCACGTGAGCGAAACCTCCGAGGTTCAGCGTAAGCGCGCCCCCATGGGGTTCAATCTGCAGACCCTCGAACGGTTCCGTGACTTTATTGACGTGACCGTTCTTGCCTCGCCTTCGCGCACCGCAATCACTGCGTTTCTGCTGGTCATCATCTTCTTTACGCTCACCTTGCTACTGCCCATCTCCTCCAATGATGGGCAGCCCGCGCCTTTCCACCACGCATTTTTTACCTCTACCAGCGCGGTGACCGTGACCGGCCTGACTACCGTCTCCACCGCCGAGCAGTGGTCCACCTTCGGTCAGGCAATGATTCTTGTGGCTTGTCAGGTCGGTGGTTTGGGTACTCTGACCATTACCTCCCTGCTGGCGCTGGCTATCGGCCGTAAGATGGGTCTGCGCACCAAACTCATCGCACAGGAAGACCTGAACATCAGCCGTCTTGGCGAGGTCGGTGGCATCATCAAGAGCGTCTCCTATGCTTCATTCTCCATCGAGGCAATCATTGCGCTTGTGCTGATTCCTCGTTTCCTGACCCTCGGCGAAGACCCGTTCCAGGCGATCTGGCACAGCATTTTCTACTCCATCTCAGCCTTCAACAATGCAGGCTTCACCCCGCATTCCGACGGCATCGTGCCTTACGGTCATGACCTTTTCCTGCTCGTGCCCATCTGCATTGCCGTGTTCTTGGGCTCGCTCGGTTTCCCTGTTTTCATTGCGATTCAGCATCACCCTTTCCGCCCCCGCCACTGGTCGCTCACCGCGAAGCTGACCACCGTGACGACCCTGTTTTTCTTTGCTTTTGGCGCGTTCTTCTGGGGTCTCTTCGAGTGGAACAACCCCGCCACCATCGGCGACTACTCCGCAGGCGACAAGGTTCTGAACGCCATCTTTGCCTCCGTCATGATGCGTTCGGGCGGCTTCAATCTGGTCGACATGAGCAGCATTACCCCCGTCTCCACGCTCCTGACGGACATGCTCATGTTCATTGGCGGTGGCTCCGGCTCGACCGCGGGTGGCGTGAAGGTCACGACCATCGCCGTGATTGCCCTGTCTATCCTTGCTGAGGCGCGAGGCGATCAGAAGGTTGTCGCGTTCAACCGCACCATCCCCGAGTCCTCCCTGCGTATTGCTATCTCCGTGATTGTTATGGGTGCTACCGTGGTAGGTGTCGGCGCCGCGTCGATTCTGATTATTAGCGGCGCGGACCTCAAGGAAGTCATTTTCGAGGTCATCTCCGCCTTCGCGACCTGCGGCCTCTCGAATGGCCTCTCCTCCAGCCTGCCGCCGGCGGGTATCTACGTGCTCAGCGGCCTGATGCTCATTGGCCGTGTGGGCACCACAACCGCCGCGACCGGCCTGGCGCTGCGTTCACGCCGCCGCCTCTACAAGTTCCCCGAAGAAAGGCCCACCATTGGCTAGTGCACATAACGCCCCCGTCCTCGTGATTGGTCTGGGACGCTTCGGCTCCGCGGTGGCGGCCCAGCTGCGCCTGCAGAACAAGGAGGTCCTTGCTATTGAGAAGGACCCCGAGCTGGTGCAGAAGTGGTCCGGCGTGCTGACGCACGTGGTCTCCGCCGACGCGACCGATATCGACACCCTGCACCAGTTGGGTGCGGACGATTTCGGTTCCGCCGTGGTGGGTGTGGGCACCTCCGTGGAGGCATCCGTGCTGATTACCGCGAACCTCGTGGACATTGGCGTGGAGCGTATTTGGGCGAAGGCTATTACCCCCGCGCACGGCAAGATTCTGGAGCGTATTGGCGCGCACCACGTGGTCTACCCGGAGGCGGACGCCGGCCGCCGCGCCGCGCACCTCGTCTCGGGTCGATTGCTGGACTACATTGAATTTGATGACGACTTCGCGATTGCGAAGATGCGCCCGCCGAAGGAAACCCACGGATTCACCCTCGCCGAGTCGGATATTCGCTCCAAGTACGGCGTGTCCGTGGTCGGTATTAAGTCGCCCGGTGAGGACTTCACCTACGCGGACGCCACCACCCGCATTCACTCGCGCGACATTCTGATTGTGTCCGGTCAGGTGGACCTGATCGAGCGTTTCGCGGCGCGCCCCTAAGCGCACGTTTCCTCGCTGCGGGAGTTATCTTTCCCAGCTCTGCTGGTTTTGAGGAGCCCGCGGTTGAGCAACCCACGTTTGAGCAGCCCGCGATTAGACATAGAAAAACAGCCTCTTCCCGAAGTTCCGGGAGGAGGCTGTTTTTCTGTAGTTTCAGCTAGTCAGGGGGATGCTACCGGACGGTATTAGCCCTCATCGGTTAATTCCCGCCGATTAGTCCTCGTCAGCAGTGTACAGCTGGCTCATTTCCGCCGAACGTGCCGCGCAGGCGCGCATCGCGTCCTCGGTCAGCTGGAAGAGGCCACCGTCCACGAAGGTGTTCAGTGCACGCTCGGTGGTGCCGTTCGGGCTGGTCACGGCGCGGCGCAGGGCGGGTGCATCCGGGTTGGTGTCGAGCAGGAAGCCCGCACCGGCAACGGTTGCGCTGGCAAGCTTGAGGGCGGTGTCTGCGTCCAGGCCGAGCTTCTCACCTGCGGCTGCCATCGCCTCCGCAAGCAGGAACGCGTATGCCGGGCCGGAACCGGAGACGGCGGTGACCGCATCCATCTGGTCCTCGCGGACCTCAACAACCAAGCCGACGGTGCCCAGGACCTCTTCGACGAGCTTCTTCTGCTCGGCCTTCACGGTGTCGGTGGTGGAGATGGCGAGCACGCCCTTGCCCACGGAGGAGGGGGTGTTCGGCATGCAGCGAACAATGGGCTGACCTGCGGGAAGGCACTCGGCGAGAGTTTCGAGGGTCACGCCAGCAGCAACGGACACCACAACAGCGTTCGGCGCGAGAGCAGGTGCGATGTCGCGGGCAAGCTCAACGATGCCGTAGGGCTTCACGCCGAGCAGCACAACGTCCGCGTGGGCGGTTGCCTTGTGGTTGCCATCAGCTTCGCCGCCGGTGGTGATGATTTCGACCTTGTCGCCGAGGCGCTGGGCGAGGGCGGCGCGAGATTCTTCGCTACGCACGGTGGCGCGGATGTGGGCGGGGTCGTGGCCTGCAGCGAGCAAACCTGCGGCGATAGAGCCGTTCATGGAGCCGGTGCCGAGAAAAGCGATAGTTGCGGTCATCGTTGATCCTTCCTAATGGGGTGCCTGCGCCGGGTGCCGGCAGGCGTGCCGCCGGTGTGTTCCGGGGGCTACTGTTCGGTGCGCGGCGGGCGCGTGGAGGCGTACCCTTCCAGCATAGCGGGTGCGGCTACGGGCATATGACCTGGCTCGTGTTTCTTCCGCGTTTTCTGGGCAGCGGCTTCACCTCATGCTCCGCGACCCAATGCGCGGGGCTCCGCTTCTCACGTTCTGGCATGCCGGGGAGGGCGTAATTCTGCGGGCGTAGAATGAAAACAGCTTCACCCGCGGCAGTTTGCGCCGGGCATGAAGCCTTCAAACCACACAGCACGCAACACACAAACCCCTTTTTCTATGTCTTCTCATACTGGTTCTTCCTCGAAATCTTCCTCGAATAGCCCGCAGAATCCTGCGGGTTTCCGTTCTTTTTCGTTTCGCCTCCTGCTGGGGCTGACCCTTGCCGCGCTGGTCACGGGCGTGTTCAGCGGCTTGGGCGCGATTGCTCTGCATTATGTTCTGGACTTTATGCAGGAGCTAACTTTCGGTCAGGCTGAGGGGCATCACCCGATGGTGACTGACGGTGCCGATCCGGCGCGTCGTGCCCTGGTTTTGGCGGCGCTGGGTCCGTTCGTGGCGCTGGTGTGGTACTACCTGCAGTCCGGTGGGCGGCGTGTGGTCGGCGTGAAGTCGCAGATTGCCGGTGCTACCGAGGAGAACCGTACCCCGTCGCTGTGGCGGCAGATTTCGCATTCGGTGATTCAGATTGTTGCTGTGGGTGCGGGCTCTCCTGTGGGTAAGGAGGTCGCGCCTCGTGAGCTGGGTGCTTTGGCGGCTGGCCGTACCGCGAACCTGTTGGAGCGTCTTGGTTTTGTGGGCGCTGATGGTGCCCCGCTGTTGGGTGTTCGTGAGCGTAGTCTGCTGGTGGCGGCGGGTGCGGCGTCTGGTTTGGCGGCGGTGTATCAGGTGCCGATTGGTGGCGTGGTGTACCTTGTGGAGGCGATGGCTGTTGGTTTGAGCCTGCGGTCGCTGTATGTGGGTGCGGTGACGGTGTGGACGGCGACGGTCACGGCAAATCTGGTGATTGTCAATGAGCCGACGTACCCGGTGCCGCAGCTTCCGTTGGATGCGACGACGCTGACAGTGGCGGCGCTGACGGGTGTGGTGTTGACTCCATTGGCGTTGGGTTTTAGGGCGTTGTCGCAGCGTGCGGAGAAGTTGAAGGCGAAGGATCGTTCTCTTCTGTGGCGTATTCCTGTGGCGTTTGCGCTGGTCGCGGTGGTTTCGCTGTGGCTTCCGGAGATTCTGGGTAATGGTCGTCTGCTGACTCAGCACACGTTTAATGTGTCGCTGGATGCGGCGGCGGGCGGTTTGACCGCATCGGCGGCAGTGTATGTGTTGGCGTTGGCTGTTGCGAAGGCTGCCGTGGTGGTGTTGAGTCTGCGTTTCGGTTCTTATGGCGGTACGTTGACGCCGGGTTTGGCGTTGGGTGCGGCGGTTGCGTTTTGTGTGGCGGCGCTGGTGCTGTGGGCGTTCCCGGGTTTGGGCGGGGTGCCGGGTGGCGCGTCGATGGTGTTGTATGCGGCGGCGTTGACGGGTACGGCGGCGTTTTTGGGTATTTCGATGAATGCGCCGTTGTCTGCGTTGACGTTGTTGATTGGTTTTACGGGTCAGGGTGCGAGTGCGTGGCTGCCGATGGCGGTTGCGGTGGGCACGGCGGTGCTGACCCGCTGGGCGTGGACACGGGCGTTCGGCGCTAAGAAGTAGGTCCTGACAGGTGGCGGGCGGCCCCGGATGCGTGTGTGCGTCCGGGGCCGCCCTGTTTTGCCGTGCCGAAGATTTGCCTTACTTTTGTTTTGACGGCTTTGAAAGGAATAGCAGATAGATTCCGAAGAGGAGCTTAATCGCCGCATCGATATATGCAATTACCTCTAACGGGATGCTGGTAAAAATATATCCTGCAAACACGTTAATGGCACAGATAAGACCCAGATATATCATTGACTTTCCATGCACAAAATAGTATGGGAAGAAATGCAGCGCGGTTGCCATCAGCGCTCCCAGCCAAATCAGTCTCCAATTTTCTGTTGCGAAGAATGGGCCGCCCAGCAAAACCATTAAGACAAATAATAGAATAACGGCACGCGAAGATACTTTCTTTTGAAATTCACTCGAAGGGCCATCGGCTAGTCTATTCAGCACCTTTTTATTCATGTTGATTGAGAAAAAGCTGACGACATAGCCGATACTGAATACTTGCATGTTTATTATTTGCTTTCCTCCGGCCATGATGGCTATTGCGATAACTACCGCCACCGTAATTAGCCACAACCCGCAGGCCCTCTTGTAATTAAATTCTAACTTTTCGTCTTTGTTGTAGCTTAGAAAAGCCATCGATGCCTCCAATAGTCTCTCGTGAAATTAATTCTCTTGTCGCGCCACTAAATTTTATTGTGAAAAGTTCTGCCATATATTAATATACTCCAACCCTTCTGTGTGCTAATTGCACCCTCTGTGATTGTATCAAGATGGCGATAAAATCCCCCTAAGAAACGAGGGGCGGCCCCGGATGCGTGCGCGTCCGGGGCAACTTTTGTTTTATCGTGCTGCACTGAAAGTTGTGCCATAGGTTAGCGTCTTTGGTCGTAGTTAAAAACCATGGCAGAAGACGCTAACCTATGGCACAAACTCTGGAGGAGGTTATAGCCCCACATAGTGAGAAGCCACATATGTTTCCAGAAGCCACATTATAAGTTGCTATTCGAAACACATGTGGCTCCTCAATATTTACCTTTGGCCAGACTACTTATGACTAGGGCTTTTCAATTCCTTATATATAGCCGGCCTGGAATACCTGATTCTAATCAATTCAGATTGGTTCGGCGATAAGTCAACATGTCCCACTTCAGCTTTATAATCCATATAGTATTTATTCACTTCAAGCATTAAACAATAGATATAAGCAACCATCAAAAAGTCGATTTTCCCCTTATCCTCTTCCAAAAGTTCAGAATATTTTATATTTTTCTCCAGAGCAACAGCAGAGCGCTCTCCTATGATCCGCCTCATTGACAGATAGACAAACTTTTCCACCACATAAACAATAACAACTGTTGATCCTATAGAAATCACCAAGAAAACTATGAGAAAAAGTGCAGAAGCTGCCCCATCCGAAAGGCCAAGAAATTCAAATACATTAGCTAAATCACCCTGATACTCCACCAATACAAACATAAACACAAGGCTACTAGATATATAAGCAGCCAATCTATTCATCCAATTTTTCCAATAAAACGATACATATTCAAAAACCCTGCGATACCCCTTATTCAACCGCAAAACATTTAATTTATATATATTCGAGTCAAGATTAACACTAGACTGGATAACCATAGATAAATATGTGCCATAAAAAACACTTCCGATGATCACAAGGATAAAACCGTTAATCCACATGGTAGCTATCGCCAAAATACTCACAAAAATCCATGAAATAAAAATGTTCCGAAATTGCCGGTGGAAAACATAAGACTTCACACCCACATTAACACCAAACCCCATGTATCTTACACCGGAGTAGAACATCCCAGAGTAAGCACCTTCTCTACGAGAAAGAGATCTGCCAGGGATAAATAAATCATTTCCCCCTATTTGCTTCCCAAAAAATTCTTCTTCGAACTCACACTTCGCTATGTCGTATTCTTTAGAATATGACATACTTCCGTTTCCATTCGCATTCTTTAACCTGTCAAGATAAATTGAGCTTCTAACCAATATATCTTTTTCACTATAAGTAAGCATTCGAGAAGAGACCATGGTAAACCAGGCAAAAAATAACAGAACCCATAAAGGAATTTCTTGATAGCGAGTAAGGTTGATATGCTCGGAAACGATGAGCTTGCCCCACCCCGGACCAACACTCCAGGGCCCAAGCGGCACAAGAGACGTACCTTGAAGATACCCAGCAATAAGTCCATACCAAAAATTAATTACAAACACCACAAAGACAATTTCACCAACAATACGGGCAAACTTTCTATACGTGGCTCGACGCGCATCACCACTAACTCCTTCTACCCCATCAGCAAATTTACCCACACTCACATATAAGCTCAATAGAATGCTGGCAAGTGAAACAATAATTCCAGCCCTTATATCCAGCAAATAGTATGGTATGTTAATCCAAAATTGCGCCAAAGGCAGTGGAAGATTTCCAGTTTTTTCAGACGAAATAAATAAAGCAGGAAGTAGAATAATTAATGGTGATAAATAAACTAACGTCCACAGAAAAAATTCCCAACATGGGATACGGACGAGGTTATCCCAAAATATTTTTCTACTTTTTTCTTCGTGCTCTTCACCCCAGGCTTCGTTGACCTCGTCAATAATGTCTTCGATTTTCATCGGTGATTGTTCCTTTCCTACATCTTTGTCGGCGGGATATACACGTTATAAGCGGTGACCCCGCAGGCCGGTGCCCGTTACGCACCAGCCTGCGGGGTTCATCATCATGTTCTACTCACCCAGGAGGGTCTTCGGGTTGACCGGAGTACCCGTACCCTCCGCCAGGTGCTCAATACGCTTCAGAATCAGGCCCTCACGCAGCGCCCACGGGCACACGCGCATCGTCTCAACCCCGAACGCCTCCATCGCCGCCTCCGCAGCGATAGCGCCCGCCAGCATCTGCTCCGCGCGCGCCTTCGAAACACCCGGCAAATCGCTACGCTCAGACACCGTCATCGCCTCCATACGACGAGTCCACAGGCGCAAATCCTGCAAATGCATCTCACGCTTCACATGCGGGCCCGCCGAATACGGCGCCGCACCACAAATACGCGCCAACGAACGGAACGTCTTCGACGTACCCACCGTCATATCCGGCGCACCATAACGCAACAGATTCTCCGCCACCGGGGCGATCTGCTCACGCACATACTTACGCAGACGCTTCACCTGCTTCGGGCTCGGCGGCTGCTCATCAAAAAACTCACGCGTCAGACGGCCCGCACCCAACGGCACGCTCATCGCCGCATCCGGCAACGCATTCGTACCCGTCGAAAACTCAAACGAGCCGCCACCAATATCAAAATCAAGGATGCGGCCCGCACCCCAGCCCTGCCAGCGGCGCACCGCAAAGTACGTAATCGCCGCCTCCTGGTCGCCCGAAATACCGTTCAGGCTCACACCGGTCTGCTCACGCACCTGATGCAGCACCGCCGCACCATTACCCGCCTCACGGATAGCGCTCGTAGAAAACGCCAGCAGGTCCTCCGCCTCATTCTCGATCGCGAAGTCGCGGGCGCTGGTCACGAAGCGGGTCAGCGCGTCCGCGCCCTCCTGCGAAATATTGCCCTCAGCGTCGAGGTACTGCACGAGCTGCAGCGGAATCTTATGCGACGCGTACGGTTCGGGGCGCGCTCCAGGGCTGCCGTCAATCAGTAGCAGGTGGACCGTATTCGACCCGACATCCAGAACTCCCAGGCGCACGATGCGCTCCCCTCCCCCGCCCCGCGGCGGGATATTGTCTGTGTGCGGTACCGCAGGTGCGGTGCCTCTTCCAGTCTGTCAGAGGCGCGGCTCACTCCGCAAACAATCCGGGCGGATGCCCAGCATCAGCACAGCGCGGGCAAAAAATACGCCGGGCATGTACTCTCCCGAGCACGCAAAAGGCGCAGGAGGCGCCCCACCCCCGCTAAGGGGTTCGGGACGCATCCTGCGCCTTCAGGTAGAAGAGCTACTCGGCGGTCTTCTTCGCTGCGGTCTTACGAGTGGTCGTCTTCTTCGCGGTAGTAGACTTTGCAGTCGTCTTCTTAGCAGTCGTCTTCTTAGCCGTGGTGGTCTTCTTCGCGGCGGTCTTACGCTTGACCGGGCCCTTCGCACGCTTGTCAGCCAGCAGCTGCACCGCACGCTCGTGGGTCAGAGACTCGACCGATTCCGCACGCGGAACCGTAATGTTCGTAATACCGTCGGTGATGTACGGGCCAAAGCGGCCGTCCTTCACCACAATCTTCTTCTCGCTGACCGGGTCCACACCCAGCTCAGCCAGCGGAGGCTTAGCCGCCGCACGACCGCGCTGCTTCGGCTGGGAGTAAATCTCCAGGGCCTGCTCCAGCGTAATCGTGAAGATTTCGTCCTCGCTGCCAATCGAGCGGGAGTCCGTGCCCTTCTTCAGGTACGGGCCAAAGCGGCCGTTCTGCACGGTGATTTCCACGCCCTCAGCGTCGGTACCGAGCACGCGCGGCAGGCTCATCAGCTGCAGTGCCTGCTCAAGGGTCACGGTCGCCAGGTCCATGGACTTGAACAGGGACGCGGTGCGCGGCTTGGCGGGCTTCGGCTTCTTCTTCGGCTTGGGCTTACCGTTCTTGTAGTATTCGGTCGGCTGCGCGTCCAGGTATGCCTGAATCTGCTCCTCGGTCATCTCCTCGATCACCTCGGTAACGTAGGGGCCGTAGCGACCGTCGCGAGCCACAATCTGGTTGCCGGAGACCGGGTCCACGCCGAGCACGCGGCCGTCGGACTTGCCCTGTTCGAGCAGTTCGCGTGCCTTCGCTTCGGTCAGTTCGTCCGGTGCCAGGTCGGCAGGTACATTCGCGCGGACCGGTTCGGTCAGCTCGCCAGTCTCGGTGTCGAGGGTGCCTTCGGCCTCCAGGTAGGGACCGAACTTGCCCACGCGCAGCACAATGCCGTCCGCGATCGGGATGGAGTTGATGCTGCGGGCGTCAATCTCGCCGAGGTTGTCGACGATGGGCTTTAGGCCGCGCTTGGAGTCGCCGCCGAAGTAGAACTCGTCCAACCACTCGACGCGGGATTCTTCGCCGCGTGCGATGCGGTCGAGGTCTTCTTCCATCTGCGCGGTGAACTCGTAGTTCACGTAGGGGCCGAAGCTGGATTCGAGCAGGCGCACCACGGAGAACGCGATCCAGGACGGAATCAGCGAACCAGAACGAACGTTCACGTATCCGCGGTCCATGATGGTCGAAATAACCGCCGCGTAGGTGGACGGGCGGCCGATGCCCAGCTCGTCCAGGGTCTTCACGAGGGACGCCTCGGTGTAGCGCGGAGGCGGCAGGGTCTCGTGGCCAGCGGGTTCAATCGCCTCGGCGGTCAGTGCCTCGCCGGTGGTCAGGTTCGGCAGGCGCTTCTCAGCGTCCTTCGCCTCACGCTCAGCCACGCGGGATGCGTCAACGCCCTCCTCGTAGGCGGCGAGGAAGCCGCGGAAGGTGATGACGGTACCGGATGCAGCGAACTCGGCGTCCTGGCCGTTAGATGCCACGGCGCCCAGGCGTACGGAGGCGGTGGAACCGGTCGCGTCAGCCATCTGGGAGGCGACGGTACGCTTCCAAATCAGCTCGTAGAGGCGGAACTCGTCGTTGGACAGGGAGCCGCGCACAGCGTCCGGGGTGCGGAAGGTGTCACCCGCGGGGCGGATTGCTTCGTGGGCTTCCTGCGCGTTCTTGCTCTTGGAGGTGTACACGCGCGGTGCTGAGGGCACAAACTCGGCGCCGTACAGCTCGGATGCCTGGCGGCGTGCGGCGGAGATCGCCTGCTCGCTCAGCGCCACCGAGTCGGTACGCATGTAGGTGATGTAACCGTTTTCGTAGAGGCGCTGCGCCACCTGCATGGTCACGCGGGAGGAGAAACGCAGCTTACGTGCGGCTTCCTGCTGCAGGGTGGAGGTGGTGAACGGCGCTGCCGGGCGGCGCTTGTACGGCTTGGTCTCAACGGAGCGTACGGAGAACGCGGCGGACTGCAGGGCTGCGGCGAGCGCGCGGGCGGCTTCCTCATTCAGGTGGGTGACCTTGGAGGTGTTGAGGGTGCCGTTGTCGGCGAAGTCCTTGCCGGTGGCGATGCGGTTACCGTCTACGGCGACCAGCTTGGCGTCGAAGCCTTCGGAGGCTGCGGTCAGGAAGCGTCCGGTCAGGTCCCAGTAGTTGGCGGCGACGAATGCCATGCGTTCGCGTTCGCGTTCAACGACGAGGCGGGTTGCGACGGACTGCACGCGACCTGCGGAGAGGCCGCGGCCGACCTTGCGCCAGAGTACGGGGGAAATTTCGTAACCGTAGATGCGGTCGAGGATACGGCGGGTTTCCTGCGCGTCGACCAGGTGCAGGTCGATGTCGCGCAGTTCGCCGAAGGCGCGCTGAATGGCTTCCCGGGTGATTTCGGGGAAGGTCATGCGGTAGACGGGTACCTTGGGCTTGAGGACTTCCTTCAGGTGCCATGCGATGGCTTCACCTTCGCGGTCACCATCGGTTGCCAGGTAGAGCGCGTCTACTTCTTTGAGCTTGCGCTTGAGTTCGGCGACCTTTTTCTTTTTGTCGGGGTTGACCACGTAGTAGGGTTCGAAGTTCTCTTCAACGTTGACAGCGAACTTGCCGACGGGGCTCTTTTTGAGGTTTTCGGGCAGTTCGGAGGGCTGCGGAAGGTCGCGGATATGGCCCATGGACGAGTCGACAAGGTAGTCCTCGCCGAGGTAGCTGCTAATGGTTTTGACCTTGGAGGGAGACTCCACAATCAGCAGGGCTTTTCCGGTCTTTGCCTGAGCGGGCACGGCACTCCTCTATCTGTGTGTTGAAAAGCTACGTATTCAACCATAACCTACGCTGGCGCTTGTGGGTGCCGGTCGGTTGTGGTTGTACGCGGGTGAGGTGATCGGTGGGGGTGTAGTTTATGTTGGGTTGATGTGGTGCGCTCGGTGCGTTTCATGCGGCGAGCGCGCGGTGGCCCGGCGCGAGGCGAGCTGGCACGGTTCTAGTTGATGTGAACCGGGCGTGTTGAGCTTGCACGAGTGCGCAGGGTACTCGGTACATCATACGGTACCGGAGCGGTGGTGTGTGCACGGGGTACATGGGGGCGGGTGCTGGGGCGCACCGCACCCGCTCACCTGCGTTTCTAGCTAGTGAGGGTGTCAGAGTCGGGGTGGGTGCCGTCCAGGTATGCGGGCAGCAGCGGGTATTCGCGGCCGTACACGGTCTGCGGCGCAATGCGCACCCACTGCATTTCGTGGGTTTCGGAGTCGGGCAGGTCGAAGGTGCGCACGATCTGCGGGGTCATTTCCGGCGGTAGCCAGTGGGCGATACCGACCACGATGACGGAGCGGATGCCGTCTTCGAGGGTTTCGTCGATTTCGAAGGCAACGCGGCGGCTGACCACCACGGAGGAGAACTTGTTGCCGCGGGTGGTGCGGATGTAGATTTCCTGCTTGTCGTCTTGGCTGGCGACGGCGTAGAGCACGGGCAGCACATCGACGTGCTGTCCGTCAGTGAGGATGAGGCGGCCGAGAGTGTTTGCGTGCAGACGCTCCCAGCACTTGTCGACGCTGATACTTTCATCGGGGTACAGGTTACTCATGGTTTCAGTGTATGCGATGGGGTGGGCGCTCTTGCGTAGATGACGGTTTTGGTCAGGGGGTGGGTCGGGGCCGTGTCATTGCGTTGCCGCCTATACGCGGTGGGCGCGCCCGGGCAGATGCGGCGGGTGCGTAGAATGGTGTGCATGACTATTTCTGCCGCCTCTTTCGCTCCCGAGTACGCCGCCGTTGCGGATGCTCCCCGCAGCGATGATTACGCCCGCCTGATCCGCATCCGTGAACGCCTGTTGGCGTTGAACTACAGCTATGACGCTGTGCAGGAGCTGCTCGGTGTTGAGGCGGCTGAGGCGATGGCTCGTGACCAGGTGGTTCCGGGCTTGTGGCGTGTGGAGCATATTCTGCGCGGCGATTACAGTGCGGGTGAGAAGAACCTGGCGCGTCTGCTGGCGTTTTTCCTGCTGGCTCGCCCGCTCACTGAGACTGAGGCAGCCGAGGTTTTCGGCGATGCCCTGGTTGACTTCGAGAATGCCGCGCTGATTGAGCGCGACGCTGCGGATTCTACCCGCTGGTCCGCGAGCGTTGATTTGCGCCCGCACGCCGCCGATGACGGCACCGAAATCTTTGTTGCCGCCGACCTGGGTGCGCATCAGCGCCCCGGAGTGCTCCGTAAGGATCACGTGCTCGGCATTGGTCACGCCTCCCTGACTCTGGCGCAGATTACCGAGCGTACCCCCGTCAAGCGCGCCCTGGATGTGGGCACCGGCTGCGGTATTCAGACCTTCCATCTGCTCGCTCACGCTGAGCACGTGACCGCCACCGACATTTCGGAGCGTGCCCTGGCGTTCGCCCGTTTTAACCTGCTGCTGAACGCGCAGGCGCTCAATATTGATCCGCAGAACCCGCAGGCGCGCGTGAGCCTGCGTGAGGGTTCCCTGCTGGAGCCGGTCGCCGGTGAGCTTTTTGACCTGGTGGTGTCGAACCCGCCGTTCGTGATTACCCCGCGCGTTGCCGGTGAGAGCGCCGAGGAGCAGTTCACCTACCGCGACGGCGGCCTGCCCGGTGACGAAATTGTGAGCACGATGGTGCGTCAGCTGCCGTCGGTGCTGGTGCCCGGTGGCCGCGCGCAGATGCTGGGCAACTGGGAAATTATTCGCGATTCGGCGGACCCGGACGCACCGCGCCCGTGGGATGAGCGTCCGCGCGCCTGGGTTGCCGACGGCGGCGCGGAGGCGTGGTTTATTCAGCGTGAGGCGCTGACCCCCGCCTCCTACGCGGAGACCTGGTTGAAGGATGCGAGCGAGAACCGCGACCGCAGCCACTACGAGCAGACCTACGTGGCGTACCTGAACGACTTCGCTTCCCGGAACGTTCATTCTATTGGTTTCGGCATGATTTGGCTGCGCCGCCCGACCGAGGCAACCGCGGCAGGGGTGACCGAGCCCCTACAGCGTTTCGAGGAGATTACCTACCCGATTCAGCAGCCCATCGCCCGCGCCCTCACCGAGTCCGTGCGCCGCTACGACCGCCTCGCCGCCATGGACGATGAGGCGCTCCTTACCGCACACCTGGAGGTCGCCGAGGACGTCACCGAGGAACGCCACGGCCGCCCCGGCGCCGAGCATCCCAGCGTCATTTTGCTGCGTGCCGGTTCGGGTCTGTGCCGCACCCAGCTGCTCTCCACCGAGACCGCTGGTTTTGCGTCGGCGAGCGATGGTGAGCTTGCCGTGGGTCAGATTGTGGCGGCTCTTGCCATGCTACTGTCCTGGCCCGAATACGACGAGGCTGCCGCCGCCGCACGCGGTACGCAGGAGCAGCATCCGCGCGACACCCTGCTGCACGCGGTGCGCGAGCTGGTGCTCAAGAGCTTCCTGCACTTTAGCGACGAGCACGCGGGCGCAGCATCGGCTGACGAGAGCACTGCAGAAGCGCAGGGCTAGGCGTGCGTATTTGGTCTCTTCACCCCTGTCTGCTCGATCGGCGCGCCCTGGTCGCCTGCTGGCGTGAAACTCTGCTGGCGCAGAAGGTTCTGCGGGGCCTGACTCGCGGGTACACGAACCATCCGCAGCTGATTCGTTTTCGCGCGCACCCGCAGCCGCTGGAGGCGGTTGCCGCTTACCTGTCCGGGCTGGCGGATGAGGCGGATGCCCGCGGCTACTCGTTCAACCGCGCACTGATTGGCGCGGGCGAAGACGATGCGGGCAAAGATAGCACAAACGAAAATAGCGCAGGCAAAAACGGTACCGATAAAAACTGCGCTGACAAGGCAGAAAACCCGTACGCTTCGGTCGCGCGTATTCCCGTTTCTTTGGGTCAGTTGGAGTACGAGCTTGCTTTCCTACAGCACAAGGTGGCTGGGCGCGACCCCGAGTGGGAGCACCAGTTGAGCGAGCGCCTGGCGGCGCGCGGCGAGCTGGCGGCGTGTGCGCATCCGCTGTTTGAGGTGGTTCCGGGGGCTATTGAGCCTTGGGAAAAGACGAAAGACTTTTAGACAGAAGGATTTCTAAGAACGTGAGCATAGTAATGCCCCGGCGGAACCCTTGCGGGTGCCTGCCGGGGCATCGCTGTATGTATGGCTCAAGCTCATCTCAGCGCATTACAGAGCGCTGGAAACAGCTTGGCACGGGGTCTTTACCTCAGGGGCTTTACTTGGTGGTCAGCGCGGGCTTAATTTCCTTCACGATTGCCTCAAGCATCTTCAGGTTGAAGTCCACACCCAACTGCAGTCGACCCGCCGCAATGAGATCGGCCATGTCGGCAAGTTCAGCCATGTAGAGCGGGTTTTCGTA